>NZ_CP060713.1:2320562-2630285 GCF_014395785.1 Nocardioides mesophilus | reverse complement strand
CCCCGGCCGCCTGCTGTGGAAGACCTGCCGCACCGCGCTCGGAGACTTCAGCCCGGACGGCCAGTTCGTGCTGGGGTTCACCAACGACGCGGACGGCCTCGGCTCGCCCACCCTGTCGATCCTGGACGCCCGCAACGGCAAGGTCCTCACCACCTTCTCCGCGGACCGCGACGCGCCCTTCGCTGTGCAGCAGACGGTGTGGGAGGACTCCCGGAGCGTGCTCGCGACCGTCACCGACGGCCGCAAGGAGACGATGGTGCGGGCCGGGGTGGACGGCTCGCTGGAGCAGGTCAGCGACATCTTCCCGGGCGGCATGGACGTCTCGCTCTGGTTCGCCGGCGTGCCGCGGTCCTGAGACCCGATCAGCCGGCGAGCACCTCGGTGACCGGCATCGAGGAATCCGCCGGCAGGTCCAGGCCCGAGGGCCGGCGGCCCCGCGCGACCATCTCCGCGCCGAGCGCGGCCACCATCGCGCCGTTGTCGGTGCACAACCCCGGTCGCGGCACCCGCACCCGGATCCCCCGGGCGGACGCGCGTTCCTCCACCAGCACCCGCAGCCGGGAGTTCGCCGCGACGCCGCCACCGACCAGGATGTCCTCGATGCCCTGGTCCGCGGCGGCGTCGACGGCCTTGCGGGTCAGGACGTCGCAGACCGCCTCCTGGAACGAGGCGGCGACGTCGGCCACCGGCACCGGCTCGCCGGCCCGCTCGCGGGCCTCGACCCAGCGGGCGACGGCGGTCTTCAGCCCGGAGAACGAGAAGTCGAAGCGGTGCCGCTGCAGGTCCCGCTGCGAGCTGAGCCCGCGCGGGAAGTCGATCGCGACCGAGGAGCCGGACCTGGCCTCGCGGTCGATGTGCGGCCCGCCCGGGAAGGGCAGCCCGAGCAGCCGCGCGACCTTGTCGAAGGCCTCGCCGGCGGCGTCGTCGATGGTCGCCCCGAGGGGTACGACGTCGCCGGTCACGTCCGCGACCCGCAGCAGCGAGGAGTGCCCGCCGCTGACCAGCATCGCGATGCACGGCTCCGGCAGCGGTCCGTGCTCGAGCTGGTCGACGGCCACGTGCGCGGCGAGGTGGTTCACCCCGTAGAGCGGCTTGCCGAGCCCGACCGCGAGCGCCTTCGCCGCCGCGACCCCGACCAGCAGGGCGCCGGCGAGCCCGGGGCCGCTGGTGACCGCGATCGCGTCGACGTCGTGCAGCTTCACGCCGGCGTCCTCGCAGGCGCGCTCGATCGTGGGCACCATCGCCTCCAGGTGCGCGCGGGAGGCCACCTCGGGCACCACGCCGCCGAACCGGGCGTGCTCCTCGACGCTGGAGGCCACCGCGTCGGCGAGCAGGGTGTGCCCGTGCACGATGCCGACACCGGTCTCGTCGCAGGAGGTCTCGATCCCGAGGATCAGCGGCCGGTCGGTCATGGGCTCCATTGTGCCGACCGGTGCACCGGCGGCGACGCCCACCCACCGCACCCGGACAATGACCGGGTGCAGGAGATCAGCGACGTGACGGTCCCGGTGGCCCTGGCGCGGACCGGCCACCCCTTCCTGAGGCACCAGATCGCCCCGGACGACGTACGCCGTGCCTGGCTGCTCGGCGACGCGGTGGTCCTCGACGGGGTGCGGGGCCGCCCCGGGGAGGCGCCGGAGGGCTCGGTCTACACCTGCCTCGGTCCGGCCGGGCAGCTCGAGCCGCTGATGGCGCACGTCGTCGGCGTCGGCGACCAGCCGGCCCGGGTCCGCGTCGAGGTCCCGGCCCGGGTGCCCGGCGCGTGGCACCTGACCGACCCGCACCAGTGGCACTGGATGACCACCACCACGCCGGTGGCCGGGCGGGAGACCCACCCGGTGGAGCGGCTGGACGCCGCCGCGGACGGCGCCGCGGTCGACGCGCTGCTCGACGTCGCCAACGCGGACAGCTTCGCGCGGCCGGGCGCACCGGGGATCGCGCTGTGGCTGGGCGTGCGGCGCGCCGGCCGGCTGCTGGCCACCGGTGCGCTGCAGCGGATGCACGACGGCACTCTCCAGCTGCGCGGCATCGCGGTGCACCCCGACGCCCGCGGCGCCGGCCTCGGCACCGCGCTCAGCGCGGCGCTGACCAACCACGCGCTCCGCGACGGCACCGGGCTGGCCAGCCTCGGCGTCTACAGCGACAACGCGACCGCGGTGCGGCTCTACGAGCGGCTCGGCTACCGGGTCGTCACCACGTTCAGCTCCGGAGCGGTCGCTCCATGACCAGCGCGTCCGAACCGTCGCGGTAGTAGCGCCGTCGCCGGGCGATCGGCGCGAACCCCACGGCGGCGTAGAACCCGATCGCGGCGGCGTTGCCGGCGGACACCTCCAGCAGCAGGCGTACGGCGCCGTCCGCGGCCGCCGCGTCGACCGCGCCGGCCAGCAGCGCACGGGCCAGGCCACGCCGCCGGTGCGCCGGGTCGACGCCGATCCGCTGGAGGTCGGCGACGTCGCCGGAGCGCAGCGTCACCGCGTAGCCGACCACCCGACCGGGTGCCGGGCCGGCGAGCGCCACCCAGGAGCGGCGGCGCGCGCCGAGCAGCTCCTCGCGTACCTGCGGCTCGCTCCACGCGTCCGGCCCGAACAGCTCCTGCTCCAGCCGCACCACCGCGGCCACGTCGGCCGGCCCGGCGGCTCGCGTCACGAGACGCGCTTGGGGCGGTGCGCGGCCGCCGCGTCGGGGCGGCGCAGGTAGAGCGGCTCCGGGTCGAGCAGCTCGGCGCGCTCACCGGCGACCACGGCGGCGAGCACGCCGGCGTCGGGGTGCTCGGGGCCCACCGGGCGGGGGAAGGCGTCGGGGTAGAGCAGCGCGCCGCGGCCGACCACGAACGCCTCGGTTGCGACCTCGGCCGGCTTCGAGACCTGGGGGCCCTGCAGCCGCACGCCGGCCGCGTCGTAGCCGGCCCAGTAGACCTCCTTGCGGCGCGCGTCGGTGGCCACCAGGAACGGCTCGCCGCCGGTGGCGCCTTCGTCGAGCGCCTGGGCGGCCAGCACGTCGAGCGTGCACACGCCGTACACCGGGACGTCGAGCACCAGGGCCAGGGTCCGGGCGGTCACCAGGCCGACCCGCAGCCCGGTGAACGGCCCCGGGCCGACGCCGACCGCGAGCGCGGTGAGGTCCTGGCGGACGATGCCGGCGCGGTCCAGCACGGCCGCGATCGCCGGGGCGAGGAGCTCGCCGTGCCGGCGGGCGTCGACGGTGGTGGACGCGGCGACTACCCGTTCGCCGTCGTGCAGGGCGACGGTGACGGCCTCGGTGGCGGTGTCGAAGGCGAGGAGCACGGCGACGAGGCTAGTCCAGGGCCGACCGCAGGCCGGACCCGATCCACCGGGAGCCCACCGGGACGAAGGTGAAGGTGCGCGGGTCGCGCGGCTCCTCCCCGTCCCCCTCCGGGCCCGGTCCGTCGGGGACCGGAGCCGTGTCGTCGGCGCGGGCCCGGGTGATCCGGACCTCGAGGCGGGTGTCGGCCAGCCCCTCCGCGACCCCCTCGCCCCACTCGACCACGGTGACGGCGTCCTCCAGGGAGGTGTCCAGGTCGAGGTCGTCGAGCTCCTCGATGCCGCCCAGCCGGTAGGCGTCGACGTGGACCAGCGCGGGGCCGCCGACCAGCGAGGGATGCACCCGGGAGATCACGAAGGTCGGGGAGGTGACGGAGCCGCGGACGTCGAGGCCGCCGCCGAGGCCCTGGGTGAAGGTGGTCTTCCCGGCGCCGAGGTCCCCGCTGAGGATCACCAGGTCGCCGGCCCGCAGCACGACGGCCAGCCGGCGGCCGAGCTCCTGCGCCTGCTCGGCGGTGGCGGCCTCGACCCGGACCGGCAGCACCCGGGCCAGCGTCAGCAGCGACCCCTCGCGGCCGGTCTCGGCGTAGCCGAGGTGCTGCCAGAATCGGACGGTGCGCGGCAGCTCCGCGCGGGCGGTGAGCAGCACCCCCTCGAAGCCCCGCTCCTCCGCCACCCGCTCGGCGCGGCGGACCAGCGCCCGGGCGACGCCGCGCCCCTGCTCGTCCGGGTCGACCGAGACCCGGCGCAGGCCGAGCAGCTGGCCCTGCGGCTCGAACAGCAGCGCCCCGACCGGGACGGCGTCGGCCGTCGCCAGCAGACCGCCGTGGGCGGTGAGCGCGGCCGCCACCGTCTGCACCGTCTCCTCCGTCGCGGTCGACGGCGGGTCGAGCACCTCGCGGGCGCCGAACCCGGCGTGGATCACCGACACGACGTCGCCGGCACGCTCGGGACCGACCTCGGCGACCTCGATCATGACGCCTGCGAGTCGCCGCGGCGCCGGACGACCTCCGCGAGCAGCTCGTCGAGGACGCTGTTCACCTTCTCCGCCCGCTCGAGGATCACCATGTGGCCGGCGCCGACCGCCTCGACGAGCCGCGCCCCCTCGATGCGCTTGGCCATCTTGCGGCTGTGCCCCACCGAGGTCAGCAGGTCCTTGGTGCCGCACAGGATGGTGGTGGGGATGGCGGCGAAGGCGTGCAGCACCGAGAACTTGTCCAGGGACTCGAAGTGCGGGAAGAACTCCGCGATCACGTCGAACGGCGTCCCGGCCAGCATCTCGTCGACGAACTCGACGTAGGACGGTGGCACCTCGTCGCCGAAGGCGAACCGGTCGGTGACCAGGAAGCCGATGTTCGAGCCGCGTCGCCGGGCGCTGTCGACGAGCTCGGGAGCCCGGGCGAGCATGGCGATCAGCCGGGGCCGAGGGTGCCGCCGACCCGGTCGGGGATCAGCGTGCTGAGCATCCGGTGCGGGTGCAGGCCACCGGCGGTCGTCGAGATCAGCGCCGCGGCGACCACCCGGTCGTCGAACACCTCGGGTTGCTGCTCGGCGAAGGTCATCAGCGTCATGCCCCCCATCGAGTGACCGATCAGCACGATCGGCCCCTCGGGCACCAGGTCGTCGATCACCGCGGCGAGGTCGTCGCCGAGCTGGTCGATGGTCGCGTTCTCACGCGAAGAACGCTCCGAACGACCGTGGGAGCGCTGGTCGTAGAAGACCATCCGGTGCTTGCCCCGGTAGTGGCGTCGCTGGAAGTGCCAGCAGTCCAGGTTCAGCGCGTAGCCGTGCACGAACACCAGCGTGGGCTCGTGCTCGGCGCGCGGGACGGCGTTGCCGTTCCGGTACGGCTTCACCTCGTCGACCTCGGCGTAGAGCTCGAGCCCGTCGTCGGCGACGACCGTCACCGGGTCCGAGCGCAACCCCCCGAGCCGGTCGGCGTCCGCGGCGCCGGCCTTGCGGCTGGTGACCACCCGGCGCTCGACGACCAGCCCGGTGGCGAGCGCGGCCACGGTCGCGCCGACGCCGGCGGCGGCCATGCCGAGCAGCCGTTGCCTCTTCACTCCGCGCTCCTTCCGTCCACGTGCCTGCGTCGCGCCCGGCCCCCGACACGCGTGACGATCTCGTAGGAGATGGTGCCGCACGCCTCCGCCCAGTCCTGAGCGGTGGGTGCGCCGTCGTCTCCCCTGCCGAACAGTACGACGGGGTCGCCGGTGCGTACGTCGTCGTCCACGCCGACCACGAACTGGTCCATGCAGATCCGGCCGCGGACCGGACGGCGCCGGCCTCCGACCAGCACCTCGGCGCGCCCGGACGCGTGCCGGGGCACCCCGTCGCCGTACCCCAGCGGGACGACGCCAACCGTCTCCGGCGTCGCGGCGCGATAGGTGTGCCCGTAGGAGACGCCTGCCCCTGCAGGGATCTGCTTCACCAGGGCGAGCCGGCCCTGCACCGTCATCGCGGGCACCAGCCCGAGCTCGGCGGGGCCGACCACGTCCGGCGCAGGGCTCAGGCCGTAGCTGGCGATGCCGCACCGGACCAGGTCGAAGCGCGCCGAGGGACGCAGCAGCGCAGCCGCCGAGTTGGCCAGGTGACGCACCTCGGGGGCCAGCCCGGCGGCGGTCGCCACCTCGCAGGCCTCCCGGAACGCCTGCTCCTGCTCGGCGTTGGCCGGGTGCTCGGGCTCGTCGGCGCAGGCGAGGTGCGACCAGACTCCGGTGACCCGCAGCGCTCCCCCGGCCTCGGCGCGGACGGCGGCCTGCACCAGCGCGGGCCAGAGCTCGCGCGGGGAGCCGCCGCGGGAGAGGCCGGTGTCGATCTTGAGCTGCACCCGGGCCGGCGTCCCCAGACCGCGGGCGGCGGCGACCACCTCGTCGAGCTCCTCGACGGTGTAGGCGGTGACGTCGACCCCGGCCTCGACCAGCGGGGCGTAGTCCTCGCCGGGAACGGCCAGCCAGCAGAGCAGCGGACCGGTGTCGCCGGCGGCCCGCAGCGCCAGGGCCTCCTCGGCGACCGCGACCCCCAGCCACTGCGCCCCGGCGTCGCGGGCCGCCCGGGCGACCTCGACCATGCCGTGGCCGTAGCCGTCGGCCTTGACCACCGTCATCAGCTGCGCCGGGCCGACGATCCGTCGCAGCGTGGCCACGTTGTCCCGGATCGCGGCCAGGTCGACGACCACCTCGGCCCGCGGCGCGCGCTGCACCCGCCGGCCGGCGGGCTCGGGGCGTGCAGGGCGCTCGGGGCTGGTCATGGCGGCGACAGTCTCTCATCGGACTCGCCGGTGTCGTCGTCCGGCCACGGCCACTGGGCTTCGGCACCCGGCCCACCTGGCCCCGCCGGCCCCAGCGGTCTGGCCAGCGCCGCCGGGCGCGTCAGGCCAGCAGCGCCCGGCAGACCCGGGGCAGCGCGGCCGCGACGTCCCCGGCCTGCAGCGGCCCGCCCGCGCTCGCCGCGGCGGCCGCGGCACCGTGCAGCCAGGAGCCGACCGAGCCGGCGTCGAACGGGTCGAGCCCGGCGGCGAGCAGCGAGCCGCAGAGCCCGGCCAGCACGTCACCCGCGCCTGCGGTGGCCAGCCACGGCGGCCCGACGGTGGTGGCGCGGACCCGGCCGTCGGGGTGCGCGACCAGGGTGTGCCGGCCCTTGAGCAGCACCACGCAGCCGAACCGGTCCGCGGCCTTCCGCGCGTGCCCGAGCTGGTCGGCCTCGACCTCGGTCCGGTCCACGTCGAGCATCCGGGCCAGCTCCCCGGCGTGCGGGGTCAGCAGCGCCGGCACCGGCAGCGGAGCGTCGAGGGCCGCGAGGGCGTCCGCGTCCAGGACCAGCGGGACGCCGTCGGCGAGCGCCTCGCGCAGCGCGGCGGCCGCACCCTCGCCGCCTCCCGAGCCGACCACCCACGCCTGGACCTGGCCGGCACCGACCACCACCTCGGGGTGGGTGGCGTGCACCAGGTCGTCCGCCCCGCCGACGTAGCGCACCATCCCGACCAGGCCGGTCGCCGCGCCCGCGACGCACAGCACCGCCGCGCCGGGGTAGGTCTGCGAGCCGGCGCGGACCCCGACCACGCCGCGGGTGTACTTGTGGGCGGTCGGCTCCGGGACCGGAAGCATCGCCGTCACGTCGCCGGCCTGCAGCGCGGTGACCGCGGCCGGCGGCAGGTCCAGGCCGAGGTCGACCAGGTGCACCGCCCCGCAGGCACGGGCCGCCGGGTCGACGAGGTGCGCGACCTTGTGGGTGCCGAAGGTCACCGTGACCGCCGCCTGCACGTGCGGCCCCTCGATCCGGCCGGTGTCGACGTCCACGCCGCTGGGGGTGTCCACCGCCACCACGGGTACGTCGCCGAGGCCGGCCACCAGCGCCGCCGCCTCGGGGCGCAGGCCCCCCTGGCCGCCGATCCCGACGATCCCGTCGACCACGACGTCCGGCGTGCTGCGCGGTCCCGGGACCACCCGGCCGCCGGCGGCCCGCAACGCCGCCAGACCGCCCGCGTGGGCGTGCTCCGGGGCGAGCAGCACCGCCTCCACGCCGGCCCCGCGGCCGGCCAGCATCGCGCCGGCGTACAGGGCGTCCCCGCCGTTGTTCCCGGCGCCGACCAGCAGGAGCACCCGGGCTCCGTACGAGCGGCCGAGGAACTCCACCACCGCGTAGGCCAGCCCGGCGGCGGCCCGCTGCATCAGGGCACCCTCCGGCATCCGGGCCATCAGCTCGGCCTCGGCGGCCCGGACCTGCTCGACGGTGTGCGCGCTCCGCATGCCCGCCACCCTAAGGCCCGCCGCGCAGGCGGGGCCGGTCAGCGCTCGATGACGACCACGGCGGAGGCGATCCCGGCGTCGTGGCTGAGCGAGACGTGGATGCTGCCCGCGCCGAGCGCGTCGGCCCGGGCGCGCACCGAGCCGCGGATCTCGAACTGCGGGTCGCCGGAGGCCTCGTTGACCACCTCGGCGTCCAGCCAGGCCATCCCGGTCGGTGCGCCGAGCGCCTTGGCGAGCGCCTCCTTGGCCGCGAACCGGGCCGCCAGCGACGCCAGCGGCCGCTGCTGCTCCTGCTCGGTGAACAGCCGGTGCAGCAGCCCCGGCGTCCGCTCCAGCGATGCCTCGAAGCGGCCGATGTCGACCACGTCGATCCCCACCCCGACGATCACGAGAGCCCTACTCGACGGTGACGGACTTGGCGAGGTTGCGCGGCTGGTCCACGTCGTGGCCCTTCTGGGTGGCCAGCTCGCAGGCGAACAGCTGGAACGGCACCACCGCGACCATCGGCTGCAGCAGCGTCGGCACCTTGGGCAGCCGGATCAGCACGTCGGCGTACGGCGCCACCGAGTCGTCGTCCTCCTCGGCCAGCACGATCGTGCGGGCGCCGCGGGCCCGGACCTCCTGGATCCCGCTGACCATCTTGTCGTGCAGGAAGTCGCGACCCTGCGGGGGGATGACGCAGAAGACCGGCATCTGGTCCTCGACCAGCGCGATCGGGCCGTGCTTGAGCTCGCCGGCGGCGAAGCCCTCGGCGTGGATGTAGGCCAGCTCCTTGAGCTTCAGCGCGCCCTCGAGCGCGATCGGGTAGCCGGTGTGCCGGCCGAGGAACAGCACCGACTTCGCGTCGCGGAGCTCCGCGGCGAGCTCGTGCACCGGGCCGGACTCGTCGAGCACCCGCTGCACGTGCTCGGGCATCTTCTCCAGCTCGCGGACCACGCTGGAGATCTCGTCGCCGTACCGGGTGCCACGGACCTGGGCGAGGTAGAGCGCGAGCAGGTAGCAGGCGACCAGCTGGGTCATGAAGCCCTTGGTCGAGGCGACCCCGATCTCCGGGCCGGCGTGGGTGTAGATGACCGCGTCGGACTCCCGCGGGATCGTGGAGCCGTTGGTGTTGCAGATCGCCAGCACCTTGGCGCGCTGCTCGCGGGCGTGCCGGATGGCCATCAGCGTGTCCGCGGTCTCCCCGGACTGGCTGATCGCGACCACCAGGGTGTCGCGGGTCAGGATCGGGTCGCGGTAGCGGAACTCGTGGGCCAGCTCGACCTCGCAGGGGATCCGGGTCCAGTGCTCGATGGCGTACTTCGCGACCAGGCCGGCGTAGAAGGCGGTGCCGCAGGCGACGACGATGATCTTGTCGACGTCGCGCAGCTCGCCCTCGCTGATCCGGATCTCGTCGAGCTGCAGCGCGCCGGAGGCGTCGCGGCGGCCCAGCATGGAGTCCGCGATCGCCCGGGGCTGCTCGTGGATCTCCTTGCGCATGAACCAGTCGTAGCCGTCCTTCTCGGCGGCCGAGAGGTCCCAGTCGACGTGGTAGGGCTTGGCCTCGGCGGGCTTGCCGTGGAAGTCGGTGACCTCGACGCCCTCGCGGGTGATCGTCACCACCTGGTCCTGGCCGAGCTCCAGCGCCTCACGGGTGTGCTCGATGAACGCGGCCACGTCGGAGGCCAGGAAGTTCTCGCCCTCGCCGAGCCCGACCACCAGCGGCGAGTTGCGCCGGGCGGCGACCACCCGGTCGGCGTCGTGGGCGTCGACGGCCACCAGGGTGAAGGCGCCCTCGAGCCGGTTGCACACGTGCTGCATCGCGGTGGTCAGGTCCGCGCCGGCGCTCACCTCGGCCTCGAGCAGGTGCGCGGCCACCTCGGTGTCGGTGTCGGAGCGCAGCTCGTGGCCGGCGTTCTCCAGCTCGGTGCGCAGCTGCGCGAAGTTCTCGATGATCCCGTTGTGGACGAGCGCGACCCGGTTCTGCTGGCCGAGGTGCGGGTGGGCGTTGCGGTCGGTCGGCGGCCCGTGGGTGGCCCACCGGGTGTGCCCGATCCCGGTCGTCGACTCGGGCAGCGGGTGGTCGGCGAGCGCCTTGTCCAGGTTGGCGATCTTGCCGGCCCGCTTCTCCGAGACCAGCTTGCCGTCGACGACGAGGGCCACCCCGGCCGAGTCGTAGCCGCGGTACTCGAGCCTCCGCAGCCCGTTCACCACGATGTCCTCGGCCTGCTGGGGTCCGACGTACCCGACGATTCCGCACATGGGCTGCACTCTACCGGCGGCGCGGGGACCTCCTGGACCCCGCGGGCGGGCGCCGTGCGGGCGTGCGGGCACAATGCCGGACATGTCTTCCGGACACGGCGACCGCGAGTCGGGCCCGTACGTCGAGCTCGACCGGGCCGCCTGGGCCGCCCTGGGGGCCGCGACCGAGCAACCGCTGACGCCGGTGGAGATCGACCGGGTCCGCGGTCTCGGGGACGAGCTCGACCTCGACGAGGTGCAGCAGGTCTACCTGCCGCTGTCGCGGCTGCTGAGCATGTACGTCGAGAGCGCGACCGCGCTGCACCGGGCCCAGGAGGCGTTCCTCAACCAGCCGCAGCCGCCCCGCACCCCGTTCGTGATCGGGCTGGCCGGCTCGGTGGCCGTCGGCAAGTCCACCACCGCCCGGGTGCTGCAGCACATGCTGGCGCACTGGCCGGCGCACCCGTCGGTGGCGCTGGTCACCACCGACGGCTTCCTCTACCCCAACGCCGAGCTCGAGCGGCGCGGGCTGATGTCGCGCAAGGGCTTCCCGGAGTCCTACGACCGCCGGGCGCTGCTGCGCTTCGTGATGGACATCAAGTCCGGCAAGGACCAGGTGGAGGCGCCGACGTACTCCCACCTGGTCTACGACGTGGTCCCCGACGAGAAGGTGCTCATCGAGAGCCCGGACATCGTCATCATCGAGGGCCTCAACGTGCTGCAGCCGGCCCGGGCCCGCGACGACGGCTCCACCGGCCTGGCGATCAGCGACTTCTTCGACTTCTCGGTGTACGTCGACGCGGCGACCGCGGACATCCGCCGCTGGTACGTCGACCGGTTCCTGCGGCTGCGGGAGACGGCCTTCCGGAACCCGGCCTCCTACTTCGCCCGCTACGCCGCCCTCAGCGCGGACGAAGCGGTCGCCGAGGCCAACCGGATCTGGGACGAGGTCAACGGGCCGAACCTGAAGCAGAACGTCCAGCCCACCCGCGGCCGGGCCACCCTGGTGCTGCGCAAGTCCGCCGACCACTCGGTGCGGTTCGTCCGGCTCCGCAAGCTCTGACTGCCCTTCCCGGTCCGCGGCACCGGGACCGGTGGCCGTGCCGTCGGCGAAAAGCAGGTGACTGCAGCGGGGACGGCGCCTAGCGTGCCGCCCATGGAGATCCGACCGTTCGACCCCCGCGACGACCAGCAGGTCCGCCGGTTCCACGAGATCCTGTGGCGCGCCGAGAAGGAGGACGGTCGGCCCTGGAACCCGATGTGGACCCTCGAGGAGCTGTCCGGGATCCTCCGCGAGCCGACCCGCGAGCGCCGGACCGTCGGCGTCGCGGCCTGGGACCCGGCGACCTCACGGATGGTCGGGGCCGGCTTCCTGATGCTCGGCCTGCTCGACAACCTGGACTCCGCCTGGGTGTTCGCGGCGGTCGAGCCCGAGCTGCGCGGGCGGGGCATCGGCGCGGTGCTCGTCGACGGCATCGTCGAGGTGGCCCGCGCCGAGGGGCGCACCCAGCTGCTGGCCGGCGCCGGGATCCCCTTCGAGGACAGGGAGAGCTCGCCGATCCTGGCGTGGGCGGCGCGCCAGGGCTTCCGCACCGCCAACATCGAGATCCAGCGCAACCTCGAGCTGCCGGTGGCCGCGGAGCTGCTCGACGAGGTCGCGGAGGAGGCGGAGCAGAAGCGCGGCGACTACGAGGTGCGCAGCTTCGTGGGCCGCCTACCCGACGAGCTGCTGCCGTCCTGGTGCGAGCTGAACAACATGTTCATGCTCGAGGCGCCGATGGGCGAGGTGGAGGTCGAGGCGGGCGCATCGACGCCGGAGGACGTCCGCGAGCGCGACGACCTCAACGAGAAGATCGGTCGAACGATGTTCTCCTCGGTCGCCCTGCTCGACGGGCGGGTGGTCGCGCACTCCGACCTCGGCGTGGCCCGCGACGACGACGAGGCCCACCAGTGGGGGACGCTGGTGCATCCCGACCACCGCGGGCACCGGCTCGGGGCCGCGCTCAAGGTCGCCAACCTGCGGCTGCTGCAGGAGCACCGACCCGACCTGCGCCGGGTGATCACCACGAACGCCGAGACCAACGCCTGGATGGTGGCCATCAACGAGCGGCTGGGGTTCCGCCCCGTCGCGGTCGTCCCGACGCTGCGCCGCACGCTCTGAGACTGCCCCGACCCGAAGGCGCCGGGTCCCCCGCACCGGCGCCTCGGGGGAGGACACTCAGGGGGTGTTGCACCTCCAGCTGCGGGTCCCCCGCCACCGCCTCCCCGAGGTCACCGAGCTGCTCCAGAACGACGACACGGTGACCAACGTGGCCGTCTTCGCGGACGGCTACGCCAAGCCTCCGGGCGCCCTGGTGCTCGCCGACGTCGCCCGGGAGGGCGCGAACCCGGTGGTGGCCGCGCTGCGCGCGCTCGACCTGCACCACAGCGGGTCGATCATGCTCTCCGAGCCCGGGACGATCCTCTCCGACGCGGCCAGGGCCGCGGAGGCGGCGGCACCCGGCGAGCCGGACGACGGGGTCGTCTGGGACGTCGTGGAGAACCGCGTGCGCAGCGAGAGCGTGCTGTCCTGGTCGTTCTGCTCGTTCCTCACCCTCGCCACGCTGATCGCCGGCGCCGGCCGGCTGCTCGACCAGCCGATCCTCATCGTGGGGGCGATGGTGGTCGGCCCGGAGTTCTCGCCGGTGGCAGCCATCTGCCTCGCGCTGGCCCGGCCGCGGCTCTCCCTGCTGCCCGGCGCGGTGCGCACCCTGACGGTCGGCTTCGCGATCGCCGTCCTGGTGGCGACCCCGCTGTGGTGGCTCGGCCACCTGACCGGCCTGGTCTCCGCCGAGCAGGCCGCCAGCGGCGAGCTCACCTCGTTCATCGTCAAGCCCGACGTCTGGTCGCTGGTGATCGCGCTGCTGGCCGGCGTGGCGGGCGTCCTGTCGCTGACGACCTCGAAGTCCGGGCCGCTGGTCGGGGTGTTCATCTCGGTCACCACGGTGCCCGCGGTCGGCACCATCGCACTGTGCCTCGGCGCCGGGGTGTGGTCCGAGGTCGGTGACGCCGCGCTCCAGCTCGGTCTGAACCTGCTCGGCATGCTGGTCGCCGGCACCGTCACACTGCTCGTCGAGCGCGTCGTGTGGTCGCGGATCCAGTCGTCCGGAAAAGCGGGTGCGTGGCCGCGCGCCCGCGCCCTACCGTGACGGCCATGAGGATCCTCGCGCTCGACCCCGCCGACAAGCCGGCCCTGCGCCAGTGGCACCGCACCGGCGCAGCCGCGCACCGGCACGACCGGCCGGACACCCCGCTGTGGACCGAGGACGAGGCGCTGCTGATCGTCACCGACGACGACCCCGAGGAGCGGATGTACCCCTACCTCGTGCTCGACGAGCAGGACGAGGCGGTCGGGTCGGGGATCGTGTTCGTGCCGGTGCTCGACAACCTGGACAAGGCGTACTCGTCGTTCAGCGTCGTCCCGGCGCACCGCGGCCGCGGCGCCGGCACCGCGGCGCTGCAGCACGCCGAGGAGGTGGCGCGCGCCGAGGGCCGCGGCCTGCTGCTGGTGCAGGGCTACTTCCCCGTCTCCGCCGACGACGGACACCCGGTGCGCGCGTTCGCGCTGCGGCACGGCCTGCGGCTGGCCAACGCCGAGCTCCGCCGCGTCCAGGAGCTGCCGATCCCCGACGAGCGGATCCAGGCCTGGGTCGAGGAGGCGGCCGCGCACCACGAGGGCTACGAGCTGCGCACCTACGTCGACACCGTGCCCGAGGAGCTGCTGCCCTCGCTCGTGGACCTCCACAACCAGCTGGCCGTCGACGCGCCCACCGGCGAGATCGACTTCGAGGCCGGCCAGATGACGGTCGAGATCTTCCGGTCCCAGGTCGAGCGCCGGCTCGCCTCCGGCCGCCGGGCTCTGGTGAGCGTCGCCGTGCACGACGGTGCCACCGTCGCGCACTCGACGCTGTCGGTGCCGCCGAAGGGCGAGGAGCTGCCGCACGTGAGCCAGTGGGGCACCTACGTCGACCGCCGGCACCGCGGGCACCGGCTCGGGCTGGCCGTCAAGGCGGCGAACCTGCGGGCGCTGCAGCGGGAGTTCCCGGAACGGACGCTGGTGCACACCACCAACTCACCGCAGAACGGTCCGATGGTCTCGATCAACGAGCAGATGGGCTTCCGCCCGGTCGAGGTGATGGGCGAGTTCCTGCTGGACCTGTGAGCCTCAGCCGAGCTCCTTCTCGAACTCCGCGTGCCGCTCGACCGGACGGAAGCCGAGCGCCTCGTTGACCGCGATCATGTGCCGGTTCACCTCGGCGTTGAAGGTCACCAGCCGGGACCGGTCCGGCTCCTGCTCGACCAGCCACAGCAGGTTGTGCGCCTTGGTGGCCATCCCGAGCCGGTGGCCGCGGTGCCCGTCGAGCACCAGCGTGCCCCACTGGTAGACCACGTCCGGGTCGTAGCGGGGCACCACGACCTCCGAGTAGGCCACGACCGCACCGTCCGGCGCGATCGCGACGGTGGTGTACTTCGTGCGCCCGGACGCGGCGAAGACGGCCTCGTCGGAGCGGATCCGCTCCTCGTCGAAGACCTCGGCCTCCCGGTTCTTGGCGCCCAGCGGCGCCTCGGTCATCAGGCTGCCGATCAGCGCGCCGAAGGGCAGCACGATGTCGTCGGGCACCGGGCCGACGAAGCGGCGCAGCGTGTAGTCGGAGTGGTACGGCGCCGCCTCCTCCGCACGACGACGTACCAGGTCGAGGTCGGGCGGCAGCGGGAGCACCCGCATCACGTTGCCCAGCGCGAAGGTGAACCCGCGGTGGGTGAGGAAGTCGGCGTGCGGGTGCCCGGCGCCGTCGGCGGGGGCGTCGAACGGGAACGACGTCTCGGTCCCCAGCGTGGTGCGGCCGTGCTCGCGGGCCACCCGGGTCAGGTGCTCGAGCATCGCGGAGCCGTGGCCGCGCCGCCGGTGGTCCGGGTGCGTCCACCACTCCGCGTGCGCCAACGTGAGGTTGTCCAGCAGCGGCAGCACGAGCAGCCCGGCGGCGACCACCGTGCCGTCGGCATGGCCGCTGAACGGCAGGAAGCGCTCACCCGTGCGGGAGCCGGTGAAGTCGGCACGCATCTCCTCCAGCATCCACGGCGTCGCCTGGGCACGGCCGTAGGTGTCACCGGCCAGGTAGGTGGCGTGCCAGGCTGCCAGCGCCTCCTCGTCGTGGGCGTCCAGCGGTCGGATCTCCAGTGCACTCACGCGGTCCTCACAGGTCCTTCTGCAGCTCGAGGCACCGCTCCACCAGCCGGTAGCCGAGTCGGTCGTTCACGGCGTTCATCGCCAGGTTGATCCCCGCGTTGCCGGTGACGAGGATCCGGCACTGCGGGAAGCGGGAGCGCAGCTCGCGGTGGTTGCGCAGCTTCACCGCCAGCCCGAGGGCGTGGCCCCGGTGCTCCGGCAGCACCAGCGTGCCGCTCTGGAAGCCGCGGTGCGGCGCGTGCCGGTTGAGCGCGACCTCGGTGAGGCCGACCATCGAGCCGTCGGCGGCGAGCACGGCGGTGCACACCTCCTGTCGGCCCTGGTTGCGGTTGGACTCCTCGCGCTCACGCACCCGGCGCTCGTCCCAGACCTCCGGCTCGATCTCCATCTCGCCGAGCGGCGCCAGCTCGAAGAAGGCCTCCTGCAGCCGGCAGTAGTCCTCCAGAAGCTCCTGCGGGACGACGTCGGCCCAGGTGACGAAGGTGTAGCCCGCGGTCCGCGGCGCCACCTCGGCCTCCAGCGCCGCCCAGCCCGGCTCGGTGGCGTCCAGCTCGACGACCTTCATGGCGTCCTCGAGGCCCACGGTGTAGCCGTGGGCGAGCAGGAACCGGAGCCCCGCGGTCTCCTCGCCGGGCGGCGCGTAGGCGTCGCAGGCCATCACCCGTCGGCCGCGTTCCCGGGCGAGCTCCTCGACCTGCGAGGCGAGCGCGCTGCCGTAGCCCTGCCGCTGCCACGCCGGGTCGACGTTCACGTTGAGGTAGGCCAGGTGCGGGTTGTCCAGCAACGGCAGCGTCAGCATCCCCACCCCGGCCAGCCTGTCACCGTCGAAGGCGCCGAGCAGGTGCGTCTCCCAGCCGGCGCGGCCCTCGCGCAGCGAGACCTCGGCGGTCTGCCACGGCCAGTAGGAGTCGAAGACGCGGTAGGCCAGCTCGGAGGCCCGCCCGAGCTCCCAGTAGCGTCGTGCGAGCTCGGGGTCCGCGCCGTCGATCTCTCTCACGTCCACGATCGACCAGCCTAGGCAGGCCGGAGCGCCGCCGCACCCGGATTACCGCGTCCCGCCGGGCCATCGCCGACGGACGGTCGGGACAGCGGTCAGGACTCGGGGAGGATCACGATCAGCCCGTCCATGGCGCCGGGCTGGTCGCCGCCGTCGCCGCCCTCGACCACGTCGAGCACCTCGAAGGACAGCCCGTCCGCGGCGGCGGTGTCCCCGCTGGTCACCGGCACGTTGGTGTGGCCGCCACCGGGCGGCGCGACGACCACGATCCCCCGGTGGCCCTCGAGGTTGATCGCGGTGAAGGTGTAGTCCTGCCACGGCGTCGGGACGTTCTGGCGCAGCCGGACCGCGCCCGACGGATAGTCCTCGGCCCCGCCCCCGGTGCCACCGTTGCCGTCGTCGGCGGAGGAGCAGCCGGCCAGGACCGAGAGGCTCCCCGCGGCCAGCACCAGCGCCAGCGACGTACCGATCCCTCTGCGACTCATCGACTCTCCTAGCCCAGGTCCGCGGTGTCGTATCGGATGAAGCTGTTCTCGAAGTCCTCGTAGCTCATGGTGATCGGCGGGTAGCTGTCCAGGCCCCAGGGGTTCACGATCGTCACCGTGCCCTTGTCCGGGTCGACCTGCTGCACATAGTAGGCATGGCCCTGCACGATGGTGCCGTCGTCGTAGAGCGAGGTCAGGTTCTCGTGCGCGGTCGAGACCAGCACCGCCCCGCCGCCGTCGAGCAGCGCGTCGAGGTCGCGGATCGACGGCGGGTCCGGGTCGTCCGCCCCGAACCAGTCCGCCTCGTAGGTGTCGACGTCCTCACCGGTGAGCAGCTCCATCGCCTTGGACGGCCAGTCGCCCTCCAGGTCCTCGTAGTCGCCGTAGTACTGCGCTACCGCCTTCTCGATGAGGTGTGGCCACAGCTCGTAGGTGCCGCTGCCGGCGTCGCTCTCCGCGGGGTTGTCGGCGAACAGCGGGTTGCCCTGCACGGTCGGGATGTCCGGGGTGACCGTCACCTCGACCGCCTCGCCGTCCTCGTAGAGGGTGACGGTGTAGGTGCCGTTGGCGTTCTCGGTGATCATCTGCTCGATGATCTCGGGGTTGCTCGTGGCGATCGCGCCGATGGTGGCGATCAGCCAGCAGTCGCCGATCATGCCCTGGTCGAGGTCGCTGGGGTCGACCGGAGGTTCCGTCGGGTCGTCGGGGTCGCCCACGAAGAGCTCGTGCGGCACCTCGGTGTACTCCGCGTCGTGGACCGGGCTCTCCGGGTCGTCGCTGGCGGCGTCGCCCCCGACGTCGTCGAACTCCGGCTGCACCTCGTCGGTGAACTCGTCGAGCCGTCGCATGGTGGCCGGCGAGGCCTTCGCGGCGATCATGCTCCACAGCTCGCGGCGGCGCTCGCGGCTCCAGCCGCCCCCGAACAACGAGCCGTCGTCGAGCTCGTCGACCCAGTGCTGCAGCTCCTCGTCGCTCATGGCGGCGATCAGCGCGTCGAGCTCGGCGCCGGTGAGCCCGTCCAGCAGGTCGTAGATGTCCTGGAGCTCGCCGCCCCCGACACCGTTCCAGCCGCCGTCGAGCGAGTCCTGGAAGTCGTCCACCGCAGAGTCCACGGTCGCCTGGTCGACCGGCTCCGAGGCCTGACCGGACCCGTTGGACCAGCCGGTCGGGTACGGTCCCGCCCCGCCGCCACCGTCGAGGTCGGGGTCGACCACGCCCGGTGGCTCCCCGGTGCCCGGTGCGGTGCCGCCGACCCCGGTGCCACCGGCGCTTCCGGTGCCACCGGCGCTTCCGGTGCCACCGGTGCTGCCGGTGCCGGTCGGGCCGTCGCCCTCGCCGGCGCCCGCGTCGTACGTCGTCGGGGCGTCGCTCGCGCCTCCGCACGCACCGGCCTGGCTGGCCAGGCTGCGGATCTGGCAGGCGACCTCGGCACGGACGGCCGCTCCGGTGTCGGTGACCGCGACGGCGGCCACCAGGATCGCGGCCACGATGGCGATGCCGACGTACTCCAGGGTTCCCTGGCCGCGGTCGTCACGATTGCACCGGCCGGCCCTCGGTGCGGGACGACCGCCGTCCCTCGGGCCCGCGGCGGGCGGGCGGCGCGAGGAGGGCGTGGGCATGCGGACCACGATGGCTGCGCGGCCACCGGGGCGACCAGGGCCCGCGGGCCCAACGCCGGGCCCAAACCCGGCGCGGGGCTAGGAGAGGCTGAGCCGCTCCCGGACGACCTCGGCGAGCCGCTCCGCGACCTGGTGCGCCTGCTCGGCGGTCCCGGCCTCGACCATCACCCGCACCAGCGGCTCGGTGCCCGAGGGCCGCAGCAGCACCCGCCCGGAGTCGCCGAGCTCGAGCTCCGCCGCGACGACCGCTGCGGCCAGCACCTCGTCCGAGGTGCGGCCCCGGTCGACGTCCTTGACGTTCACCAGCACCTGCGGAAGCCGGTCCATCACCGCACCCAGCTCCTTGAGGGTCCGCCCGGTGCGCGCCATCCGTTCCAGGACGTGCAGCGCGGTGAGGATGCCGTCCCCGGTGGTGGCGTGGTCGGTCATGATCACGTGGCCGGACTGCTCGCCGCCCAGCGAGAGCCGTTCGGCGTTCAGGGTCTCCAGGACGTAGCGGTCGCCGACCTTGGTCTGGCGGACCGCGATCCCCTCGCGGCGCATGGCCTGGACGAAGCCGAGGTTGCTCATGACGGTCACGACCACGGTCTCCTCGCGCAGCCGCTCGGTCTCGCGCAGCGCGAGCGCGAGGACCGCCAGGATCTGGTCGCCGTCGACGACCGTGCCCTCGTGGTCCACCGCCAGGCAGCGGTCGGAGTCGCCGTCGAGGGCGAAGCCGGCGTCGGCGCCATGGGCGAGGACCGCCTCCCGCACCGGCCCGAGGTGCGTGGAACCGCAGCCGTCGTTGATGTTCAGCCCGTCGGGATCGACGTTGATCGCGATCACCTCGGCGCCGGCGTCGCGCAGCGCGCGGGGCCCGGCCTCGAAGGCGGCGCCGTGCGCGCAGTCCAGCACGACCTTCAGCCCGGTGAGCGGCTGCCGCACCGTGGACACGAGGTGCCGCGTGTAGTCGGACACGGCCGCGTCGTACCGCTGGACCCGACCGACCCCGGCCCCGGTGGGTCGTTCCCAGGGCTCGCGGAGCCGCTGCTCGATCGCCACCTCGATGGCGTCGTCGAGCTTGACCCCGCCGCGGGAGAGGAACTTGATGCCGTTGTCGGGCATCGGGTTGTGGCTGGCGGAGATCATCACGCCGAGATCGACGTCCAGGGAGCCGGTGAGATGGGCCACGCCGGGGGTCGGCAGCACGTCGAGCAGGAGCACGTCGACGCCGGCGGAGGCCAGCCCGGCCACCACCGCGGCCTCCAGGAACTGCCCCGAGACCCGGGTGTCACGGCCGACGACGGCACGAGGCCGGCGACCTTCCGTGGGATGGAAGGCACCGGCCTCGCCGAGGACGTGTGCTGCCGCGACCGACAGGTCCAGGGCCAGCTCTGCGGTGAGGTCGCCGTTCGCGACACCACGGACACCGTCGGTGCCGAAGAGACGACCCATGCCCAGCAGCCCCGGAGGGGTCAGCGCTTGCTGTACTGGGGAGCCTTGCGGGCCTTCTTCAGACCAGCCTTCTTGCGCTCGATGACGCGGGCGTCACGGGTGAGCAGCCCGGCCTTCTTCAGCGATGGGCGGTTCGCCTCGATGTCGATGGCGTTCAGCGCGCGGGCCACGCCGAGACGCAGCGCGCCGGCCTGGCCGGTGATGCCGCCGCCGTGGATGCGGGCGATCACGTCGAAACGGCCCACCAGGTCGGTGTTCACGAACGGCTCGTTCACGACCTGCTGGTGCAGCTTGTTCGGGAAGTAGGAGTCGAGCGTGCGGCCGTTGACGGTCCACTGCCCGGTGCCGGGGACGAGACGCACCCGGGCCACGGCCTCCTTGCGACGGCCGGTCGCGTTGGCCGGCGCAATGGTCGCCGGACGAGCCGGCGCGTCCTCGGAGGGCGCGCTCTCAGAGCTGTAGGCAACGCCCTGCTCATTGGCCTCGAAGGTCTCCTCGACCTCGTCGGTCGCGGTGGTGTCAGTCACGGGTGATCCTCGCTCTTCGAACTGCTCGAAAGACTTACTGGGAGATCTGCTTGATCTCGAACGGCTGGGCCTTCTGGGCCTGGTGCGGGTGGTTCGGCCCGGCGTAGACCTTGAGCTTCTTCAAGGTCGCACGGCTGAGGCGGTTCTTGGGGAGCATGCCCCAGACCGCCATCTCGATCGCGCGGCGCGGGTCCTTCTCGAGGAGCTCGCCGAACGGGGTCGCGGAGAGGCCGCCCGGGTATCCCGAGTGGCGGTAGGCCATCTTGGTGGTCTTCTTGTCGCCGGACAGGGCGACCTTCTCGGCGTTGATGATGATGACGAAGTCACCACCGTCGACGTGCGGCGCAAAGGTGGGCTTGTGCTTACCGCGAAGCAGCGTTGCGGTCTGGACGGCGAGGCGTCCGAGCACCACGTCGGTGGCGTCGATGACGTGCCACTCGCGCTGGATGTCAGCGGGCTTCGGGCTGTACGTACGCACGGTCATTGCCTTCTGATCGAAATCGATGTGTCTCGGTCTGGCTCGCTTCCGCGAGCCGGGCGTCACGCGCGCCGCCGGCCAGAACAGCCAGGGGGAACACGGGGACAGCCGCGACCGACAAGACTACCGGCGGGTCGCGGCCTTGGTCAAAACGAGGCCGGTTTCCCCAATCGTGGGATCGGGGCATAGGTTAGCGGATAAGTCACCACCCCCCTGATCGAGACGCCGATCCCCCGGGCACGCTCACCCACCGGTGCAGTTCCCCCGGTCGGGTCGTCCCAGAGCGAGGAGCCGACGTGACCGAAACGGCCACTGCTTCCAGCACCGAGACCGACGGCCAGAGCCTGACAGTCCGCGACAACCGCACCGGCACGGAGTACGACGTGCCGATCGTCGACGGCGCCATCAAGGCTGCCGACCTCGGCAAGATCCGCACCGACGAGGAGAGCCCGGGCCTCGCCGTCTACGACCCCGGGTTCGTCAACACCGCCTCCTGCCGCAGCTCCGTCACGTTCATCGACGGCGACAAGGGCATCCTGGAGTACCGCGGCTACCCGATCGAGCAGCTCGCGGAGAACTCGACGTTCCTCGAGGTCGCCTACCTGCTCATCCACGGCGAGCTCCCCTCCCGGGAGGAGTACGAAGCCTGGGTGCACGAGATCACCTACCACACGTTCGTGCACGAGAACGTGAAGGGCTTCATGGAGGGCTTCCGCTACGACGCCCACCCGATGGGGATCCTCATGGCCTCGGTGGGCGCGCTCTCCACCTTCTACCCGGAGTCGCGCAACATCGCCGACGCGGACAACCGGCACATGCAGATCGTCCGGATGATCGCCAAGATGCCGACCCTCGGCGCCTGGGCGTTCCGCAACGCGCAGGGCAAGCCCTACGTCTACCCGGACAACGAGCTGAGCTACACCGAGAACTTCCTCGCGATGCTGTTCAAGATGAGCGAGAAGAAGTTCCACGCCGACGAGCGGCTGGTCAAGGCCCTCGACGTGCTGTTCATCCTGCACGCCGACCACGAGCAGAACTGCTCGACCAACGCGGTCCGCTCCGTCGGCTCCAGCCAGGTCGACCCGTACTCGGCCGTGGCCGCCGGCGTGGCCGCGCTCTACGGCCCGCTGCACGGCGGGGCCAACGAGGCGGTGCTGCGGATGCTGCGCCGGATCGGCTCCGTCGAGAACGTCCCGTCGTTCATCGAGGGCGTCAAGAGCGGCAACGAGCGGCTGATGGGCTTCGGCCACCGGGTCTACAAGAACTACGACCCGCGCGCCAAGATCATCAAGAAGGCCTGCGACGACGTCTTCGAGGTCACCGGAGTGAACCCGCTGCTGCAGATCGCGCAGGAGCTGGAGAAGATCGCGCTCGAGGACGAGTACTTCGTCAAGCGCAAGCTCTACCCGAACGTGGACTTCTACTCCGGCCTCATCTACGAGGCGCTGCAGTTCCCGCCGGAGATGTTCACGGTGCTGTTCGCGATCGGCCGGACCCCGGGCTGGCTGGCCCAGTGGCTCGAGCTGGTCCAGGACCCGGAGCAGAAGATCGCCCGGCCCAAGCAGATCTACACCGGCGAGCGCCGGCTGGACTTCGTTCCGCGCGAGCAGCGCTGGTCCTGAGTCCCACCGTCCCCGCGATCACCACGGGATGTCGGAAAACTGATGCTCCCCATGGCCCGCAGGCCATGGGGAGCATCAGTTTTCCTAGGGAGGTGCGGCGTCCCGCCCGCTACGGGGTCGGCGCGGTGTAGGTCTGCACCGTCAGCGCCGCGGCCGCCTGACCCGGGTCGGAGCCGGCCGGCGGGGTGAAGGAGATCTCCACGCCCTGCCCGTCGGCCAGGGTGAAGCTGACCGGGGTGCCGCTCGGCGCCCCGCCCTGGCCCCAGCTGCCGTCCGTGGTCTGGTCCTGGGTGACCACGAAGTGGTAGGTGCCCGCCGGCAGCGTGTGGCTGCGCAGCGTCCACACCCCGTCCCCGTCCGGGTCCTGCAGCCAGGACCGCAGGCAGGTCGGGTCGTCGTCCGCCCCGCAGCCGAGCTCGCTCTGGAAGTCGCCGGCGGCGACGTACAGGTGCGGGGTGTCGATGCTGTTGGTGACCCAGTGGGTGGCGTGGCTGTACCAGAAGGTGATCGGCCCGCCGTCGGCGTCGAGGGTGATGTTGTCGCCGTTCGGGACACCCCCGGCGCCGTAGTTCTCCGCCCACGGGTCGTTCGGGTGGACGAGCGAGTCGACGGCCACCTTGTAGCCGTGACCCCCCTGCGGGATCGTCTGCTGGTCGGTGAAGGTCTTGGACCAGACACCGTCCTCCTCGTCGAGGCCGAGCTGGATCGCCGCGCAGGTGGGCTGCCAGTCCTCGGTGCAGCCGACCTCGCTGTTGAACATGCCGGGCACCGACACGGAGGTCGGCTGGGTGACCGGCCCGCCCCAGTCAGGGGTGGTGTCCTGCTTCGGCGGCTCGCCCACGACGCCGTACCGCTGGTCGACCGCGAGGTCGCCGTCGGCGTCGCGCACCACCGCGCGGTACTCCACGAGCGTGCCGAACGGCAGGTCGCGCACGTCGTGGAAGACCCGGAACGGCGCGTTGTCGTCGGTGCCGAGCGGACGCCAGCCCTTCTCCCCCACCGGGCGCCACCCGAAGGAGACCTGGGTGAAGCTGTCGCTGGCGACGGAGGCGCCGATCTCGGCGCGACCGCCCACGATGCCGCCGTTCTCCAGCGAGTCGAGGGTGACCACCGGAGCGGCCCCGTCGTCCGGGATCCGCTTGTCCGCGCGGTAGACCACCGCGCCGTACGCCGGCACCCGGAGGGTCACCTGACCCGACCGGTCGGTGTGCCGGGCCCGGGGGCTGCCACCCCACGGGGAGGCCCAGACCCGGCCGAAGCGGGTCTGGGGGCTGAAGGTGTCGAACGTGGCGCGGGCCGTCGACCCGCTGTTGTTGACCGCGACCACGAACTCGCGCCGCTTCTGCGGGTCGACCCGGCTGAACGCGTAGATGCCGGGCCCGTCGGTGGAGTAGCGGTGCACCTGCGCACCGTCGGCGAGCACCGGGTGGGCCGCGCGCACCCGGGCCAGCCGGGCGATGTGCTTGTAGAGCGGCCGGTTCGGGTGGAAGTTGCTCTGCGCGGTGGTGTCGTCGGAGCCGATCAGGTCGTAGCCGTTGTACAGGTCGACCTTGCTGGGGAACATGTCCTCGCGGGCCCGCTGGTCACCGATGCCGCCGGGGACGTCGGCCGGGGCGGAGAAGCCCTGCTCGTCGCCGTAGTAGACGACCGGCTGGCCGCGGGTGAGGTACATCAGGCTGTGGGCGAGCTCGTCGCGGCGCAGCAGCTGCCGCTCGGACCAGCCGTCGGTGTTCTGGCGCAGGAAGCTGCCGATCCGGCCCATGTCGTGGTTCCCCAGGAACGTGGGCAGCTGGTAGGCGTTGGAGTCCGCGTCGGTGTACCAGTCGTCCTCGGCGTAGAAGTCGCGCAGCGCGTCGGTGGCGCCACCCTTGGCGAAGCCGGTGGCGTTGGCCTGGAAGCCGAAGTCGACGGCGGCCTGGAGCCGGCCCTCGGTGGTGTACTGCGAGACGAACTTCGAGCTCGCGTCGTAGACCTCGCCGAACATGAAGAAGTCCTTGTTGCCCTGCTCGGCGGCGTAGTCGGTCAGCGCCGGGGAGAACTGCTGCCAGAACTCCATGTTGTTGTGCTTGACGGTGTCGATCCGGAAGCCGTCGATGCCGACCTGACGCACCCAGGTCTTGTAGATGTCCTCCATGCCGCGGACCACGCGGGGATGCTCGGTCCACAGGTCGTCGAGGGCCGAGTAGGGCCCCGACGGGAAGTCGCCGTAGGTGTTGCTCTCACCGGAGAAGGTCGAGGTGCCGCGGTTGTGGTAGTAGCGCGGGTCGTTCAGCCAGGCGGGGACCTTCTCGTCCTGCTCGGCCTGGGGCACCACCGGCTTGTAGGGGAAGGAGTCGAGGTTCACCTCGGGGAACGGCTTGCTGCCGTCGGCGTAATCCCGGTCGTCGAAGGGGTTGCCCTCGGCGTCGCGGTAGGGCTCGTCCTCGGTGCTCACGTAGGGCAGGTTCCCGCTCGCGTCGTACTGGCTGCGGTCGTAGCCGATCACGTCGGCGGTGTGGTTGGTGATGATGTCGAAGAACACCTTGAGCCCACGCTTGTGGGCCAGCTTCACCAGCCGGGCCATGTCGCGGTTGCTGCCCAGGTGCGGGTCGATCTTGGTGAAGTCGGTGATCCAGTAGCCGTGGTAGCCGGCCGACTCGCTGCCCGGTGCGCCCTGCACCGGCTTGTTCTTGAACGAGGGCGTCAGCCAGATGGCGGTGGTGCCGAGGCCCTGGATGTAGTCGAGGCGGTCGATCACCCCCGCGAGGTCGCCACCGTGGTAGAAGCCGGTGGCGGTGGGGTCGTAGCCGGACACGAGGCGGTCCTTGCCGAGCCCGGCGGTGTCGTTGGACTTGTCGCCGTTGGCGAAGCGGTCGGCCATCACGAAGTACAGCCGCTCCCGGGTCAGCGCCTCGCGCAGGCTGTCCTGGGCGAGCGCCTTGTCGGCGCGGTTCACCGGCTTGGGCGCCGCCGCGGGGGCGACCGACACGGCGTGGCTGTGCGGGTCGTAGCGGAACACCAGCCGGGCGTCGTGCAGCAGGTTCAGCTTCAGGTTGTCCTGGCCGTCGCCGTAGTTCTCGGTCCAGGCGTCGTTCAGCGCGACCTTGTATTCCCAGGCGCCGGCCGGGACGGTGAAGGTGCCCGTCCAGGCGCCGTCGGCGAGGGTGAGCTCGGTGGCGGCGCATTCGGGGGCCCAGTCGGTCGGGCAGCCGAGCTCGGTCTGCAGGTCGCCGACCAGGGCGACGGAGTCGGGGGGTGGGGCGGCGGTGTGGTCCGCGAGGGCGGGCGCCGCGGTCGCCACCAGGCCGCTGGCGAGAGCGGCCAGGGTCGCGGCGATGAGGGATCGATGCACAGAGGCTCCAGTCCGAGAGGTGTGAGGGCGGCCACACCCTAACCTCGGACGACCCGGCAGGAAAGGGGACGACCCTCGCATCCCTTCCCTGCATCGTCCCCGGGTCAGGCCGCCGTACGGCGGACGAACGCGATCCGCCAGGCCTCCGGGCCACGCTCGAGGTACTCCACCGCGAACCGGCCCGGGGAGCGCTGCTCCACCTGGGCCAGCAGCGGGACCGGGTCGTGCGGGGCCACCAGCACCAGGCCGCCGCCGGGGGCCACCGCCTCCAACGCCCCGAAGATGGTCGCGTGCCGGATCGCGTGCGGCACGCCTCGCGCGTCCAGCTCGGGGTAGCCCGGGCCGTCCACCTCGCCGCAGCCGCAGGCGCCGCCGCAGCCGCCGGCCGGCTCCCCGGCCTGGGCCTGCTCGGCACCGTGCTCGTGGCCGTGCTCGTGGCCGCCGAGCAGCTCGTGCATGCCGCCGAGCAGGTCCGCGACGGACACGTCGGGAGCCGCGGCCAGCAGCGGCAGCACCAGCTCGTTCTCCTTGGCCAGGTGGCTGTCGAAGATCACCTGCAGCGCCCGGGCCGTGGCCGCGGCGCGCACCGGGTCGGCCGCCCCGGTCAGGTCGCGCACCAGCCCGGTGATCACGACGTGCTCGGCGAGCATCCCGTCCACGAGCAGCCGGCCCTCGGGCTTGGCCCGGGCGGCGGGGTACATCGCCTGCTCCTCGGCCAGGGCGTGCGGCACCAGCTCGTGCTCGCACCAGCCGGTCAGGTCCGCGAGGGCCGCGCGGGCGTTCACCTCGTCGGCGCGGGCCGCCGCGTCGACCAGGGTCTCCACCCGCAGCGCGAGGGCTCCGGCCATCTGGGCGTGGTGCTGCTCGACGGCGGCAGCGGCTGCCGCGTCGGCCTCGGTCGAGGCGATGACGACGTCGTTCATCGAGAGGGGCTCCTGTCGGGGCGGTGACCGGCTCGGTCACGTGGGTTCGGCCGTCAGGGTGGCGGCTCGCTCGCTAATTTACTACACTTTTCTCCGTGGAAAAGAATCCCGGCCCAGGTCCGGTGCTCGAGCCGGTCCTCGGGCCGCGGCCGAGCTTCCCGGCCGCGCGGCGCCCGGCGCTGTCGCGCTCCCGCGCCGCCCTGCTGGACGTGCTGCAGGACCAGCCCGAAGCCACCACGATGGCCGCGCTGACCGCCGCGACCGGGCTGCACGCGAACACGCTCCGCGAGCACCTGGACGCGCTCGAGCGGCACGGCCTGGTCCGGCGGCACCGCGCGGAGCCGAACGGGCGCGGCCGGCCGGCGTGGCTCTACGAGGCGACCGGCGCCGAGGACTCCCCCGGCCGGTCGGAGTACGCCGGGCTGGCCTCCGCGCTGGCCTCCGCGATCCACCGCAGCAGCAGCACGCCGCGCGAGGACGCCATCGCCGCCGGCACCGAGTGGGGCCACGAGCTGGCGCAGGCCCGTGCCGTCGCGGACGCTTCCGGCCGCGAGCCGGACGGCCCGGACGGACCGGGCGGCCCCGACGGCCTCGCCGGGCGCCGCCGGGTGCTGGCCCTGCTCGACGAGGTCGGCTTC
Organism: Nocardioides mesophilus; assembly: GCF_014395785.1. Lineage (GTDB taxonomy): Bacteria > Actinomycetota > Actinomycetes > Propionibacteriales > Nocardioidaceae > Nocardioides_B > Nocardioides_B mesophilus. Next base: position 2,602,755 of record NZ_CP060713.1, on the reverse strand, counting down.
GCTCCCGAGGCGGATGAGGACGCGACCGTCGTACGCCTGACCCGCTGCCCGCTGCTCGAGGCCGCGCACCGCCATCCCGACATCGTCTGCGGGGTGCACCTCGGGATCGTCCGCGGGGCGCTCGAGGAGTACGGCGCCGACCCCGCCGGCACCGACCTGGTGCCCTTCGCCGAGCCGGGGGCCTGCCGGCTGCACCTGCTCGACCCCGGGGCCGGGCGATGACCTCGACCCTCGGGGCGCTGGACCCCGCCACCGCCCCCGCAACGGTGCAGCCCGCCGCCCCGGGCCGGTGGCGACGCGCGGTCTTCCTGGTCCCGGCCGGCGTGGCGATGCTGGCCGGCCTGGACGCCGCGCTCATGCTGCTCGGCCTGCCGGCCCCGGTCAGCACCGACCGGCTGCCGGATGTGCACGGCATGCTGCTGGTCTTCGGCTTCGTGGGCACCACGATCGCGTTGGAGCGCGCGGTGGCGCTGCGCCGGCCGGCCGGCTTCGCGGCACCCGGCCTCCTGGGCGCCGGCGGGCTGCTGCTGGTCTCCCCCGCGCCGCTGGTGCTCGGTCGCGGGGTGCTGCTCGGCGGTGCGGTCGCGTTGGTCGGTGTCTACGTCCCGTTGTGGCGGCGGCAGCGCGACGACTCCGTGCTGGTCCAGGCGTTCGGCGCGGTGCTCGGCGTCGGCGCGCTCGCCCTCTGGCTCGGCGGCGTCGGCGTGCCGGTCCTGCTCCCGTGGCTGATGGGCTTCGTCGTGCTCACGATCGGCGGCGAGCGCCTCGAGCTGGCCCGCCTGGCGATGGGACCGACGGCCGGCACGGTGCTGCTGCTGCTCTCGGCCGTCCTGGTCGCCGGGGTGACCGCCGCCCTGCTCTGGCCGGGCGCCGGCTACCCGCTGCTCGGGGTCGCGCTGCTCGGCCTGGTCGGCTGGCTGGCCTTCCACGACGTGGCGCGGCGGCTGGTGCGGGCCGACGGGCTCGCCCGCTACATGGCCCTGTGCATGCTCGCCGGCTACTTCTGGCTGGCCGTGGCCGGCACCACGTGGGCGCTGGGCGGCGCCGCCACCGAGGGCGTCCGGTACGACGTCGTGGTGCACGCGGTCTTCCTCGGCTTCACGCTCTCGATGATCATGGCGCACGCGCCGGTGATCCTGCCGGCGGTCCTGCGCCGGCCGCTGCCCTACCGGCCCGCGCTGCTGGCGCCCGTCGCGCTGCTGCACCTCTCGCTGGTGCTGAGGTTGTGGGCCGGTGACGCGCTGGGGCGGCAGTCCGCGTGGCAGGTCGGCGGCGCCCTCAACGTCACCGCCCTGCTGCTCTTCGTCGCGACGGCCGCCTGGTGCGCGTCGACCCGGAGCCGGCGGTGAGCCGCGGCACGGCCTCGAGCCGCGGGTTCTGGCCGCTGCGCGACCTCCCGGTGGTGCTGTGGCTGCTGGCCCTGGTCGGCGTCGCGCTGGCGCACCCGTTCGTGCCGGCGCCGCGCTGGCTGATGATCCACCTGCTGCTGCTCGGCGCCGCCAGCCACGCGATCCTGGTGTGGAGCCGGCACTTCGCCGACGCGCTGCTGCATGCCTCCCCGCGGGAGGGCGAGCGCCGGGTGCAGTCGATCCGGTTGCTGCTGCTCAACCTCGGGGTCCTGGCGGTGGTGACCGGGGTCGTCGGCGACGTCTGGCCGGTCACCGTCCTGGGGGCCGGCGCGGTGGCCGGCGCCGTCGTCTGGCACGGGGTCTCGCTGGTGCTGCTGATGCGCCGGTCGCTGCCGTCCCGGTTCGGGGTGACGGTGCGCTACTACGTGGCCGCGGCGTGCTTCCTGCCGGTCGGGGCGACGCTGGGCACCGTGCTCGCCCGCGGGCTGGGCGATCCGCTGCACGAGCAGGTCGTGGTCGCGCACGCGACGGTGAACCTGCTCGGCTGGATGGGGCTCACCGTGCTCGGCACCCTGGTGACGCTGTGGCCGACGATGCTGCGCACCCGCATCGCCGCCGGGTCCGAGGCGGCCGCCCGGCGGGCGCTGCCGGTGCTCGCCGGGTCCGTGGTCGTGACCGCGCTCGCCGCACTGTGGGGGCTGCGACCGGTGGCCGCGCTCGGCCTGGTCGGCTACCTCGCCGGCGTCGCGCTGCTGGCGGCACCGCTGGCCGTCGCCGCCCGCACCCGGCCGCCCCACTCGTTCCCGACCTGGTCGGTGCTGGCCGGGGTGCTCTGGCTGGTCGGCTGCCTGGCGGCCCTCGCCGTCGGCCTGGCCACCGCCCCGTCCTGGGTGGTCGCCGGCGACCGCTTCTCCTGGCTCACCCCGTTCCTGGCCGCGGGGTTCGCGGCCCAGGTCCTGCTGGGGGCGCTGTCCTACCTGGTCCCGGTCGCGCTGGGCGGCGGGCCGGCTCCGGTGCGGGCCGCGAACACGGTCCTGGACCGCGGCGCGGCGCTGCGGGTGACGACCGCGAACGCAGGGCTGCTGGTCTGCGCGCTTCCGGTGCCGAGCCTGGTCCGGGTGATCTGCTCGGCGCTGGTGCTGGTTGCGCTCGCGGCGTTCGTGCCGCTGCTCTTCGCGGCGCTGCGGGCGTCGCGGCGGGCCCGGTCGGCATCCCCGGTGCACCCACCGGAGGACCCGCCGGCGGAGCCCCCTCGGCGTCGCCCCCGCGGCCCGGCGGCGCCGTCCGGGGAGCGACCGCCCGGGCAGGTGCACGGCCTCGCCGCCACCGGCCTGGCCGCGGTGGTGCTCGCCGTCGCGGTCGGCGTGGCCCTCGACCCCGGCGCGCTGCCCGGCGGCGGAACAGCGGCCGCGGCCTCCGCGGGGGTGAGCGCCACCGGAGCGACCACCACGGTGCGGGTCGAGGCGGCGAACATGCGCTTCACCCCCGGCACCGTCTCCGTCCCGGCCGGCAACCGGCTGGTCATCGAGGTCACCAACACCGACCACGAGGACGTCCACGACCTGGTGCTGGACTCGGGCGCCACCAGCGGCCGGCTCGCCCCCGGCGCGTCGGCCCGGCTCGACGTCGGCGTCGTCGGCCGGGACGTCGAGGGCTGGTGCTCGGTGGTCGGGCACCGCCAGATGGGCATGGTGCTGCACATCGACGTCACCGGGACGGGCGACGCGGCCTCCGGCGCGGGCGGCCACGCGGACCACGCGCACGGTCCGGCCGGCGCGGCAATGACGCACGGCGCGGAGCCGTCCGCGTCCCCCGCCGCTCCGCGCGACGACGTACCCCGGGCGGTCGCGCCGGACTTCCTGGCCGCTCCGGATCCCGGCTTCGTCGCCCACGACGCCGTGCTGCCGCCGCTCGAGGCCGCCCGGGTGCACCGCCGTACCCTCACCGTCCGGGAGCTGGACCGCGAGGTCGCGCCCGGTGTGACCCAGCGGCTGTGGACCTTCGACGGCAGCGCACCGGGCCCGGTGCTGCACGGCCGGGTCGGCGACGTCTTCGTGATCACCCTGGTCAACGACGGCACCATCGGGCACTCGATCGACTTCCACGCCGGGTCGCTGGCGCCGGACCGGCCGATGCGCACGATCGCGCCGGGCGGGTCGCTGGTCTACCGGTTCCGGGCGACCCGGGCGGGGGTGTGGATGTACCACTGCTCGTCGATGCCGATGTCGGCGCACATCGCCAACGGACTCTTCGGGGCGGTGGTGATCGAGCCGCCGGGCCTGCCGGGGGTGGACCGCAGCTACGTGCTCGCCCAGTCCGAGCTCTACCTCGGCGCCGACGGCGGTCCGGTCGACATGGGGAAGCTGCAGGCCGAGCGGCCCGACGCGGTGGTCTTCAACGGCTACGCCCACCAGTACGACCACCGGCCGCTCGCGGTCCGGGTCGGCGAGCGGGTCCGGATCTGGGTGCTGGACGCCGGCCCGAACCGGGCGACGTCCTTCCACGTGGTCGGCGGGCAGTTCGACACCGTCTACGCCGAGGGCGCCTACCTGCTGCGGCCGGGCGCCGGAGCGGGTGGTTCGCAGAGCCTCGCGCTGCAACCGGCGCAGGGCGGTTTCGTCGAGCTGAGCTTCCCCGAGGCGGGGCACTACCCGTTCGTCTCGCACGTGATGGTCGACGCCGAGCGCGGTGCGCACGGGCTGTTCGACGTGCGTCCCTAGGTGTGATGACCGGGTACGTCGACGCGCGACGCGTATCAGGGCGGGGCCGAGTCGCTCCTCAGGGGCATGACACCACACCCGATGGCGACCTTCGCGCAGCTCTCCGTCTCGCCGGAGCGCCGGGAGCGCAGGCGACGCCGGCAGCGGCGCGCCGCCGCCCTGCAGGCGCTGCGCCGGCACGAGCTCCCGCCCTCCGCGTCGCAGCGCTGACCCGCCAGCCCGGCTTCGCCGTCAGGTCTCGCCGTCGTCCGTCCGGCGCCAGGGTCAGGTCGCGCGGACCTCGGCCAGGAACGCGGGACCGCCGCCGTCCCAGCGTCCGGTGAGCGTCTGCCCGGCGTCCACCTCGGCGCCGACCACCCGAACGAGCACGATCTCGAGGGCACCGGCCCGGACCACCGTCGTCGGACCGTCGTCGTGGCTGCTGAGCCTGTCGATCCGGCCCACCGGCGTGTCCCCGGAGCCGCTTCCCACGACGCTCGCCGTGGGTCGCCGCGGCTCGAGCTGCCCGTCGACCTCGACCAGCTCCTCGGACCCGGTGCTGCCACCGAGCACGGCCGTGGCGAGCGCGCTCACCCAGACCGGGTCGCCGCAGCCGTCGTAGACCCAGCGGGTCCCCAGGACGGAGTGATCGGTGGTGCCGACCAGGAACTCCTCGGCGCCCTCCAGCGGTTCGCCCCGGTAGGTCACCGGGACGTGCAGCACCCTCCCGTCGGCCGCTCGCAGCAGCAAGGCCTCGATGCCGACCTCCCCCGCCGGGTCGTCGAACCGGTAGGCGCCCAGCTGCTCGAGACCCTGCTCGACGACGTGCCCGCCACCGGACCAGGGACGGCCGGGCAGCCAGGCGGTCAGCAGCTCCAGCTTGGAAGGCGTCAGCGTCGCTCGGTGGATGAGGGCCATGGAAGGACCCTACGACCGTGACGCCTGCCGTCGCCGCCACGTGCCTGGCCCCGGACCTCGGCCCCGCGCCGCCACCACCACACCCATGCGCGAATCCCGGCAGGGGTGGCGGCCAGGGGCGGTTGTGTCGATGATGACGAGGTGACCGGCGAGGCGACCCGACAAGGAGACGTGATGCCGTCCTTCACCCGATCCGACGAGCTGCGGGGAGCGGAGTTCGTCGACGCGGACCTGCGCGACGCCCGGTTCGTCCGGTCCGACCTCTCCGGCGTGACGATGCGCGCGGTGGACGTGGCGAACGCGGACGTCGAGGCGCCGTGGCTCTTCGAGGGCGAGACCTTCCTGCGCGTCAACGGCGTCGATGTCGTCCCCTCGTCGACGCCGAGCTCAACCGCCGGTTCCCCGGCCGCTCGGAGCGGGGGGCCACCGATCCGGAGGGACTGCGGGCGGCCTGGGCCGCGGTGGAGCGCACCTGGGCGGCCACCCTGGAGCGCGTCGCGGCGATGCCGGCCGGCACCGTGGACGTGTCGGTAGCCGGTGAGTGGTCGTTCGCGCAGACGCTGCGGCACCTGGTCATGGCCACGGACACGTGGCTGGGCCGAGCGATCCTGGAACTGGAGCAGCCCTTGCATCCGATCGGTCAACCCAACGTCGAGTACGCCACCGACGGCTACGACATGTCGGTCTTCACGACGCTCACCCCGTCCTACGCCGAGGTGCTCGAGGTCCGGGCGGGTCGTGTCGCGATGGTGCGCAACTACCTCACCACCGTCACGGCGCAGGAGCTGACCGCGCGGCGCACGAATCCGTGGGACCCAGAGCACGCGGAGACCGTCGTCTCGTGCCTGCACGTGATCCTCAACGAGGAGTGGGAGCACCACCGCTATGCCGTGCGCGACCTCGACACGATCGAGGCGCAAGCCCGGTAGCCGCCACGGCACCGGCGAGTCCGAGCCTCCCGGCGCATCGGCTCACAGGTATCTGCCTGGGTTTTGGTCTTCCAAAGCCAGGACGTGTCCGACCACACTCTGGACGGCTGCAAGGGTGACCTCCGGCGTGGCGGTGCCGTCGAGCACGACTTCACCAGGGACCCCGAGGAGATCCGACTCGACGTACCACCGGCGCAGCTCGTCCGCCGAGACCTTCGCCACGAGTGGTCGAGAACGATGCCTACGCACTGTCTCTTCGAGCGGCACGTCAAGGTAGAACACATGAGTCGGGCCGTGGTGCTCATCCAGGAGGTCGCAAAGCATGTCGCGGTAGTGCTTCGCCACGAGAATGCCCTCGACGATGGTGTGGTGGCCGATCCCGGCGCAGTAGCGGACCGTGTGAGCGATGAGGCCGATGTTCTCCCCGTCCGGTACGTCATGCTCACGCAAGACCACCCTTCGGAGGTGGTCTTGTTCTACCTTCGCCGTGCGTGGCCCCAACGCACGCTGCAGCGCAGTTGCCAACGTGCTCTTGCCCGATGCCGCGTTGCCTCGCAGCACGATCAGGTGAGGTTCGTCTTCCACGCTTCCGACGCTAGCGGTCCCTTCGTTGCAGAAGCGCAGGAAATGGGCGCGACATCCGCGCTCCGGACCCGCAGAATCTCCGGGTGATTCTCGACGCCGCCCTCCGCCAAGCGCGACCCCCGTCGCCGCTGGCTGGACGACTCTCCGCCCAGTCACTGCTCTTCGCGCTCGGCGAGGGCACCTTCCTCACCGGCTCGGCGGTGTTCTTCACCCAGATCGTCGGGCTCTCCGCCGCCCAGGTCGGTCTCGGCCTGACCTTCGCCGGGATCGCCTCGTTCCTGGCGGCGCTGCCGATGGGCAAGCTGGTCGACCGCTTCGGGCCGAAGAAGATGTGGTCCCTCAGCGCGACCGGGCAAGCGGCGATGTTCGCGGTGTGGCCCTTCATCACCGATTTCCAGGGCTACGTCGCCATGGCCGTCGGCATGGAGGTCATCGGAGCCCTCGGCGGCGCCGCGCACGGCGCCTACACCATCGACGTGCTGCCGCCTGAGGAGCGGGTGAAGTCGCGGGCGTACATGTACTCCGCGCTCAACGTCGGGTTCACCCTCGGCTCGATGATCGGTGGTGTCGCGCTCGCGATCGAGTCCAACAAGGTGCTGCACGCGCTGCCCTGGTTCACCACGGCGGCCTTCCTGGTCAACGCCGCCGCCATCAGCCGACTGCCGCGGGCCTCGCACGACGACCGCACCGCGGAGGACCGGAAGGTGCGGATTCCCGGCCCCGGACCGCTGCGCAACCCCGGCTGGCTCCTCACGTCCTTCTTCGGCGGGGTGTTCTGGACCAACCAGGGCTGCTCAACGTCGTGATCCCGCTGTGGCTGGTCGAGGAGACCGACGCCCCGCGAGTGGTGGTGGCCTTCCTGTTCGGCACCAACACGGTGATGTGCATCTTCTTGCCGATGGCGGCGGCCCGCGGTGTCCACGACGTGACCACGGCCCTGCGGGCGATCCGGATGTCGTCGACCTTCTTCGTGGTCTCCTGCCTGATCACGCTGGCCACCCACGACACCGTGGGCTGGGTGACGATCGCCCTGGTCTGGCTGGGGCACGTCACGGTGACCGGGGCCGAGCTCTACCTCTCGGCCGCCAGCTGGACGTTCGAGGCCGAGCTGATGGACCCACGCCAGCGCGGCGCCTACCAGGGCGCGGCCGGACTGAGCAGCACCCTCGGCAAGGTGTGGGCGCCGGCGCTGTACACCTTCCTCGCGATGAGCTGGGGCGCCACAGGCTGGTTGGTGATCGCCGCCATCATTGTGGTGGCCACCGTCGGAGTGCACCCGTCGACCCGGCTGGCCCGCCGATTCATCGAGGAGCACGTCCCTGCCGACGTGCTGGCCGACGCCCGCGCCTCCAGCCCGGACGCCGAGGACGGCATCGCGGTCGGTCCACCCTCGCTCATCGCCACCGACGAGCCGGTGCCCGATCACTCTCCTGCCCCCGACCCGATCCGCTGAGGCGGACCCCGAGGAGCCCGGGCCGGGCCCGAGTCGTCACGGCCACGACGTCGGCGGTGTGAGGGTGAGGGTGCCGTCTCGCGTGTCGAAGGTCTGCACGTACCGGTCCAGGAAGACCGTCCCGACCAGCCCGTCGAGCCTGAGGTCCTGGAACATCACCGTGGATCCGTGCTGTGCGGTCTGAGAGGCCCCGGCCAGCGAGATCGGTCCCGGGACAGGGATGAAGGCGCGCTCCACCTGGAGCCCGGTCTCGTTGGCCTCGCGGACCAACCGCACGCCCGGGCCCTCCGGCGTGACGCCGCAGGCGGTGGTGTGCCGCGCGTCGAGGATCGTGCTTCCCGACCCGGTGTCGACCTCCGCGGTCACGACGGTCCCGTCCGGCAGCCGTAGCTCCACGGAGAGGCACACCGACTCCCCGTCGCGGTCGACGACCACGGGCACCTCGATGCGTCCGGCTCTCGGAGGTCGGCCCCGGAGGCGTACGACGCCCCGGAACGGGTCGATGGTCAGCGGCATCTCTCCCAGCAGGTCCAGCCCCAGGATCCCGTCGAAGCCGTCGGGGCCAGTGGTCGGGCCGAGGTCGGCAACCGCCACGACCAGATCGCTCAGCCGCTCGCCGCCCAGCTCGATCCTGGGCAGGTGCAGGAGCGGCGACCTCACCTCGTCGCCGGCCATCCGCGTCCCGACGACGTGCCGCCCGGTCGGCTCGAGGCGGTGTCGGGCAGCGAAAGCCGAGCTGACGACGGTGATCCCGATCCCGGTGTCGACGAGGAACCGGGCCGGGCTGCCGTGCGGCACGTCGACCGGGATGCGGACGAGGTGCCCGATGCGCTCGAACGCGATCGCGGAGGAGTCCGCCGGCATCAGCGGGCCCGCTGGACGCGGCCCTCGTCCCACACCGGCCCGTCGGACTCATAGACCGAGCCGTCGGCGCCGTACACCAGGAACCGGTCGAAGCCACGCGCGAACCAGCGGTCGTGGGTGACCGCGACCACCGTGCCGTCGAAGGCCTCCAGCCCGTCCTCGAGCGCCTCGGCCGACTCGACGTCGAGGTTGTCCGTGGGCTCGTCGAGCAGCAGCAGCGTCGCACCGCTGAGCTCGAGCAGAAGGATCTGGAAGCGCGCCTGCTGGCCTCCCGACAGCGACTCAAACCGCTGTTCCGCGGCGTGCGCCAGCTCGTAGCGGTCCAGCGCCCGGGCGGCCGGCTCGCGGGGCAGGCCGTCACGGTGGTCGTCGCCCCGGTGCAGGATCTCCAGCAACGTCCGCCCCGTCAGCTCGGGGTGCTCGTGGGTCTGCACGAACCAGCCCGGGCGCACCCGGGCGCCGAGCCGCGCCTTGCCGGTGTGGTCCACCGGCTTGACCGGCACCTCGCTCACCGGACGGTGCTCGACGTCGGGATCGCTGCCGCCGGCGGCCAGCAGCCGCAGGAAGTGCGACTTCCCGGAGCCGTTGGAGCCCAGCACGGCCACCCGCTCGCCGTACCAGACCTCGAGGTCGAACGGCTTCATCAGACCGGTGAGCTCGAGCCCCTCGCAGATCACCGCCCGCTTGCCGGTGCGCCCCCCGCGCAACCGCATCTTCACCTGCTGCTCGCGCGGCTGCGCCGTCGGCGGTCCGGCCTCCTCGAACTTCCGGAGTCGGGTCTGCGCCGCCTGGTAGCGCGAGGCCATGTCGGAGTTGTAGGCGGCCTTCTGCTTGTACATCAGCATCTGCGCCCGCAGCTTGGCGTGCTCCTCGTCCCAGCGCTTGCGCAGCTCCTCGAACCGTTCGAAGCGGGCCCGACGCGCGTCGTGGTAGGTCCCGAACCCGCCCGGGTGGGTCCACACGCTGTTGCCCGCGGCCCCGAGCTCGACGGTGACCACCCGGGTGGCGGTGTTGTTCAGCAGCTCGCGGTCGTGGCTGATGAACAGGATCGTCTTCTGCGACTCGGTGATCCGGTCCTCCAGCCAGAGCTTGCCCGGCACGTCGAGGAAGTTGTCCGGCTCGTCGAGCAGCAGCACCTCGTCGGGGCCGCGGAGCAGGAACTCCAGCACCAGCCGCTTCTGCTCGCCCCCGAGAGCGTGGTGAGCAGGCGGTACTTCGCGCGGTCGTAGGACACCCCGAGCGCGGCCGTCGTGCAGACGTCCCACACCACCTCGACGTCGTAGCCGCCGGCGTCGGCCCACTCCGCGAGCGCGCTCGCGTAGCGCATCTGGGTCTTCTCGTCCTCGGTCTCCATCAGCGCCAGCTCGCACGCCTCGACGGCCGCCGCGGCGTCCCGGACGCGCGGCGGCGAGACCGAGAGCAGCAGGTCGGCCACCGTCCTGCCCTCGTTGCCGTGCGTCACCATCTGCCGCATCACGCCCAGGCCGCCGCTTCGGGTCACGGCGCCGGCGTGCGGCACCAGGTCGCCGGTGATGATGCGCAGCAGGGTGGTCTTGCCCGCCCCGTTGGCGCCGACCAGTGCCACCTTGGCGCCCTCACCGACCCGGAAGGAGACGTCGTCGAGCAGCACCCTCCCGTCGGGTAGCTCGTAGCGCACTCCGGCGACGTCCACATGGCCCATGGACAGGCATTCTCCCCGCAGCCGGCAGCGACCGCGACCCGATTAGCCCCGCGCCCGCGGTCGGGTCGTTCGGCACTGTCCGGCCCTGTCCGAGAAGTCCCAGACTTCCGTGCCAGGAGGTGTCCGCCATGCTCGCCAACGTGTCGCGCACGGCAGCCGTGACGTTCCTGCTCGTCTTCGCGGTGCTCGGTCTTGCGTTCTTCCTCGGCGAGACCGCGGCCGAGCCGGGCGACATCCCGGCGCCGATCGTGGCAGCACTGGTCCTCGTGCCGACGCTCGGGCTCTCCCTGGCGGTGCTGTGGCGACTGTCGTGGGCGGAGCCGGCGCTGACTTTCGCAGCCGTGGCCGTGGCGCTGTTCGCGCTGGCCGACGGCCTCTTCGACCTCGTCCCGCGCGACACCGGGCCGGTGCATGCCGCCACAGCGCTGACGCTGGTCGCGCCGCTGGCCCTGCTCGGCCGGCGGGACCCGCGCACCGCCGGTCAGCTGCTGGTGCTGGTCGGCCTGGCGCCGGTGGTCGCGCTGACTGCTCGCTCGCTCACCGGCGGCGCCGGAGCGGGCGGTTCCCTGGGCGGCTCCTCGGGTGCGGTGGCGCTGCCGATGGTCCTCGGCGGCCTGGTCCTGCTCCTCAGCGCCCAGGGCAGCGGCGGTCGGCGTACGTCGGTGCGCCGCCCGCACACCGGCTGAGCAGCACGAGCCGACGCCCCGCCGCTCGCACCGGTGAGCCGGGCCGAGCCGGTCGTGGCCCGGCCTTGCCGACCGCGTCGGCCGCGGTCACGAGCGGCGCGACTTCTTCAGCGCCGTCGGCCTGTGCACGGCCTCACCGCCGCTCTTGTCGCTCTTGACGAGGTACTGGGGCTCGTCCTTGGATGCCCGCACCTGGCGACCGGCCGCCTCGGTGTCCTCGGTGATCTTCTTCTCGACGACGCCCTCGGCGGTGCTGCCGTGGCTCTGCCAGGTGACCTCGTCACCCTTCTTGAACTGTTTCTCGGCCATGCGACCCACTACCCCGACGGGCGGGCCGGGACACCTCCCGGCGCGCCCGTCGGGCGGACCGACGGTGCCTCAGGCGGTGTCGGAGATCGCGTCGGCGGCCGAGCGTCCCGCCTCCAGCCGGGCCACCGGCACCCGGAAGGGGGAGCAGGAGACGTAGTCCAGGCCCACCTCGTCGAAGAAGTGGATCGAGTCCGGGTCGCCGCCGTGCTCGCCGCAGACGCCGAGGTGCAGGTCGGGGCGGGCCGCGCGGCCCTTCTCGACGGCCAGCCGCACCAGCGCCCCGACGCCCTCGCGGTCCAGCGACTCGAACGGCGAGACCCCGAAGATGCCCTTGTCCAGGTAGGTGCCGAAGAACGACGCCTCGACGTCGTCGCGCGAGAAGCCCCACGTCATCTGGGTGAGGTCGTTGGTGCCGAAGGAGAAGAACTCCGCCTGCTCGGCGATCTCGGTGGCCGCCATCACCGCCCGGGGCAGCTCGATCATCGTGCCGACCTTGAACTTCAGCTTCACGCCGGTCTCGTCCTCGACGTCTCCGGCGACCCGGATGATGTCGGCCTTGACCAGCTCCAGCTCCTGCACGGTCGCCACCAGCGGGATCATGATCTCCGGTTGGGGATCCATGCCCTGCTTGATCAGCGCGGAGGCGGCCTCGAGGATCGCGCGTGCCTGCATGGAGAACAGGCCGGGGATCACGATGCCGAGCCGCACGCCGCGCAGGCCGAGCATCGGGTTCTGCTCGTGCAGCTTCTTCACCGCGTCGAGGAGCTTGTGGTGCTTGCTGTCGCGGTTGCCGCGCTCGTCCTCCAGCGCGACCGACACCGACAGCTCGGTGTAGTCGGGAAGGAACTCGTGCAACGGCGGATCGATCAGCCGGATCGTGACCGGCAGGCCGTCCATCGCCTTCAGGATGCCGACGAAGTCGTCGCGCTGCATCGGCAGCAGCGCGGACAGCGCCGCCTCCTGCTCATCGGTGCTGCCCGCCACGATCAGGTCCTCCACCAGCGCCTTCCGGTCACCGAGGAACATGTGCTCGGTGCGGCACAGCCCGATGCCCTCGGCACCGAAGCGCCGGGCCCGGGCGGCGTCCTCCGGGGTGTCGGCGTTGGCGCGTACGCCGAGCCGTCGCCGATGGTCGGCGTGCTTCATCAGCCGCTCCACCGCCAGCACGAGGTGGTCGTCCTCGGCCCGCTCGTCGCCCTCGAAGTGCCGCACCACCAGGGAGTCCCTCACCGGGACCCGGCCGGCGAAGACCTCGCCGGTGGTGCCGTCGATCGAGATCATGTCGCCCTCGGAGATCACCGTCGCGTCGGCGGCGGTCATCTTGGTGCCCTTGACGTCGACGTCGAGGGAGTCGGCTCCGCAGACGCAGGTGCGGCCCATGCCGCGGGCGACCACCGCGGCGTGCGAGGTCTTGCCGCCGCGGCTGGTGAGGATGCCCTTCGCGGCGACCATGCCGCGGAGGTCGTCGGGGTTGGTCTCCCGGCGGACCAGGATGACGTCCTCGCCTCGTTCGGCCCACTCCACCGCGGTGCTCGAGTCGAAGACGGCCTTGCCGACCGCCGCACCCGGGGAGGCGTTCATGCCCTTGGCGATGAGGACCCGCTCGCTGCCGGCGTCGAACCGCGGGAACATCAGCTGGGCGAGCTGGGCGCCGGTCACCCGGCTTACCGCCTCGTCCTCGTCGATGAGCCCCTGGTCCACGAGCTGGCAGGCGATCCGGAAGGCCGCCTCGGCGGTGCGCTTGCCGACCCTGGTCTGCAGCATCCAGAGCTTGCCGTGCTCGATGGTGAACTCGATGTCGCACAGGTCGCGGTAGTGCCCCTCCAGCGTGGCCATGATGCCGAGCAGCTCGTCGTAGGAGGCCTTGTCGATGCCCTCGAGGTCGGCGAGCGGGACGGTGTTGCGGATGCCCGCGACGACGTCCTCCCCCTGCGCGTTCTGGAGGTAGTCGCCGTAGACGCCCTGTGCGCCCGAAGCCGGGTCGCGGGTGAAGGCCACGCCGGTGCCGGAGTCCTGGCCGCCGTTGCCGAAGACCATCGAGCAGACGTTGACCGCGGTGCCGAGGTCGCCGGGGATCCGCTCCTGGCGGCGGTAGAGCACCGCGCGCTCGGTGTTCCAGGACTCGAAGACGGCGAGCACCGCCATGTCGAGCTGCTCGCGCGGCTCCTGCGGGAAGTCCCGGCCGGTGTGGTCGTGGATCAGCTGCTTGTACGTCGCCACCAGCTCGCGCAGGTCCTCGACGCCGAGGTCCAGGTCGTTCTTGGCGCCTCGGTCGGCCTTGAGCCCGTCCAGGGCCTCGTGGAACACCGACGCCTCCAGGCCCAGCACCGTGGAGCCGAACATCTGCAGCAGCCGCCGGTAGGAGTCGAAGGCGAACCGCTCGTCACCGCCGGCGACGGCGGCGAGCCCCTGCACGCTGCGGTCGTTGAGACCGACGTTCAGGACGGTCTCCATCATCCCGGGCATCGAGAACTTTGCTCCGGAGCGGACCGAGACCAGCAGCGGGTCCTCGGGATCCCCGAGCCGCTTGCCCATCTTCTGCTCCAGGGCGGCGAGGTGCGCGCTGACCTCCTCGGCCAGCCCGTCGGGCTCCTTCCCCTGCTCCAGGAAGGCCCGGCAGGCCTCCGTGGTGATGGTAAAGCCTGGTGGCACCGGAAGTCCCAGGACGGTCATCTCCGCGAGGTTGGCGCCTTTGCCCCCCAGGAGATCCTTCTGGTCCTTGCTTCCCTGCTCGAAGTCGTAGACGAAGGTCATGGGGGCATCATGCCCCGCGGAATGGTCCTGGGACAGGGCCCACCTGCCCCCGCGAGTCGGGCAGGATGGCCCCTGGCATCAACCAGCGCGACCTGTTCAGTCCTGCTCGCCCCGCGGCCGCCACAGGTTGATCCCGGCCTCCACGGCGTCGGCGTCGATGGCGGCCAGCTCCTCCTCGGTCAGCGGCGGCCCGTCGAGCGCGTCGAGGTTGGTGTCGAGCTGCTCGACCGACGACGCGCCGATCACCGCGGAGGTGACCCGCCGGTCGCGCAGCGCCCACTGCAGCGCGAGCTGTGCGAGCTTCTGGCCTCGTCCGCGGGCGATCTCGTCGAGGCGCCGTACGTGCTTCAACGTCGCCTCGTCGAGATGACTGCCCGGCAGCGTGGACCCCTTCCGGGCGGCCCGGGAGTCCTCCGGGACCCCGGCGAGGTAGCGGTCGGTCAGCAGCCCCTGCGCGAGCGCGCTGAAGACGATCACGCCCATGCCCTGCTCCTCCACCTCGTCGAGCAGGTCCTGCTCGATCCAGCGGTTCAACATGCTGTACGACGGCTGGTGGATCAGCAGCGGCGTGCCGAGGTCGCGGGCGATCGAGGCGGCCTCCCGGGTCTGCGCGGCGTCGTAGGAGGAGATCCCGACGTAGAGCGCCCGGCCGGTGCGGACCGCGTGGTCCAGGGCCGTCATCGTCTCCTCGAGCGGCGTCTCGGGGTCGAACCGGTGGCTGTAGAAGATGTCGACGTAGTCGAGGTCCATCCGGTCCAAGGACTGGTCGAGGCTGGCGAGGACGTACTTGCGGGACCCGCCACCCTGCCCGTAGGGGCCCGGCCACATGTCGTAGCCGGCCTTGGTGCTGATCACCAGCTCGTCGCGGTAGGGCGCCAGGTCGTCGGCGAGGTAGCGGCCGAAGTTGGACTCGGCCCGGCCGTAGGGCGGGCCGTAGTTGTTGGCCAGGTCGAAGTGGGTCACCCCGCGGTCGAAGGCACGGCGGATGATCGCCCGCTGGGTCTCCTCGGGGCGGTCGTCGCCGAAGTTCTGCCACAGGCCCAGCGAGATCGCGGGCAGCTTCAGCCCGCTCCGACCGGTGTGGCGGTAGTCCATCGAGCCGTAGCGGTCAGGGGCGGCCTCGTAGGAGCTCATGGACCCCATCCTGCCTCGGCCGCCGCCCGGCGAAACAGCGCGCCGCCTCAGCCACCGGCGGCCCAGTCGACCAAGGCGGCACGCGCGGCGTACGCCCGGGGCAACAGGTCGAGCAGCCGGTCCCGGGCCACCGGACCCGCGAAACCGGCGGCGACGTCGGTGACCTGCACCTGGTCCGCCTCGACCTCGGCGGCCCCCAGGACCGCGATCAGACAGTCGCGGCGCCGGCGGCTGGCGCGGATGCGGGCCCCCAGCGACCCCTCGGCCTCGATGCGGACCCGGAGCCCGGCCGCGAGCAGGTCGTCGGCCAGGCTCCGCACGGCCGGGTCCTGGGCAGGACCGACCGGGAGCAGGCAGACCTGCACCGGCGCCAGCCACAGCGGCAGCCGCCCCTGGTAGCGCTCGAGCAGCGCGGCGACGACCCTCTCCATCGCGCCGACGGTGCCGCGATGGATCATCACGACGCGTTGCCGGCTGCCGTCGGCGGCGTCGTAGGTGAGGTCGAAGCGCTCCGGCTGGTTGAAGTCCAGCTGGACGGTGGCGATGGTCTCCTCGTGGCCACGTCCGTCGCGGACCTGCAGGTCGAGCTTGGGCCCGTAGAACGCCGCCTCTCCCTCCGCCTCGACCAGACTGAGTCCCCGCTCCGCCAACCCTGCTTCGGCGGCCGCGCTGCGCAGGGCATCCTCGGCCTGCTGCCACTGCTCGACGGACCCCAGGTACGCCTCGCTCCCGTCGCGGCGGGAGAGCCGCACGTGGTCGACGGGCAGGCCGAGCACCTCCTGGGCCCGCAGCGCCGAACGGAGCGCGCGGGCCACCTCGGCCGCGGTCTGGTCGGGACGGCAGAAGACGTGGGTGTCGTCGAGGTTGATCTGCCGCACGCGGCTCAGTCCCGAGAGCACGCCCGAGCGCTCGGCCCGGAACATCGGCGCCAGCTCGTTGAGACGCACCGGCAGCTCGCGGTAGGAGTGCCGGTCGGCGGCGTAGACCAGTGCGTGGTGCGGGCAGTTCGCGGGGCGCAGCACCAGGTCCTCCGACCCGATCCGCATCGGCGGGAACATGTCGTCGCTGAACTTCGCCCAGTGACCGGACTGCTCGTAGAGCGCCCGCTTGGCCAGCACCGGTGTGTACACCCGCTGACAGCCGTCGCGGCGGGCGAGGTCTCCTGCCAACAGCTCGACCTCGTGCCGGATCACGGCCCCGGCGGGCAGCCAGAGCGGCAGCCCCGGACCGATGCCCGGGTCGGTGGCGAAGACAGCCAGGTCGTGGTTGAGCTCGCGGTGGTCCAGCGGCTCGGGCCGGCTGGCGGTGCGGTCGTTCATGGGGGCTCCTTCGGCGGGGGGTGCCTCGAAGCGGTGCCAGGGGACGACGAAGCCCCGGAGACACGCTCCGGGGCTTGTGGGTGCTTTCAGTGCTGCACGTCAGCGCCGGAGAGGATCCGGCGTGGTCGTCCGCTGCAGCAGGTACATGCCCGGAATGCTAGCCGGGCCGGGACCCGCTCGCCTGCGGATTATCGACGGTCCCGGTCCGGTCGCTCCTGGAGGGCGCTGAGGTAGCGCTGCGTGATGAGCCGCTGGGCGGCCCGGCCGGCGGGACCGGCGGCACGGGTGAGGAGGGTGGCGGCCCGCGAGAACGCCGTGATCTCGAGGCGGACGGCGCCGGAGTCGTCGAGGGTCACGACGAACGCCTCCTCGCCGCTCTCGGGATGCCCGGGCAACGTGCCGTAGGCGAAGCCCCGGCGACGCGGCTCGTCGACGACGTACACGACCCGGACCGGAGCCTTCACCGCCAGCACCGCGGGGCCCACGCGCAGCACCGCGACCGAGTCCTGCTGCACGCTCCCGCTCGAGGGCCGGACCCGCACCCCCGCCCTCCGGTGCATCCCCCAGTGCAGGAGGGTGCGCGCCGCGTCCTCGAAACGAGCCGGCCCGCTGCCCAGATCCGCCCGGCGCCGGAGGTGCCGGTAGCCCTCGGGCAGCTCCGTCCGGGTCTGCCCCACCTCGGCGTACGTCGGCTCCGCCGCCCGCAGAGCATCCGCCTCCACCACCGGCAGCAGCCCGTCGTCCATGGAGCCCATCATCCACCGCCGGCGAGCAGTGGCCGGGTCAGGCGCGACGGACCTCCAGCACCCGGAACCCCTTGGCGCTGGCCAGCCGGGTCGTCGGCCAGCCCTGCTCGCCGAGCCAGCGCTGGAGCGAGTCGGCGCCCAGGTTCTTGCCGACGACGAGCACGGCCCGGCCACCCGGAGCGAGCCGCGGCAGCCAGCGGAGCAGCAGCTCGTGCAGGGCCTCCTTGCCGATCCGGATCGGCGGGTTGGACCAGATCTCGTCGACCTCGAGGTCGTCCGGGATCGCGTCGGGGGTGCCCGCGGTGAACCGGTCCGCGACCCCCAGGGCGGCGGCGTTCTCGTTGGCGAGCAGCACCGCCCGCTCGTTGACGTCCACGGCCCAGACCCGGGCGGCCGGGCGCGCCGTCGCCAGGGCGATCCCGATGACGCCGTACCCGCAGCCGAGGTCGAGGTAGGTCGAGCCGGTCCGCGGCGGTTCGGACTCCCGGAACAGCACGGCCGTGCCCACGTCGAGCCTGCCCTGGGCGAACACGCCGGAGCCGGAGACCAGGTCCAGGTCGTGGCCCCAGACCTCCGCCCGCACCGGCGCCCGCCGGAACGGCACCGACGGGTCCGCGGAGAAGTAGTGCTCATCCACCGGCCGGACCCCCTTCGGTGGGCAGCACCCGCAGGACCCGGGCGGCCCGGGCCTGGGTGGCCAGGTCGGCGTCGTCGGGGTAGGCGACCTCCTCGAGCGTCAGCCCGTGCGCGTGCATCACGGTGACCCCGGGGTCGCGGACCCGCCCGCGCAGCACCCCGGCCGCCCACTGCGGGTCGCGGCGCCCCTCCCCGACCGAGAGCATGCAGCCGACCAGCGCCCGCACCATGCTGTGGCAGAAGGCGTCGGCCCGCACCGTGGCGACCGCTCGGCCCGCGTCGTCGCGGGCCCACCGGCACTCCAGCAACGTGCGGATCGTGGTGGCCCCGTCGCGCTTCCGGCAGAACGCCGCGAAGTCGTGCTCGCCGACCAGCAGGTCCGCGGCGGCGTTCATCGCCTCCAGGTCGAGCCGCCGGGGCCAGGCGAGCACCGCGGCACGGACCAGCGGGTCCACCAGTCCGGGCTCGTCGGCGACCCGGTAGGCGTAGCGCCGCCACAGCGCGGAGAAGCGGGCGTCGAACCCGGGGGGCGCCACCAGCACGCGGTGCACCCGGACGTCCTCGCCCAGCACGCCGTTGAGCCGTCGGACCAGGGCGTCCTCCGGCGCCGTACCCCGGCCGGCAACGGACTGCAGCGCGTCGTCCATCAGGTCGAGGTGCACCACCTGGCCGCGAGCGTGCACCCCGGTGTCGGTGCGACCCGCGCAGGTCACAGACGCCTTCTCGATCCGGAGCACCTGCGCCAGGGCCGCCTCCAGGGTGCCCTGGACGGTGCGCAGCGACGGCTGTGCGGCCCAGCCGTGGAAGTCGGTGCCGTCGTAGGCGAGATCGATTCGCAGCCGCACGCCGCTCATCCAACCACCACCTACGATCGGCTCGTGAGCACCCCGCGAGAGCTGCCGGTGATCGTCCTGGTCTCCGAGCACCACCTGGACCTGCTCGTCGACGAGTTCGGCCGTTACACCCGCGACTACGCGATCCGCGGCGTTCGGTCGGCGGCGGCCGCCGCCGAGGTCCTGGCCGAGGTCCAGGCCGCCGGCGGGCAGGTGCCTCTGGTGGTCGCCGAGTCGGTGCTCCCTGACGCGCACGTGCTGGCGGCGTTCCACTCCTGGCGGGCCGTCATGCCGACGGCCCGGCGGCTGGTGGTGGCGCACTCGTCCCGGTTCCGCGACGACGGCCAGCTGCTGCGGGACGGCCTCGCCAAGGGGAAGTACGACGCCTTCCTGCTGATGCCACGCGGCCAGCGGGACGAGGAGTTCCACAACGCCGTCACCGAGCTGCTGTCGGACTGGGGCTCCACGGCCGCCGATCCCGAGGTGGACACCGTCCGGATCGTCACGCCGGTCGACGACACGCTCAGCTTGGCGATCCGCGACTTCGCCGACCGGATGGGCATGCCCGCCCGCACCTACTCCCCCGACAGCGAGACCGGCCGGGCCGTGCTCGCCCGCGTGCAACGGGCCGAGGCCGACCTCGGCTTCCCGGTGGTCGAGGCCATGGATCGTGCACCGGTCGTCGCCCGGTCGGTGCGCGACGTGGCGATCTCGATCTACGGCGCCCCCAGCGACATCGACGTCGACTCCGTGATCGACCTCGTCGTCGTCGGCGCCGGGCCGGCCGGGCTGGCGGCCGCCGTGTACGGCGCCTCGGAGGGCCTGAGCACCGTCGTGCTCGAGGCGGAGGCGATCGGTGGACAGGCGGGCACCAGCTCGATGATCCGCAACTACCTCGGCTTCCCGCGCGGCGTCTCCGGGATGCGGTTGGCCCAGCGGGCGCGCTCGCAGGCGATCCGGTTCGGGACCCGGTTCCTGACCGGATGGCCGGTCACCGAGCTGGTCGTGGGCTCCGGCGGCGTGCCGCACGTGGTGCGCACCGACGGCGGCGACGTGGCGGCCCGGTCGGTCGTGATCGCCTCGGGGGTCTCCTACCGCAAGCTCCGGGTGGAGCCGCTCGAGGCCCTGGTGGGCCGCGGCGTCTTCTACGGCGCCGCGATGACCGCCGCCCGGGAGCTCGAGGACCAGGACGTGTACGTCGTCGGGGGCGGCAACTCCGCCGGGCAGGCGGCCGTCCACCTCTCCCGGTTCGCCAGGTCGGTGACCGTGCTGGTCCGCCGTGACGGCCTGGCGAGCACCATGTCGCGCTACCTCATCGACGAGATCCACTACAACCCGCGGATCGCGGTCCGCCCGTGCACCGAGGTCGTCGACGGCGGCGGCGACGGCCGCCTCGAGTGGCTCACCCTGCGCGACACGGCCTCCGGGGCCAGCACCCGGCACGAGGCCGCCGGACTGTTCCTGCTGCTCGGCGCCGACCCGCACTGCGACTGGCTGCCGACGGAGGTGGCCCGGGACAGCCGGGGCTTCGTGCTCACCGGTCGCGACGTCCCGAAGCACTCCTGGCGTGACGGCCTGCCGCCCGGCAACCTCGAGACCACCGCGCCCGGGATCTTCGCGGCCGGTGACATCCGGGCGGGCTCGCTGAAGCGGGTGGCCGCGGCCACCGGCGAGGGCGCCTCGGTCGTGCCTCTCGTGCACGCCTGGCTCCAGCCCGGGGGCATGACCCCCTGCTCGCCCACGCCCTAGGGTCGCGGCATGGACCTCGACGAGATCGACCCGCACGGCCCGGTGCCGCCGTACGAGCAGCTGCGCGCCCAGATCGCCGCGCGGGCCCACGACTCCCGGCTGCCCGCCGGCACGAAGCTGCCGACCGTGCGGGGGCTGGCCGAGGAGCTCGGCCTGGCGGCGAACACGGTGGCCAAGGCCTACCGCCGGCTCGAGGCGGACGGGGTGATCGAGACCCACGGCCGGCGCGGCACCTTCGTCGCCTCGTCCACCGGCGGCCCGGCCGCCGGCGAGCTCACCGGAGCAGCCGACGGCTTCGCCCGGGTCGCCCGTCGGCACGGGCTCACGCTTCCCGAGGCGCAGCGCCTCCTCGAGCGCTCCTGGTCCGAGCCGCCGCGCTGACCTCCTCGCCGGCTGTCCACAGCCTCGCGTCCCCGCACCGGATCCGTCCGCGGCACCTGCCACGCTCCTGCTACACCCCCACCGACCCCGGAGGAGCCCGTGAACCCGCACCCCCCGGCCGGCCGCCCGAACCCGGGCCTCGCCGACCCGATCCTCGACAAGGTCCGCAAGCTGCTGACCAAGGCGGAGGATCCGGCGGCCACCCCGCACGAGGCGGAGGTCTACACCGCCAAGGCCACCCAGCTCATCGCCGACTACGGGATCGACCAGGCCCTGCTCGCCCGTTCTGACCCCACCGCGGACCCGGTCGGCGACCTCGTCGTCACGGTCGGGGCTCCCTACGCCGCGGACAAGATCGATCTCCTCGGCGCGGTCGCGGGCCGGCTGCGCTGCGCCGCGGTGCGCACCAGGCGGCGCGGCGTGGACGGAGACGTCCACGCGGTGCACCTGTTCGGCCATGCCTCCGACCTGCGCCGGGTGGAGCTGCTCTACACCAGCCTGCTGCTGCAGGCGACCAGCCAGCTGGCGCGCACCCCGGTCCCGTCGTGGGAGCACAAGGCGGCGTTCCGGCGCTCCTGGCTGGCCGGGTTCCGGATGGCCGTCGTCCGGCGTCTCGCCGAGACCGAGGACCGCGCCGAGCAGCAGGCCGGCGACCGGTTCTCCGCGACCGGCACGTCGGCGGCACTGGTGCTCGCCGACCGGACCGCCGACGCCGAGGCGGCGCTCCGGGCGGCCTACCCCCGGGTCGGCAGCGCCCGCCCGCGCAGCCTCTCCGGCTCGGGCATGCCGCAGGGCTGGGGCGCCGGCCAGCGGGCGGACCTCGCGGGCGCCCGGGTCGGTCCACAGGCCCGACGCAGCCTGGGCCGGTGAGCTCCCGGACATGACGCAAGGCCCGCCCTCCAGAAGCGGAGGGCGGGCCTTGCGGATGGTGCGGGGTGCCGGGGACCGGCGCGGCGGGTGGCCGCTCAGGTCACTCGGACTTCTTGGCCTCGTCGACCGCCTCGTCGGCGGTCTTCTCGGCGGGAGCGTCCTCGGTGGCCGCCTGCTCGGCCGGGTCCTCGGAGCCCGGGGCGGGCTCGAGGGTGGCCTCCTCGGCGGGAGCCTCGGGCTCGGTGCCCTGGGTGGCGGGCGCCTCGGTGACCTCGTCGGCGGTCTCCGCCACCGGGGCCTCCTCGGCCGGGGTCTCCTCGGCCGGGGTCTCCTCGGCGGCCGGAGCCGGTGCCGCCGCGGGCGCCGTCCTGGTCCGGGGAGCCTTCGGCGCGTAGTCCTCGGTCACGAGCTCGATGACCGCCATCGGGGCGTTGTCGCCCTTGCGGGGGCCGAGCTTGGTGATCCGGGTGTAGCCACCCGGACGCTCGGCGTAGCGCGGGCCGATCTCCTCGAAGAGGGCGTGCACGACGCCCTTGTCGCGGATCGTGGCGAGAACCTGGCGACGGTTGTGCAGGTCACCCTTCTTCGCCTTGGTGATCAGCTTCTCGGCGACCGGACGCAGCACGCGCGCCTTGGCCTCGGTGGTCGTGATCCGACCGTGCTCGAACAGCGCGGTGGCCAGGTTGGCCAGGATCAGCCGCTGGTGCGCCGGGCTACCGCCGAGGCGGGCACCCTTCTTGGGGGTAGGCATCGTGGTTTCTCATTTCTTCCGGGCCGTACCAGGTACCCGGATAGAGGGTTTGACAGTGGTCGAGCCGACCGAGGTCGAGGCTCAGTACTGCTCGTCCTCGACGAAGGAGTCATCGTCGTCGTCGTAGGCCGCCAGGGCCGCCTGCGGGTCGAAGCCCGGGGCGGAGTCCTTCAGCGACAGGCCCATCTCGACGAGCTTGGCCTTGACCTCGTCGATCGACTTCGCACCGAAGTTGCGGATGTCGAGCAGATCCTGCTCCGAGCGCGAGATGAGCTCACCCACGGTGTGGATGCCCTCACGCTTCAGGCAGTTGTAGGAGCGGACGGTGAGGTTGAGCTCCTCCACCGGCAGCGCCAGGTCGGCGGCGAGCTGCTCGTCGACGGGCGAGGGACCGATGTCGATGCCCTCGGCCTCGACGTTCAGCTCACGCGCCAGGCCGAACAGCTCGACCAGGGTCTTGCCGGCCGAGGCGATCGCGTCACGGGGGCGGATCGAGGGCTTGGTCTCGACGTCGATCACCAGCTTGTCGAAGTCCGTGCGCTGCTCGACACGGGTGGCCTCGACCTTGTAGGTGACCTTGAGGACCGGGCTGTAGATCGAGTCGACCGGCATCCGGCCGATCTCGTTGTCGCCGCCCTTGTTCTGGACCGCGGAGACGTAGCCGCGGCCGCGCTCGACGACCAGCTCCATCTCGAGCTTGCCCTTGTCGTTGAGGGTGGCGAGCTTGAGGTCGGTGTTGTGCACCTCGACACCGGCCGGCGGCGCGATGTCGGCGGCGGTGACGTCACCGGGACCCTGCTTGCGCAGGTACATCGTCACCGGCTCGTCGTGCTCGGAGGAGACCACGAGGTCCTTGAGGTTCAGGATGACCTCGGTGACGTCCTCCTTCACGCCGTCGATGGTGGAGAACTCGTGCAGCACGCCGTCGACCTTGATGCTGGTGACCGAGGCCCCCGGGATCGAGGAGAGCAGCGTACGGCGCAGCGAGTTGCCGAGGGTGTAGCCGAAACCGGGCTCGAGAGGCTCGATCACGAACCGCGAACGGAAGTCGTCGACGACCTCTTCCGACAGGGTCGGGCGCTGGGCGATAAGCACTTCGTTATTCCTTTCCGAGCCCACCCGCTATATGACGGACTCGAACTGCAGGGACGGATGGCGATGGAGCACCGGATCAGCGGTGCGGCCACCAACCGGGGCCCGCGGAGGACGGAGCCGCTGTGGGAACAACGACCCCGCCGACCGACAGGTTCCCCGGGGGCGGACCCCCGAGGGTCACTTCTTGGAGTAGAACTCCACGATCAGCTGCTCCTGGACCGGCACGTCGATCTGCTGACGGACCGGGGTCTGGTGGATCAGGATGCGCATCCGGTTGGGCAGCGCCTCCATCCAGGCGGGGACGACGCGCTCGCCGTGGGTCTCACGAGCCACGATGAACGGGGTCATCTCGAGCGACTTCTCGCGTACGTCGATCACGTCGTGCTGGGTCACCTGGAAGGAGGGGATGTCCACCTTCTTGCCGTTCACCCGGAAGTGACCGTGCGTGACCAGCTGACGCGCGTGGCGGCGCGTGCGGGCGAACCCGGCACGGTAGACCACGTTGTCGAGGCGGCACTCCAGCAGCTGGAGCAGGTTGTCACCGGTCTTGCCGGGACGACGGCTGGCCTCGGTGTAGTAGTTGTGGAACTGCTTCTCGAGCACCCCGTAGGTGAAACGCGCCTTCTGCTTCTCCTGCAGCTGGGTGCGGTACTCGCTCTCCTTGATCCGCGCGCGGCCGTGCTGGCCGGGCGGGTAGGGGCGACGCTCGTACGCGGCGTCACCGCCGACGAGGTCGACGCCGAGACGGCGCGACTTCTTCGTCATGGGGCCGGTGTAACGGGCCATCTCTCAAGTCTCCTTGTATCGCTTAAGGCAGGGGGCGGTCAGACGCGGCGGCGCTTGGGCGGGCGGCATCCGTTGTGGGGCGTCGGCGTGACGTCCTGGATGGTGCCGACCTCGAGGCCGATCGCACCCAACGAACGGATCGCCGTCTCGCGGCCCGAACCCGGACCCTTGACGAAGACGTCGATCTTCTTCATGCCGTGCTCCATCGCCCGGCGTCCGGCAGCCTCGGCGGCCATCTGCGCAGCGAACGGGGTGGACTTGCGCGAGCCCTTGAAGCCGACGGTGCCGGCAGAGGCCCACGAGATCACCGCACCGGTGGGGTCGGTGATCGTGACGATGGTGTTGTTGAACGTGCTCTTGATGTGGGCTTCGCCCTGAGCGACGTTCTTCTTCTCCTTGCGACGCACCTTCTTGGCGCCGGAAGCCTGTCGGCTCTTGGGAGGCATTCAGTTACTCCTGGGGATGGCTGGGGTGAGCGTGATCTGGAAGTCGGCGATGATCGCGGCGGGGCTGAGGCCGGCCGGGATCACTTCGCCTTCTTCTTGCCGGCGACGGTGCGCTTGGGGCCCTTGCGGGTGCGCGCGTTGGTCTTGGTGCGCTGACCACGGACGGGCAGGCCCTGACGGTGCCTGCGGCCCTGGTAGCTGCCGATCTCGATCTTGCGGCGGATGTCGGCCTGGACCTCTCGACGGAGGTCGCCCTCGATCTTGAAGTTGGCTTCGATCTCGTCGCGGAGCTTGACCAGCTCCTCGTCACCCAGCTGGTGGACCCGCATGTTCGGGTCGACCCCGGTCGAGGCCAGGAGCTGCTGGGAGCGGGTACGGCCGATGCCGTAGATGTAGGTGAGTGCGATCTCCACGCGCTTGTCGCGCGGCAGGTCGACACCAACGAGGCGTGCCATGTGGTGGCGGTGTCCCTTCGACGTTCCGGAGGTGTCGGTCGTGTCGCGCCCCGACGGACCTGCCGTCGGGCCCCGGCCTCCGCCCGGGGGTGACCTCACCGAGCTGCCGGTGAGGAGCGATCACGTTGTGTGGTGTTCAGATGTTGCGACGGCGGGCCGGCGTACCGGCCCTCCGAACGCCGGGGCTCAGCCCTGGCGCTGCTTGTGGCGAGGGTTCTCGCAGATCACCATGACGCGGCCGTGGCGACGGATCACCTTGCACTTGTCACAGATCGGCTTGACGCTCGGGTTGACCTTCATGAAGAAGCTCTTTCTCGTTGACTCGGCTGTCCCGCCTCGGTCGCCACGACGTGACCACCAGGACAGGGGTCCCCGCAGGCGGAGCCCACAGGTGTCTCACTTGTAGCGGTAGACGATCCGCCCACGGGTCAGGTCGTAGGGCGAGAGCTCCACCACCACGCGGTCCTCGGGGAGGATCCGGATGTAGTGCTGACGCATCTTGCCGCTGATGTGAGCGAGGACCTTGTGTCCGTTGCTGAGCTCCACCCGGAACATCGCGTTCGGGAGAGCCTCCACAACGGTGCCCTCGATCTCGATCACGCCTTCTTTCTTCGGCATGTCCTCCGCAATCCGCTTGGTTGGTTGTCTACCGTTTCGACCCGGGAACCGCCCCGGCCGGAGCCGGGTGGACCTCGTGGGACCAGCTCGTGGAACCCCATTCCCGCGCGCGCCACAGAACCGGAGAACCGGAACCGCGTCGCTGGGCGGCAGCCGCAGGGCACCACGAGACAGACCCACGTTGGGCCGACGTCCCAGTCTAGGGGAGAACACGCGCCGAGCGTTAATCCGGGCGGCCGGTCAGCCGTCGACTGCCTCCGCGAGCAGGCGGAGGGTGCGCTCCCGCGCCGGGGAGGAGTCGGCCGCCGTGCCCACGACCGCACCGGCCACCGGGTGCACCATGACCTCGTCCACGCCGTAGCGCTCGGCGAGCACCCGGATCTGCTTGGCCGCCGACTCCGGCTCGCCGACGACCCAGCGGCCGCGCATGCTGTCCAGCATCGCCGCGTGCGCCGGCGGCAGCTGGGCGGCCTCGGCCTCCTCGACGAGCAGCTGCGGCCGCAGCGTCCCGCCGGTGCGCAGCGCCACCATCGCGTGCAGCTGGGGCAGCGCCAGCCGCTCGGCCTCCTCGGCGGTCTCGGCCACCGCCGCGTTCACGGTCAGGAAGGTGCGCGGCCGGTCGAGCTCGGCGGAGGGCTGGAACGAGTCGCGGTAGAGCTCGAGGGCCTCCGCGGTCCCCTGCCCGGCGAAGTGGTGGGCGAACACGTAGGGCAGTCCCATCCGGGCGGCGAGCCGCGCCGAGTAGTCCGAGGAACCCAGCAGCCAGATGGTCGGCACCCCGCTGGCCCGCGGGGTGGCCCGCAGCTCGAAGGTGTCGCCGCGTACGGCGAGGCCGGCGCCTTCCGGCGCCATCAGCGCGCGGACGTCCTCGACGTACTCGGGGAACCGCGCGACCGGGTCCTCCTCGGTCGAGGTGGCACCGTTGCGCAGCACCCACCGGGTGACCGGGTCGGTGCCGGGGGCACGGCCGATGCCGAGGTCGATCCGCCCCGGGTAGGCGGCCTCCAGCAGCGCGAACTGCTCGGCCACCACCAACGGGGCGTGGTTGGGCAGCATCACGCCGCCCGAGCCGACCCGGATCCGTGCGGTGGCCGCCGCGATCATCGCGATCAGCACCGGCGGGTTGGTGGCCGCCACGGCCGGCATGTTGTGGTGCTCGGCGACCCAGTAACGGCGGTAGCCGGCCTCGTCGGCGGCCCGGGCCAGGTCGAGGGACGCCCGGATGCCGTCGCCGGTGGTCTGGTCGGAGCGGACCGGGACGAGGTCGAGCACGGACAGGGTCAGCGGTGAAGGAGTCATCGATCAGTGCAACGCCGCAGCGACCGCTGCTATTTCGAGCCGCCCGCCGGACCGCCGAAGGGGACGCCCAGCTCGGCCAGCTTGGCCTCGCCACCGTCGAGGGCGGTCAGCACCCAGGCGCCGTCCGGGGTGAGCGTGAAGGTGTTCTCCGCGTGGGCCGCCCACGACCCGTCGTCGGTCACGACCGTCCAGTCGTCCTCGAGCACCGTGGTGTCCGGCGAGCCGAGCACCACCATCGGCTCCACGGCCAGCGCGAGACCCCGCACCAGCTTCGGGCCCTTGCCGGGCCGGCCGACGTTGGGCACGTTCGGGGGCTGGTGCATCGCCGAGCCGATGCCGTGCCCGACGTAGTCCTCGAGGATGCCGTAGTCGCCCTGGCTGCGGACGTAGCTCTCCACGGCGTGCGAGATGTCGCCGACCCGGCCACCCAGCGCCGCGGCAGCGATCCCGTGCCACATCGCCTCCTCGGTGACCCGGATCAGCTCGGCCACCTCGGCCGGCACCTCGCCGACGGCCACGGTGAGCGCCGCGTCGCCGTGCCAGCCCTGGACGATGGCGCCGCAGTCGATCGAGACCACGTCGCCGTCCTCGATCACCCGGTCGCCGGGGATGCCGTGCACGACCTGGTCGTTCACCGAGACGCACAGCGTGCCCGGAAAGCCGTGGTAGCCCTTGAAGGACGGCACCGCGCCGCGCGAGCGGATGTGGTCCTCGGCCAGCGCGTCCAGGTCGGCGGTGGTCATGCCGGGCTTGACGGCGTGCCGCACCAGCTCCAGGGTCACCCCCACGACGAGACCGGCCTCACGCATGAGGTCGATCTGCTCGGGGGTCTTCAGCTCGATGCCGCGCTCGCGGAACATCAGGGACGCTCAGCCCGGGGTGACGTCGGGGTCGCCGAGGACCGCGAACACGCGCTCGGTGACCTCGTCGACGGCGCCCATGCCGTCGACCTCCTGGAGCTGGCCGCGGTCGCGGTACACCTCGATGAGCGGCGCGGTCTGCTCGACGTAGACGTCCTGACGGTGCCGGATGACGTCCTCGGTGTCGTCGGTGCGGCCCTCGACCTCGGCCCGGTGGGTCAGCCGCTGCACGATCTCGTCCTGGTCCACGGTCAGCACGACCGCCGCGTCGATCGACTGACCGTGCTCGGCGAGCATCGAGTCGAGCTCCTCCACCTGGGAGAGGGTGCGCGGGTAGCCGTCGAGCAGGAAGCCCTCGAGCGCGTCGGCCTGCGCGATCCGGTCGCGCACCATCGCGTTGGTGACCTCGTCCGGGACGTACTCCCCCGCGTCCATGTAGCGCTTGGCCTCGACGCCCAGCGGCGTCTCCTCGGACACGTTGGCCCGGAAGATGTCGCCGGTCGAGATCGCCGGGATGCCCAGCCGCTGGGCGATGACCTTGGCTTGGGTGCCCTTGCCTGCCCCCGGGGGGCCCATCAGGATCAGTCTCATATCAGCGCAGGAACCCTTCGTAGTTCCGCTGCTGCAGCTGGCTCTCGATCTGCTTCACCGTGTCCAGGGCGACACCCACCATGATCAGGATGGAGGTTCCGCCGAAGGGGAAGTTCTGGTTGGCGTTCACCAGCACCAGGGCGATGAGCGGGATCAGCGAGATCAGACCGAGGTAGAGCGAGCCCGGCAGCGTGATGCGGGACAGGACGTAGTTGAGGTACTCCTCGGTCGGCTTGCCCGCCCGGATCCCGGGAATGAAGCCGCCGTACTTCTTCATGTTGTCGGCGACCTCGACAGGGTTGAAGGTGATCGCCACGTAGAAGTAGGTGAAGAAGATGATGAGCGCGAAGTAGACCGCCATGTAGAGCGGGTGCGCGCCGGAGACGAGATAGGTGTTGAGGAAGTTCGCCCATCCCGAGTCGCCGGCGAACTGTGCCGCCATCGCGGGGAGATAGAGCAGGCTCGAGGCGAAGATGACCGGGATGATGCCGGCCTGGTTCACCTTGAGCGGGATGTACGTCGACGAGCCGCCGAACATCTTGCGGCCGACCATCCGCCGCGCGTACTGCACCGGGATGCGCCGTTGGCCCTGCTCCATGAAGATGACCGCGGCGACGAGCACCAGTCCGATCGCCATCACGAGCGCGAAGACCCACCAGCCGCGCGACACCTTGACCTGCCACAGGGACGACGGGAAGCCCGCCACGACCTGGGTGAAGATCAGGATCGACATGCCGTTGCCGATGCCGCGGTCGGTGATGAGCTCGCCGAGCCACATGATGACCGCGGTGCCGGCGGTCATGGTGATCACCATGACCAGCACGGTGGCCAGGCTGTCCTCGTTGTAGAGCAGCGCGTCGGGGCAGCCGCGGAGCAGCTGGCGCGAGCGGGCGAGCGCCACGATGCCGGTGGCCTGGAGGACCGCCAGTGCCAGCGTGAGGTACCGGGTGTACTGGGTGATCTTGGTCTGGCCGGCCTGGCCCTCCTTCTTGAGGGTCTCCAGCCGGGGGATCACGACGACGAGGAGCTGCAGGATGATGCTCGCGGTGATGTAGGGCATGATGCCCAGCGCGAAGATCGTCAGCTGGAGCAGCGCCCCTCCGGAGAACAGGTTGATCAGGCCGTAGATGCCGTCGTTCTCGATCTGACGGAAACAGGACTGAACGTTCCCGACGTTCACCCCGGGGGCGGGGATCTGCGATCCGAGCCGGAAGATCACGATGATCAGTCCGACGAACAGCAGCTTGCGACGCAGATCCGGCGTGCGGAACGCGTTGGCGAAGGCGCCTAACACCTGGTCCTCTTCTCCCCTACACAGACGTCCCGCGCTGGTGCGGCAGGACCCCGGAAGCCTAACAGGGGCCCGAGCCTCCGGAGGTCACCGCAGGTGCGATGACGTCCGGTCGCCCGGGCCCCTGACATGTCAGTCGGCTGTCGAGCCTGACCTGCTGGTCAGAGCTCGGTGGTGCTTCCGCCGGCGGCCGCGATCTTGTCCTTGGCCGAGGCCGAGAACGAGTGCGCGCTCACCTGGACGGCGACCGAGAGGTCGCCGGAGCCGAGCACCTTGACGGGGAGGCCGTCACGGACGGCTCCCCGGGCGACGAGCTCCTGCGGTCCGACGGTGCCGCCCTCGGGGAAGAGCTCGTTGATCCGGTCGAGGTTCACGACCTGGAACTCCACCTTGAACGGGTTCTTGAAGCCCTTGAGCTTCGGCAGCCGCATGTGGATGGGCATCTGGCCACCCTCGAAGCCGGCCGGCACCTGGTAACGGGCACTGGTGCCCTTGGTGCCTCGACCGGCGGTCTTGCCCTTGGAGCCCTCACCGCGACCCACACGGGTCTTCGCGGTCTTGGCGCCGGGGGCAGGACGCAAGTGGTGCAGCTTGAGCGTCATGTCAGTCCACCTCTTCCACGACGATCATGTGCCTGACCGTCTGGAGCATGCCACGGATCTCGGGACGGTCCTCCTTGACGACGACGTCGCCGATGCGCTTGAGACCAAGCGTGCGGAGGGTGTCCCGCTGGTTCTTCTTGCAGCCGATCGTCGACCGCTTCTGCTGGACCTTGAGGCGCGCCATCACTGGCTCACCTCCGCGCGGGCCCGGAGCAGGGCGGCCGGCGCGACGTCCTCGACGGGGAGGCCACGGCGGGCCGCGACGGCCTCGGGCTCCTCGAGCGAGCGCAGCGCCTCGACGGTGGCGTGCACGATGTTGATCTGGTTCGACGAGCCCAGCGACTTGCTGAGCACGTCGTGGATGCCGGCGCACTCCAGCACGGCGCGCACCGGGCCACCGGCGATCACACCGGTACCGGGGGCAGCCGGGCGAAGCAGGACGACGCCGGCCGCCTTCTCACCCTGGACCGGGTG
The DNA here is from genome assembly GCF_014395785.1 of Nocardioides mesophilus. Classification (GTDB taxonomy): domain Bacteria; phylum Actinomycetota; class Actinomycetes; order Propionibacteriales; family Nocardioidaceae; genus Nocardioides_B; species Nocardioides_B mesophilus. Next base: position 2,571,592 of record NZ_CP060713.1, on the reverse strand, counting down.
CGGGATCGTGCCCTGGACGCGCGGGACCCGGAAGAAGCTCTTCTTGGCCTCCTCGACACCCTTGGCGATCGCGGCCGGGACTTCCTTGGCCTTGCCGTAGCCGACACCGACCATGCCGTCGCCGTCACCGACGATCACGAGGGCGGTGAAGCTGAAGCGACGACCACCCTTCACGACCTTGGCGACACGGTTGATCGCGACGACCCGCTCGATGTAGGCGGTCTTGTCCGCACCCTGGCCGCCGCGGCGGTCGTCACGGTTTCCGCGACGGTCGCCACCGGCGCCGGTACGGCGCTGTGATCCGCTCATTCCGAACTACCTCTTCCCTATCTCGTCTTCGCGATCAGAACGCGAGGCCGCCCTCGCGGGCGCCTTCAGCGAGGGCGGCAACGCGCCCGTGGTACTTGTTGCCGGCGCGGTCGAAGACCACGCCCTGGACGCCGGCAGCCTTCGCACGCTCGGCCACGAGCTCGCCGACCTTGCGCGCCTTGGCGGACTTGTCGCCCTCGGTGGAGCGAAGGTCCGCCTCCATCGTGCTGGCGAAGGCGAGGGTCTTGCCCACCGCGTCGTCGACCACCTGGACGGAGATGTGCTTGCTCGACCGAGTGACGACGAGGCGCGGACGCTCCGCCGTCCCGGTGATCTTCTTGCGGCCACGCACCTGGCGACGCAGGCGCGAAGCCGTGCGAGCGCTGGTGTACTTGCCGGACTTGAGTGAGATAGCCATCGTCACTTACCAGCCTTTCCGACCTTGCGACGAATCTGCTCGCCCGCGTAGCGGACACCCTTGCCCTTGTAAGGCTCGGGCTTGCGCAGCTTGCGGATGTTCGCGGCGACCTCGCCGACCAGCTGCTTGTCGATGCCCTGGACGCCGAGCCGGGTGGGCCCGTCCACCGTGAAGGTGATGCCGTCGGGAGCGTTGAACGTGATCGTGTGCGAGTAGCCGAGCTGGAACTCCAGCTGCGTCGGACCCTTGGACAGGACCCGGTAGCCGACTCCGACGATCTCGAGCTTCTTCTCGTAGCCCTCGGTCACGCCGGTCACCATGTTGGCGATGAGCGTGCGGGTCAGGCCGTGCAGCGAGCGGCTCTCGCGCTCGTCGTTCGGGCGCTTCACCTCCACCGCACCGTCCTCGGCGCGGTCGATGGTCAGCGGAACGGCGACCGTGTGGCTCAAGGTGCCCTTGGGACCCTTGACCGTCACGAGCTGCTCGGCCACGGTGACGTCGACACCCGACGGGACCGGGATGGGGAGCTTGCCAATACGCGACATGGAACGTTTCTCCTCTCGGTCTCGTCGTTACCAGACGTAGGCGAGGACTTCCCCACCTACGCCCTTCTTGTTTGCCTGGCGGTCGGTCAGCAGACCCTGGCTCGTCGAGATGATCGCGACGCCGAGGCCACCGAGCACCTTCGGGAGGCCGGTGTGCTTGGCGTAGACGCGCAGGCCGGGCTTGCTGATCCGGCGAACGCCCGCGATGGAGCGCTCCCGGTTCTGGCCGTACTTCAGCGTGATCGTCAGCGTCTTGCCCACGGTCTGGTCCGCGTCCTCGGCGGGCTCCTCGACCTTCCAGGAGGTGATGTAACCCTCCTGCTGAAGGATCTCGGCGACGCCGGACTTCAGCTTGCTGTGCGGCATCGACACCGAGTCGTGGTACGCCTGGTTGGCGTTGCGCAGACGAGTGAGCATGTCTGCGATCGGGTCAGTCATCGTCATGGCCGTGAGGCCCTTTCCCACCGCGGTTTCGCCCCTGAGTGATCAGGGCGCGACCTGCGGCGTGTTGATAGGTCGAACGAAAAGGTGGACTACCAGCTGCTCTTGGTGACGCCGGGAAGCTCGCCCCGGTGAGCCATCTCCCGCAGACAGATTCGGCACAGGCCGAACTTGCGGTAGACGGCCTTGGGACGCCCGCAGCGCTGGCAGCGGGTGTAGCCACGCACCTTGAACTTCGGGGTACGGGCTGCCTTGACCTTGAGAGAAGTCTTGGCCATCGGTCACTGCTCCTTGAAGGGGAAGCCGAGCTGCTTGAGCAGCGCGCGACCCTCGTCGTCGTTCGTCGCGGTCGTCACGACCGTGATGTCCATGCCCCGGGCACGGTCGGTCCGGTCCTGGTCGATCTCGTGGAACATGACCTGCTCGGTGAGACCGAAGGTGTAGTTGCCACGGCCGTCGAACTGCTTCGGCGAGAGGCCGCGGAAGTCGCGGATGCGCGGCAGCGCCAGCGTGAGCAGGCGGTCCAGGAACTCCCACATCCGGTCGCCACGCAGCGTCACGTGGGCGCCGATCGGCATGCCCTCGCGAAGCTTGAACTGCGCGATGGACTTGCGGGCCTTGGTCACCTGCGGCTTCTGGCCGGTGATCGCGGTGAGGTCCTTGACCGCGCCGTCGATCAGCTTGGAGTCGCGGGCAGCCTCGCCCACACCCATGTTGACCACGATCTTGGTCACGCCGGGCACCTGCATGACGTTCGCGTAGCCGAACTGCTCGTGCAGCGCGGGGAGGATCTCCTCGCGGTAGCGCGACTTGAGACGCGGGATCTCCCGGGTCTGCGGGGTGGCGCTGTCGGTCACAGTCATCAGATCTCCTCACCGGTCTTGCGCGAGATGCGGACGCTGCGCTGCGCGGTGTACTCCGAACCGTCGGAACGACGCTTCTTCACCTCGACGCGCTTGTAGCCGATGCGCGTGGTGCCCTTGCCGTCGACCAGCATCACGTTCGAGACGTGGATGGCCGCCTCCTGCGTCACGATGCCGCCGGTGGTGCCGGCGCGGCCGCCCTGGTTGACGACCTTCGTGTGACGCTTGATGCGGTTCACGCCTTCGACGATGACCCGCTGCTCCTCGGCCAGGACCGCGATGACGCGCCCCTCGGCTCCCTTGTCCTTGCCCGCGATCACCCGGACGGTGTCGCCCTTCTTGATGTTCAGGTTCTTAGCCATGCTCAGAGCACCTCCGGCGCCAGCGAGATGATCTTCATGAACTTCTTCTCCCGCAGCTCCCGGCCGACAGGGCCGAAGATGCGGGTGCCACGGGGCTCGCCGTCATTCTTGAGGATGACGGCGGCGTTCTCGTCGAACCGGATGTACGAGCCATCCGGACGGCGACGCTCCTTCACGGTCCGCACCACAACGGCCTTGACGACGTCGCCCTTCTTGACGTTGCCACCGGGGATCGCGTCCTTCACGGTGGCGACGATGACGTCGCCGATGCCTGCGTAGCGTCGACCCGATCCGCCGAGCACACGGATGCAAAGGATCTCCTTCGCACCGGTGTTGTCGGCGACCTTGAGTCGCGACTCCTGCTGGATCATCGGTATTTCTCCTGGTTGTCGCGCCGGTTCTCAGCGGGGCTGAGCCTTGCGGAACTTGCGTGTCAGCCGGCTGGCTGAGGGATTACTTGGCCTTCTCGAGCACTTCGACGATCCGCCAACGCTTGCTGGCGGACAGGGGGCGGGTCTCCATGATCAGGACCCGGTCCCCGACGCCGCACTGGTTCTGCTCGTCGTGCGCCTTGAGCTTGCTGGTGCGCCGCAGGACCTTGCCGTAGAGCGGGTGCTTGACCCGGTCCTCGACGGAGACGACGACGGTCTTCTCCATCTTGTCGCTGACCACGAGGCCCTCGCGGACCTTGCGGGCGCTGCGCGACGCCTCGGACGCCTCTGTCTTGGTCACTTCAGCTGCCTTCTCACTCATGCGGCACCGTCCTCGGTGCCCGGGGCCTGACGGATCCCGAGCTCGCGCTCACGCACCACGGTGTAGATGCGGGCGATGTCTCGCTTGACCGTCCGGAGACGGCCGTGGCTCTCGAGCTGACCGGTCGCGGCCTGGAAGCGGAGGTTGAACAGCTCCTCCTTGGCCTCGCGGAGCTTCTGCTCGAGGTCGACGTTGGTCATGTCGTCCATCTCGTGCGCTGTGGTTGCTGCCATCAGAACTCACCTGCCTCGCGGGTGACGAAGCGACACTTCATCGGGAGCTTGTGCATCGCGCGGCGCATGGCCTCGCGAGCGATGTCCTCGGGAACGCCCGAGAGCTCGAACATGATGCGTCCGGGCTTGACGTTGGCGATCCACCACTCCGGGGAGCCCTTGCCCGAACCCATGCGGGTCTCGGCCGGCTTCTTGGTCAGCGGGCGGTCGGGGTAGATGTTGATCCACACCTTTCCACCACGCTTGATGTGACGGGTCATCGCGATACGCGCGGACTCGATCTGGCGGTTGGTCACGTAGTGGGCCTCGACCGCCTGGATGCCGAACTCGCCGAAGGCGAGCTTGGTGCCACCCTTGGCCGCACCCGTCCGCTTCGGGTGGTGCTGCTTGCGGTGCTTGACCCTGCGGGGCATCAGCATGGTGCTCAGGCCTCCTGTCCGGTGGTCTCGGCAGCCGGCGCCTCTGCGGGAGCGGCTGCGGTCTCGGTCGGGGCCTCGGTGCCGGTGGCGCGGTCCGAACGGGTCGGACGCTCGCCACGGGTGCCACGGGTCGGACGCTCACCGGCGCGGCCACGGCCACGGCTGGGAGCCCCGGCGCGCGCGGCGGCCTGCGCCTCACGCTCGGCGCGGGTGCCCGCGACCTCGCCCTTGTAGATCCAGACCTTCACGCCGATGCGGCCGAAGGTGGTCTTGGCCTCGTAGAAGCCGTAGTCGATGTCGGCGCGCAGGGTGTGCAGGGGCACTCGGCCCTCGCGGTAGAACTCCGAGCGCGACATCTCGGCGCCACCGAGGCGACCCGAGCACTGGATGCGGACGCCCTTGGCGCCGCTGCGCATCGTGGTCTGCATCGCCTTGCGCATCGCGCGACGGAACGCCACACGACCGGCCAGCTGCTCCGCGACGCCCTGGGCGACGAGCTGAGCATCGGTCTCGGGGTTCTTCACCTCGAGGATGTTCAGCTGCACCTGCTTGCCGGTGAGCTTCTCCAGCTCGCCACGGATGCGGTCCGCCTCGGCGCCGCGGCGACCGATCACGATGCCCGGACGCGCGGTGTGGATGTCGACCCGCACTCGGTCCCGGGTGCGCTCGATCTCGACGCGGGAGATGCCGGCGCGCTCCATGCCCTTGGACAGGAGACGACGGATCGCCACGTCCTCGCCGACGTAGGCCTTGTAGAGCTTGTCGGCGTACCACCGGCTGCGGTGGTCCGTCGAGATCCCGAGCCGGAAACCGTTCGGGTTGATTTTCTGACCCATCAGGCCTTCCGTCCCTTCTCGTTCGACTGGTCGGCCGGCTGCACCACGAGGGTGATGTGGCTGGTCCGCTTGTTGATGCGCGACGCACGGCCCTGGGCACGGGGGCGCCAGCGCTTCATCGTCGGGCCCTCGTCGACCGTCGCCTTGCTCACGACCAGGGTGTTGCGGTCGAGGCTCTCGGTGGTCACCGCATTGGCGACCGCACTCTCGAGGACCTTGTAGACCGTCTCACTGGCCGCCTGCGGCGCGAACTGCAGCAGGGCAAGCGCTTCGTCGACACCCATCCCGCGCACCATGTCTACGACACGACGCGCCTTCATCGGGGTGATCCGGACGAAGCGCGCGCTGGCGAAAGCCCCGGGCTGGTCGCCCAGAAGGCTGTCGCGACGGGCGCTCACGCGCCTCCGCTCCATAACGCTCATAACTGTTTCGACTCTCTCGGCTCTGTCGGCTCTGCTGACGTCGGCTGCGCGATCGCGGTTGCGATCAGCGGCGGCGGCTCTTCCGGTCGTCCTTGACGTGCCCGCGGTAGGTGCGGGTCGGCGCGAACTCCCCGAGCTTGTGACCGACCATCGAGTCGGTCACGAACACCGGGACGTGCTTGCGACCGTCGTGCACCGCGATCGTGTGACCGATCATGGCCGGCACGATCATGGAGCGCCGCGACCACGTCTTGATGACGTTGTGCGTGCCCTTCTCGTTCTGTCCGTCCACCTTCTTGCTCAGGTGGTCGTCGACGAAGGGACCCTTCTTCAGGCTGCGTGGCATGGTTCAGTTCCCTTCTCAGCGACGCTTGCCGGACTTGCGGCGACGGACAATGAGGGCGTCCGAGGCCTTGCGCTTGCGCGTGCGGCCCTCCGGCTTGCCCCAGGGGGAGACGGGGTGACGTCCACCGGACGTCTTGCCCTCGCCACCACCGTGCGGGTGGTCGACCGGGTTCATGACGACACCACGGACGGTCGGGCGCTTGCCCTTCCAGCGCATGCGGCCGGCCTTGCCCCAGTTGATGTTCGACTGCTCGGCGTTGCCGACCTCGCCGACGGTGGCGCGGCAGCGCACGTCGACGTACCGCATCTCGCCGGACGGCATCCGGAGCTGTGCGCGGCTGCCCTCCTTGGCGACCAGCTGCGCCGACATTCCGGCGGAGCGGGCGATCTTGGCGCCACCACCGGGCCGGAGCTCGATGCAGTGGATCGTCGTACCGACCGGGATGTTGCGCAGCGGCAGGTTGTTGCCCGGCTTGATGTCGGCCTTGACTCCGGCCTCCACCGCCGTGCCCTGACGCAGACCCTGCGGAGCGATGATGTACCGCTTCTCGCCGTCGGCGTAGTGCAGCAGCGCGATCCGAGCCGTGCGGTTCGGGTCGTACTCGATGTGCGCGACCTTGGCCGGCACGCCGTCCTTGTCGTAGCGACGGAAGTCGATGACGCGGTAGGCGCGCTTGTGGCCACCGCCCTGGTGACGGGTGGTGATCCGGCCCTGGTTGTTGCGGCCGCCCTTCTTCGGAAGGGGACGCACCAGCGACTTCTCCGGCGTCGACCGCGTCACCTCGACGAAGTCGGCGACCGACGAGCCACGACGGCCCGGGGTAGTCGGCTTGTACTTACGGATGCCCATGAGCTCTTCTCAGTCCTCTGCTCTACGTCTCGAACGACCCGGTCAGGAGACCGGGCCCCCGAAGATGTCGATGCGCTGTCCCTCGGCGAGGCTGACGATCGCGCGCTTGGTGTTGGCTCGCTTGCCCATGCCGAAGCGGGTGCGACGCGTCTTGCCCGCACGGTTCAGGGTGTTGACGGAGGTCACCTTGACGTTGAACACCTTCTCGACCGCGATCTTGATCTCGGTCTTGTTGGCCCTGGGGTCCACCAGGAAGGTGTACTTGTTCGCGTCGAGCAGCCCGTAGCTCTTCTCGCTGACGACCGGCGCGATCAGCACGTCACGGTGGTCCTTGTGGAAATTGCTCATGCCTCGGAAACCTCCGCTCCGTTGTCTGAATCCGCTTCGGTCGAGGTGGCCACTGCCTTGACGGACTTGCCCGCCATCGGACCGGCCACGAAGGCGTCGTAGGCACCCTTGGTGAACACGACGTCGTCGCACACCAGCACGTCGCGGGTGTTGAGCTGGTCCACCGCGAGGATGTGGATGTTGTCCACGTTGCGCAGCGAGAGCCAGGTCAGCGCGTCGCCACGCTCCAGCACGACCAGCGCACGGGGGCGCTGGGTCAGCGAGGCGAGAGCGGCGACCGCGGCCTTGGTCGAGGGGGCGCCGCCGTCGAGCAGCGACTCCACCACGTGGATACGGCCGGCGCGGGCCCGGTCGGAGAGGGCACCGCGCAGGGCGGCGGCCTTCATCTTCTTCGGGGTGCGCTGGTCGTAGCTGCGCGGCGTCGGGCCGTGGACCACGCCACCGCCGGCGAACTGCGGTGCGCGGGTCGAGCCCTGACGGGCGCGGCCGGTGCCCTTCTGCTTGTAGGGCTTGCGGCCACCGCCGCGGACCTCGCCGCGGCTCTTGACCGAGTGCGTGCCCTGGCGAGCAGCGGCCTGCTGGGCCACCACGACCTGGTGGATCAGCGGGATGTTCACCTGCACGTCGAAGATCTCGGCGGGGAGATCGACGTCGACGGTCTTGATGTCAGCCATGATCAGCCCTCCTTGACGAGCGACTTGGCAGCGGAACGGATCATGACCACGCCGCCCTTGGGGCCGGGAACGGCGCCCTTGAGCAGGATCAAGCCCTTCTCGACGTCCACGGCGTGGACCGAGATGTTCTGGGTGGTGACGGTGTCGCCGCCCATCCGGCCGGCCATCCGGACGCCCTTGAAGACGCGGCCGGGGGTGGCGCAGGCGCCGATCGAGCCGGGCTTGCGGTGGTTGCGGTGGGCACCGTGGGAGGCACCGACGCCGTGGAAGCCGTGACGCTTCATCACACCGGCGAAGCCCTTGCCCTTGCTGGTGCCGGTCACGTCGACCTCGTCGCCGGCGGCGAACAGCTCGGGGCTGAGCTCCTGACCGACGGAGTACGACGCGGCGTCCGCAGTGCGGATCTCCACCACGTGGCGGCGCGGCGTGACGCCGGCCTTGTCGAAGTGCCCTGCCAGCGGCTTGGTCACCTTGCGGCCGTCGATCTCGCCGAAACCGATCTGGACGGCGTTGTAGCCGTCCGTCTCGGGCTGGCGGACCTGCGTGACCACGTTGGTGCCGGCCGCGATGACGGTCACGGGCACGATGCGGTTGTTGTCGTCCCAGGTCTGGGTCATGCCGAGCTTGGTGCCCAGCAGCCCGCGGACGTTGCGTTCAAGAGTGCTCATGGAATATCAGGCCTCGTCGTCCAGCTCAGAGCTTGATCTCGATGTCGACACCAGCAGGAAGGTCGAGCCGCATCAGCGAGTCGACCGTCTTGGGGGTGGGGTCGATGATGTCGATGAGGCGCTTGTGGGTGCGCATCTCGAAGTGCTCGCGGCTGTCCTTGTACTTGTGGGGCGAGCGAATGACGCAGTAGACGTTCTTCTCGGTGGGCAGCGGCACAGGGCCGGCGACCTTCGCGCCCGTACGGGTGACCGTGTCAACGATCTTGCGCGCCGAGGTGTCGATCACCTCGTGGTCGTAGGCCTTGAGCCTGATGCGGATCTTCTGTCCCGCCATAGCTCCTCGTTAGTCCTTTACTCGTCGTACCGCCAGGTCACGCGACCCGGGCCGGGCCACAACGTTTCTCCGACTCCCCTCCACCCGACCCCCGCGGTCGGGCGTGTCGCCCGCAGTGGGCGCAACGCAGAACCGCGCGATCTCAGATGTTGTGGAGGGCCACCCAGCACAGGGCCGGGACTGAAAGGGTCTCCTGGTGCGGTGCGGGCACACGCCGGACCACTCAAACCAGGAATAACCGATTCAGTAGTCAAGTTTGCCTGCACCCCGGCGACCCCGCCGGAGCAACCGGAACAGTTTGTCAGAGACCGGGGGGGCATATCAAATCGGGGGCCCCACGGGGCGCGACGCGCCCACCGGAGGAGGGGCTGACGGCGGCCGCCGCGGTGCCCTAGGTTCGGCTCATGATCGACCGCGACCGGCTCCACGACCTGCACGCGGAGGAGGAGCGACGCTTCGTCGCCGACCACCCCCGCTCCGCCGAGCTCGCCGAGGAGGCGCGGGGCTCGCTGCTCGCCGGCGTGCCGATGCCCTGGATGAGCCGGTGGCCCGGCGCCTTCCCGCTCTTCTTCGTGGAGGCCTCCGGCGCCCGGTTCAGCGACGTCGACGGACGGGAGTACGTCGACCTGTGCCTCGGCGACACCGGGGCGATGACCGGTCACGCGCTGCCGGAGGTCACCGAGGCGATCTGCGAGCGGGCGCGCACCGGGATCACCACGATGCTGCCGAGCACCGACGCCGCCTGGGTGGGAGAGGAGCTCCGGCGACGCTTCGGGCTCGCCCGCTGGCAGATGGCGATGTCGGCGACCGACGCGAACCGGTTCGTGCTCCGGTTCGCGCGCCACCTCACCGGCCGGCCGAAGGTCGCGGTGATGGACTGGTGCTACCACGGGACCGTCGACGAGACGCTGGCCGTCCTCGACGGCGACCGGGTCGTGCCCCGTCCCGGTGCGCTCGGACCGCAGGTGGACGTCGCCCTCACCACCCGTGTGGTGCCCTTCAACGACCTCGGCGCGCTGGAGCGGGCGCTGGCGCACGGAGACGTCGCGGCGCTGCTGATGGAGCCGGCGCTGACCAACATCGGCATCGTGCTGCCCGAGCCGGGCTACCTCGACGAGGTACGCCGGCTGACCCGCGAGGCCAGGACCCTGCTGGTCATCGACGAGACGCACACGCTGTGCGCCGGCCCTGGAGGCTGCACCCGTGCCTGGCGGCTCGACCCGGACATGGTGGTGGTCGGCAAGCCGATCGGCGGCGGGGTGCCGGCCGCGGCGTACGGCCTGAGCGCGGAGCTGGCCGAACGGCTCACGCCGCCGATGCTCTCCCACGACATCGACGTCGCCGGGGTCGGCGGCACCCTCACCGGCAACGCGCTCGCCCTGGCCGCGGTGCGCCGGACCCTGTCGGTGGCGCTGCGCGAGGAGGACTTCGCGGTGGCGTTCCCGCTCGCGCAGGCGTGGGCCGACGGGGTGGCCGGCGTCATCGAGGAGCACGCCCTGCCCTGGCACGTGCAGCGCCTCGGGGCCCGTGCGGAGTACTGGTTCTGCCCTCCCCCGCGCGACGGCGCCGCGGCCGCCGCGGCGATCGACGAGGAGCTCGAGGCGTTCATGCACCTGTGGGCCCTCAACCGGGGGATCCTGCTGACGCCGTTCCACAACATGGCGCTGTTCTCCCCGCACCACAGCCGCTCCGACGTGGACCGACACACGGAGGTCTTCGGCCAGGCGGTGGCCGCGCTGCTGGGCCGCTCCTGACCCCTCCTGACCCCTCCAGCCGCTGGTGCTAGGGCAGCTCGCGCACCGGCGCGCCCGCCAGGAAGGCCGCGACGTCCTCGACGACGTCGGCGAAGAAGGTCCGCCACCCGTCGTCGGTGACGTAGCCCAGGTGCGGCGTCAGCAACGACCGGGGCGCCGAGCGCAGCGGATCGTCGGCCGGCAGCGGCTCCTGGTCGTAGACGTCCAGGGCCGCCCCGCCGATGGTGCCCGCCTGCAGGGCGGCGAGCAGGGCGCCGGCCTGCACGATCGGACCGCGCGAGGTGTTGACCAGCAGGGCGGTGGGCTTCATCAGCTCGAGCTCGCGGGCACCGACCAGGCCACGGCTGCGGTCGCCGAGGACCAGGTGCAGCGTCACCACGTCGGAGGTGGAGAGCAGCTCGTCGAAGCCGACCTTGGCGACCCCGACCGCGTCGGCCCGCTCCTGCGTCAGGTGGGTGCTCCACGCGACGACCGACATGCCGAAGGCCTGACCGATCCGGGCCACCTCGCCGCCCAGCCGGCCGAGCCCCACCACGCCGAGCTGCTTGCCGGCCAGCCCGATGCCCTGCGTGGACTGCCACTCCCCCGCGCGCATGTGCGCGCTCTCCTGCTCGAGGTGCCGGGCCAGCCCCAGGATCAGCGCCCACGTGTGCTCGACCGTCGAGGTCGCGGAGGTGCGCGTGCCGCAGACCGTCACACCGTTGGCCCGCGCGGCGGCGACGTCGATCGAGGCGTTGCGCATCCCGGTGGTCACCAGCAGCCGCAGCCGCGTCAGCCGGTCCAGCACCACGGCCGGCAGCGGCGTGCGCTCGCGCATCGCGACCACCACGTCGTAGCCGGAGAGCCGCGCCACGAGCTCGTCGGGATCCGGGATGTGCTCGGTGAGGACGTCGACCCGCACCCGGTCGCCGAGCACCGACCAGTCGGCCGCGCCCAGCGCCGCGCCGGCGTAGTCGTCCAGCACCACGGCGCGCAGCGGCCCGCTCATGCGACCACCTCCCGCCGGCGGTAGGCGAGGTCGGTGATCGGCCGCCCGGCGCGGAGCCCGCGGCGCTCGAAGCGGGTGTGCGGACGGTCCGTCCAGCGCGGGACCGGCCCGCCCTCGAGCAGCGGCTCGGCGTCCAGGACATGCTGCATCTGCTCGGCGTACGGCGGCCAGTCGGTCGCCAGCCGCCAGACGCCACCGGCCTGCAGCCGCGAGGCGGCGACGGCCGCGAAGGCGGGGCCGACCAGGCGCCGCTGCTCGTGCCGCTTCTTGGGCCACGGGTCGGGGAAGAACGTCCACAGCTCGGCGATGCTCTCCGCCGCGAACAGGTTCTCCAGCGACCACACCGCGTCGACGCTGATCATCCGGACGTTCTCGACGCCGGCGCGCTCCAGCGCGTGGAACGTCTCCGCCACCCCGGGCCGCCAGACCTCGAAGGCGAGCACGTCGTACGCCGGCCGCCGGGCCGCCAGAGCCGCCGTGGCCTCCCCGATCCCCGACCCGATCTCCACGATCAGCGGGGCGTCGCGGCCGAACCGGTCGGCGAAGGAGAAGCCCGGCTCGTCGACGGCCTCGTCGGGGATCCACCACCGCTCGGCCCGGCGCCCCCACACCTCGGCCTGGGCGTCGCTGAGCCGGCTGCCGCGGCGGCTGTAGGTGAGGACCTCGCGGATCCGCTGACCGTCCTCGGTCACGCCGGTGTGCGGTCGCGCCGGCCGAACGCCCTGCTGCATCTGGTCGCCTTCCTGGCGGGAGGGGAAAGGCGAGAGGCCCGACCCCTGGGGGGCCGGGCCTCTCGATCGAACAGGGTGCCGTCAGCTGACGGCGGGGATCACTTGATGATCTTGGTGACCCGGCCGGCGCCGACGGTGCGGCCACCCTCCCGGATCGCGAACCGGAGACCGTCCTCCATGGCGATCGGCTGGATCAGCTCGACCGACATGTCGGTGTTGTCGCCCGGCATGACCATCTCGGTGCCCTCGGGGAGCTGCACGACCCCGGTGACGTCCGTCGTCCGGAAGTAGAACTGCGGACGGTAGTTGTTGAAGAACGGCGTGTGACGGCCGCCCTCCTCCTTCGAGAGGATGTAGACCGAGGCCTCGAAGTTGGTGTGCGGGGTCGTGGTGCCCGGCTTGATGACGACCATGCCGCGCTCGACGTCCTCGCGCTTGGTGCCACGAAGCAGCAGCCCGACGTTCTCGCCGGCCTGGCCCTCGTCGAGCAGCTTGCGGAACATCTCGACGCCGGTGACCGTGGTGGTCTGCTTGGCCTCGCGGATGCCGATGATGTCGACGGTCTCGTTGACCTTGACCACACCGCGCTCGATCCGGCCGGTGATGACCGTGCCGCGACCGGTGATGGTGAAGACGTCCTCGACCGGCATCAGGAACGGCTTGTCGATCTCGCGCTCCGGCTGCGGGATGTACTCGTCCACAGCGTCCATGAGCTCGATGATCGACTGGCCCCACTTCTCGTCGCCGTTCAGCGCCGGGAAGGCCGCCACGCGGACCACGGGGATGTCGTCGCCGGGGAACTCGTACTCCGAGAGGAGCTCGCGCACCTCCATCTCGACGAGCTCGATGAGCTCCTCGTCGTCGACCATGTCGCACTTGTTCAGGGCGACCACGATCGCCGGCACGCCGACCTGACGCGCGAGCAGCACGTGCTCACGGGTCTGGGGCATCGGGCCGTCGGTGGCGGCGACCACGAGGATCGCGCCGTCCATCTGCGCCGCGCCGGTGATCATGTTCTTGATGTAGTCGGCGTGACCGGGGCAGTCGACGTGCGCGTAGTGACGCGACTCCGTCTGGTACTCGACGTGCGCGATCGAGATGGTGATACCGCGCTGCCGCTCCTCCGGGGCCTTGTCGATCTCGTCGAACGGCGTGAAGGGGTTCAGGTCAGGGTACTTGTCGTGCAGCACCTTGGTGATCGCTGCGGTCAACGTCGTCTTGCCGTGGTCGATGTGACCAATGGTGCCGATGTTGACGTGCGGCTTAGTCCGCTCGAACTTCGCCTTAGCCACGGGGGCTCCTCCTAGTTAGTACTTGACTCGTCTGCTGGGGAAAGTGCTAGTCCGACGAACTACTCGCCGCGGACCTTCTTGATGATCTCGTCGGCGACGTTCTGCGGAACCTCGGCGTACGAGTCGAACTCCATCGAGTACGACGCCTGACCGGAGGTCTTGGACCTCAGATCGCCAACGTACCCGAACATCTCGGACAGCGGTACCAGCGCCTGCACGACCCGGTCACCCGAGCGGTCGAACATGGACTGGACCTGGCCGCGCCGCGAGTTGATGTCGCCGATCACGTCGCCGAGGAAGTTCTCGGGGGTCGTGACCTCGACGGCGAACATCGGCTCGAGCAGCACGGGCTTGGCGAGCCGGGCGGCCTCCTTGAAGGCCTGGGTCCCGGCGATCTTGAACGCGAGCTCGGAGGAGTCGACGTCGTGGTAGGCGCCGTCCTCGAGAGTCACCTTCACGTCGACCATCGGGTAGCCGGCGAGGACACCGAACTCCATGGCGTCCTGCGCACCCTGGTCCACCGAGGGGATGTACTCGCGGGGGATGCGGCCACCGGAGACGGCGTTCACGAACTCGTAGCCGGCACCGCTGCCGGTCTCCGGGTCGATGCTCGGCTCGATCGAGATGAGCACCTTCGCGAACTGGCCGGACCCACCGGTCTGCTTCTTGTGGGTGTAGGAGTGCTTCTCCACCTTGCGGCGGATGGTCTCGCGGTAGGCGACCTGCGGCTTGCCGACGGTGGCCTCGACGCGGAACTCGCGCTTCATCCGGTCGACCAGGATCTCCAGGTGCAGCTCGCCCATGCCGGCGATGATCGTCTGGCCGGTCTCCTCGTCGGACTTCACCGTGAAGGTGGGGTCCTCGTCGGAGAGCCGCTGGATCGCGGTGCCCAGCTTCTCCTGGTCGCCCTTGGTCTTGGGCTCGATCGCGACCTCGATCACCGGGGCCGGGAAGCTCATCGACTCGAGCACCACCGGGTGCTGCATGTCACACAGGGTGTGACCGGTCTTGGTGTCCTTGAGGCCCATGACCGCGACGATCTGGCCGGCGCCGACCGACGCGATCTCCTCACGCTTGTTCGCGTGCATCTGGTAGACCTTGCCGATCCGCTCCTTGCGGCCGTTGACCGAGTTGAGCACGGTCGAGCCGGCCTCCAGCTTGCCGGAGTAGACGCGGACGTAGATCAGCTTGCCCAGGTGCGGGTCGGTGGCGACCTTGTAGGCCAGGCCGGAGAACGGCTCGTCGTCGCTCGGCTGGCGGACGATCACCTTCTCCTCGTCCTTGGCGTCGTGACCCTGGATGCCGTCGATGTCGAGCGGCGAGGGGAGGTACTTCACGACCGCGTCGAGCAGGGGCTGCACGCCCTTGTTCTTGAACGCGGTGCCGCAGAGGACCGGGTTGACCTTGTCGGCCAGGGTGGCGCGACGGATCGCGGCCTCGAGCTCCTCGACCGGGACCTCTTCGCCCTCGAGGTACTTCTCCATGACCGCGTCGTCGGCCTCGGCCAGCGTCTCGAGGAAGCGCTCGCGCCACTCGGCGGCCTGCTCGGCCATGTCGGCCGGGATCTCCTCGACCTCGTAGTCCTCGCCCATCTTGGTCTCGCCGCGCCAGGTGAGGGCACGCATGCCGACCAGGTCGACGACACCGAGGAAGTCGCTCTCGGCGCCGATCGGCAGCTGGAGGACGAGCGGGGTCGAGTTGAGGCGGTCGACCATCATGTCGACGCAGCGGAAGAAGTCCGCACCGGTGCGGTCCAGCTTGTTCACGAAGCACATCCGCGGGACGGAGTACTTGTTGGCCTGGCGCCACACGGTCATCGTCTGCGGCTCGACACCGGCGACACCGTCGAACACGGCGACCGCCCCGTCGAGGACGCGGAGCGAACGCTCCACCTCGGCGGTGAAGTCCACGTGACCGGGGGTGTCGATGATGTTGATCTGGTGGTCCTTCCACCAGCAGGTCGTCGCGGCGGACGTGATCGTGATGCCGCGCTCCTGCTCCTGCTCCATCCAGTCCATCGTGGCGGCGCCCTCGTGGACCTCACCGATCTTGTAGGTGATGCCGGTGTAGAACAGGATCCGCTCGGTGGTGGTGGTCTTGCCGGCGTCGATGTGCGCCATGATGCCGATGTTGCGGACCTTCTTGAGGTCGGTGGTGATGTCGACAGCCACGATGGGGTTCCCTCGGGTTTGACGGTGGAAGGTGCTGCTAGGTCTACTGCCGGCCGGTGGCCGTGACCTGCCCGGCACGACGGGCCCCCGGTCGGGGGGCGCCGGCGTACCGGTGGTCGATCACCAGCGGTAGTGCGCGAAGGCCTTGTTGGACTCGGCCATCTTGTGGGTGTCCTCGCGGCGCTTCACAGCGGCACCGAGGCCGTTGGAGGCGTCGAGGATCTCGTTCATGAGGCGCTCGGCCATCGTCTTCTCGCGGCGGGCCTGGGAGTACTCCACCAGCCAGCGCAGCGCGAGCGTGGTCTGGCGCACGGCCCGGACCTCGACGGGGACCTGGTAGGTCGCGCCGCCGACTCGACGGCTGCGGACCTCCAGCGCGGGACGGATGTTGTCCAGCGCGCGCTTCAGCGTGACGACCGGGTCGGTGCCGGTCTTCTCGCGAGCACCCTCGAGGGCGCCGTAGACGATGCGCTGCGCGGTCTGCTTCTTGCCGTCCTGCAGGATCTTGCTGACCAGCTGGGTCACGACGGGGCTGCCGTAGACCGGGTCGACGTCGATCGGACGCTTGGGAGCGGGGCCCTTGCGCGGCATTAGCTCTTCTCCTTCTTCGCGCCGTAACGGCTGCGAGCCTGCTTGCGGTTCTTGACACCCTGGGTGTCGAGCGAGCCGCGAATGATCTTGTAGCGGACACCGGGGAGGTCCTTCACCCGGCCGCCACGCACGAGCACGATCGAGTGCTCCTGGAGGTTGTGGCCGACACCCGGGATGTAGGCCGTGACCTCGACGCCGCTGGACAGGCGCACACGGGCGACCTTGCGCAGGGCGGAGTTCGGCTTCTTCGGGGTGGTCGTGTAGACACGCGTGCACACGCCGCGCCGCTGAGGCGATCCCTTCAGAGCGGGCGTCTTGTTCTTCGACACCTTGTCCTGGCGGCCCTTGCGGACCAACTGCTGGATGGTGGGCACCGCGTGGTTCCCCTTCGCTTTGGTAGTACTGACTCTTCGGGTGCTGCATGCGCTGCGGTCGTCGGCTTCCGCGGGACTCCCCCGCGGTCGGGCGTGTCGCCCGGCCCACGGCTCGCCGCCGGCTTGCTGGGGGCGGTGAGAGCCTTCGAACGCTGCTCGCGCAGCCGCGCGGCCCGTCGAGAGCACGCACGATGACCTGGCTGTCCCAGGCACGAAGAAAAAGATTACCGGCTCGCCGGGGCAGGGTCAAAACGGCCCCGGCCCGGATGCGGTATGGGTCGGCGCTGCCGCCGGCCCGGTCGGGACCTGGCCGAGCAGCTCGGCGAGGTGGGAGGCGCGTACGCCGGCCAGGTCGTCGAGCTGGGTGCGGCAGGAGAAGCCGTCGGCGAGCAGCACCGTGCCCGGCGCCGCGGCCCGCACGGCGGGCAGCAGGTGGGTCTCCGCGACGGCGACCGAGACGTCGTGGTGCCCCTGCTCGACCCCCCAGTTCCCGGCCAGCCCGCAGCAGCCGTCCACCCGGGTGACCCGGGCGCCGGTGCGCGCCAGCACCCGGGCGTCGGCCTCCCAGCCGAGGATGCTCGCGTGGTGGCAGTGCGGCTGCACGAGCACCTCGGTGCCGGTCAGGTCCGGCGGCACCCAGCCCGGGGTGGCCTCGAGCTGCTCGGCGAGGGTGCGGGTGTTGCGCGCCACCGCGGCGGCCGCCCGGCCCAGCTCGG
This sequence comes from Nocardioides mesophilus, assembly GCF_014395785.1. Taxonomy (GTDB): domain Bacteria; phylum Actinomycetota; class Actinomycetes; order Propionibacteriales; family Nocardioidaceae; genus Nocardioides_B; species Nocardioides_B mesophilus. The sequence continues at coordinate 2,554,155 of NZ_CP060713.1, read as the reverse complement.
TGTCGGCGCCGAGCAGCTCCACGGCGTCGGAGCGCAGCGTGGCCAGGCAGGACGGCTCGAGAGCCACCACCGGGACGCCGCGCTCGGCGTACTCCCCCAGCACCGCGACGGTCCGCTCCATCTCGCGCCGGGCCGCGCCGAGCTGGCCGGTGCTGAACCAGGTCAGCCCGCAGCAGGCGCGGGCCCCGACGACCCCGACACGGAGGCCGGCCGCCTCCAGGACCCTGACCGCAGCCTGGGCACCCGCCGGATCGAAGCGGTCGGTGAAGGTGTCGGCCCAGATCGCCACGTCCGGCTGCTCGTCGTCCAGGTCGTACGTCGTCCGCCGGGACCGGCCGCGGAACGGCTCGGCGGCCGGCACCGGCAGCCCGCGGCGCTGGTCGACGCCGGCCACCGCCTTGGCCAGCCACTGCACCAACGGGACCTCCAGCGCGCGGGCCGCCAGCGGCGCCACCGGGGCACCGAGGCGCAGCCACCGCGGCAGCGCCCCGAGCGCGTAGTGGCCGCGCGGGCGCAGCTTGCCCCGGTAGCGCTGGTGCAGCGCCTCGACCTTCCAGGTCGCCATGTCCACCCCGGTGGGGCAGTCGTGGGCGCAGCCCTTGCAGGCCAGGCAGAGGTCCAGCGCCTCGTGCACCTCGGGGGAGGCCCAGCCGCCGGTGACCACTGAGCCCTCGACCATCTCCTGCAGCACCCGGGCCCGGCCGCGGGTGGAGTCCTTCTCCTCGCGGGTGGCCTGGTAGGAGGGGCACATCACCGAGCCGGTCGGCGCGGCCAGGCACTTGCCGACCCCCGTGCAGCGGTGCACGGCGGCGGCCACGGAGCCGTTGTCGTGCGCCCACTGCAGGGCCCGCGGGACGCTGCGCAGCGGCGTCGCGAGCCGCAGGTCCGCGTCGACCGGGCGCGGGTCGACCAGCACGCCGGGGTTCAGCACGCCGGCGGGGTCGAGCACCCCCTTGACCCGGGCGAAGAGGTCGATCACCTCCGCGGAGTACATCAGCGGCAGCAGCTCGGAGCGGGCGCGGCCGTCGCCGTGCTCCCCCGACAGAGTGCCGCCGTAGGACGCGACCAGCCGGGCCGCGTCGCCGAGGAACTCCCGGAACCGGCCCCGGCCGGCCGGGTCGGCGAGCTCGAAGTCGATGCGGACGTGCACGCAGCCGTCGCCGAAGTGGCCGTAGGGCACCCCGTCGAGCCCGGAGGTGCGCAGCAGGTCCTCGAAGTCGCGCAGGTAGGCGCCCAGCCGGTCCGGTGGCACCGCGGCGTCCTCCCACCCGGCGTGCGCCGGGCGGTCGAGGCTGATCGCGGCGAGCCCGGCGCCGTCCTCACGGATCCGCCACAGCGCGGCGGCCTCGCGCGGGTCGCTGACCACCCGGGCGTCCAGGGCCCCGGAGTCGGCGACCACCGCGGCGGCCAGCGCCTCCGCCTCGGCGCGGGTAGCACCGGTGACCTCGGCGAACAGCCAGCCCTCGCCACGCGGCAGCGGCGGCACGGTGCCCCGGCGCGCCCTGACCACGTCGACGATCCGTTGGCCGAGCCCCTCGCAGGCGACCAGCGGGTGGTGCAGCAGGGTGGGTACGGCGTCCGCCGCCGCCGGCATCGACGGGTAGCCGAGCACCGCCAGGGCACGGTGCGGGGCGTCCTCGACCAGACGGACGGTCGCGCCGAGCACCACCGCGAGGGTGCCCTCGGAGCCGACCAGGAACCGGTCCAGCCGCCGGCCGTTCTCGGGCAGCAGGTGCTCGAGGGAGTAGCCGGACACCTGCCGGCCGAAGCGGCCCATCTCGGTGCGGACGGTGGCGAGGTGCGCGTCCACCAGCGCGTCGAGCTCCGGAACGCCGGCGGCCCCCTCGCCCAGGAGCAGCCGCTGCCCGGTGCCGGTGAGCACGTCGAGCGCCACCACGTTGTCGGAGGTGCGGCCGTAGCCCAGCGCCCGGGACCCGCAGGCGTTGTTGCCGATCATCCCGCCGATGGTGCAGCGGGTGTGGGTCGAGGGATCCGGCCCGAAGCGCAGGGCGTGCGGCGTCGCGGCCCGCTGCAGCGACGCGTGCACCACCCCGGGCTCCACCCGGGCGGTGCGGGCGGCGGGGTCGACCTCGTGGATCTTGTGCAGGTGCCGGGCGGTGTCGACCACGATGCCGGGGCCGACCGCGTTGCCGGCGATGGAGGTGCCGGCGCCGCGCATCGTCAGCGGGGTGCGGGAGGAGCGGGCCACCTCGACCGCCGCCACCAGCTCGTCGACGTCGCGCGGCCGCACGACCACCTGCGGCGGCACCCGGTAGAGCGAGGCGTCGGTGGAGTACATCGCCCGGGCGAGCGCCGAGTCGTCGACCTCCGCGAGACCGGCCGTCCGCAGCTGGTCCGCCACGTCGCGCGCGGCCGCGGCGTACTCCCTCTGCTCGTGGCCCGCCAGCTCGTGCGTGGTCACCAGATCTCCAACGAGTCGCGCAGCACGGCTGCCACGTCGTCCTCGGACACCGGCCGCGGGGCGATGGCGAGCAGCCGCTGCTGCTTCATCGTGCCGCCGACCAGTGTGTCCACGTCGGCCTCGCCGTAGCCGATCTCGCCGAGGCCGTTCGGCAGCCCGATGTCGCGCATCAGCTCGGCCAGCACCGTCGGCAGAAGGTCCCAGGGGTCGCCGCGACGGTCGGCGCCGGGCGCCAGCAGCTCCGCGGCGCGCACGTGCCGGTCCGGGTCGGCGTCGAAGGTGAACCGGAAGGAGGCCGGTGCGGTGAGCGCCACCGCCATCCCGTGCGGCACCATCGCGTGCCCGGCCGGGTAGCCCTCGGGGTGGAAGTCGCGGACCTGGCCGGCCACCGGGTAGGCGTTGGCGTGCGGCAGGTGGACCCCGGCGTTTCCGAAGCCCATCCCCGCGAAGGTCGCGGCCAGCGCCATCTGCTCGCGCGCCTGCTCGTCCTCCCCGTGGCGGACCGCGGTGCGGAACGACCCGGCGAGCAGGCGCATTGCCCGCTCGGCCCACATGTCGGCGATCGGGTTCGCGCCGCAGTAGGGCACCCGGCCGCCCGGCTCCTTGTGCTCGAAGGAGGTGTACGGCCGCGCGGTCCAGCTCTCCAGCGCGTGGCACAAGATGTCCATGCCGCAGGCGGCGGTGACCCCGGACGGCTGGCTCATCGTCAGCCGGGGGTCCACGACGGCGAGGGTGGGTCGAAGCCGCGGGTGGCTGATGCCGGTCTTCACCTGCTGCTCGAGCACGTCCAGGACGCAGACCGTGGTGCTCTCGCTGCCGGTGCCGGTGGTCGTGGGCACCGCCACCAGCGGCGCCAGCGGGTTCACCGGCGAGCGGCCCTGCCCCACCGGCACGTTGACGTAGTCCATCAGCTCGCCGGGGTTGGTGGTCAGCAGGTTGACCGCCTTGGCGGTGTCGATCGCGGAGCCACCGCCGACGGCGACGAAGGCGTCCCACGGGCCGGTGCCCCGGGCGTGTTCCACGGCCGCGGAGATGCTCGCGTCGGTGGGCTCCACGTGCACCCCGTCGAAGACCTGCGCCTCGATGCCGAAGGCCGCCATCTGGTCGGCGACCCGTTGCGGGTGCCCGGTGGCGGCGACCCCGGCGTCGGTGACGACGAGGACCCTGTGGACGCCGTACGCCGCCAGGTCGACGCCGATCTCGTCGGAGCAGCCGGCGCCGAACTTGAGCTGGGGGGCGCCGTAGGTGAACACCGACTCGGGCCGCTCGGGCGGCGGGAACGCGGTCGCGCTCATGGGGAGACCTCTCGTCGCAGCAGGGCCAGGGCGTGCCGGGCGGCGGAGAGCAGGTCGAGCCGCTCGGCCTCCTCCAACGGCACCCACGCGGCGTGCTCGGTGGAGCCGCCGACCTCGACCACCCGGGGGGCCACGCCCTCCGAGGCCGGGTCCACGGTCGCCCAGAAGATCAGGTGCACGCCGTGGTAGTCCTCGACCAGCCCGTCGGAGCGCGGCCCGGTGAAGTGGGTGCTGTGCACGTCCGCGACCTGTCCCGGGTGCACGTCCAGGCCGGTCTCCTCGAGCACCTCGCGGCGCAGCGCCTCGCGCGGGTCCTCGCCGTGGTCGATGCCCCCTCCGGGCAGCGTCCACCGGCCCTGGATCCGAGTGCGCCCCGACATGCGGGTCAGCAGGATCTCCCCGTCGCGCGTGAGCACGGCGTACGCCGCGATCCGCTGCCGCCGGGGTGGCGCCGGGTCCTGGTCCATGACCGGGAGTCTAGATGTCGGGCTTCGGCCGTTTACCGGCGAGCGGTGAGGGAACCATCCACCCGTCACCCGATGCGACCCGAGAGCCGGACGAGCAGCCCCATGACGACGCCCGCGACCACGCAGCCGACCCCGCCACCGACCGGGGCGTCCGCGGTGGCCCGCTCGCCACAGCCCGCCTCCGGCCGGCCCTCCTCGCGGGACGCCTACTTCGACAACGCCAAGCTCGTGCTGGTCACCCTGGTCGTCGTCGGACACGCCTGGACGCTGATCCCCGACACGTCGTCCTCGGCGCCGACCTACTACGCGCTCTATGCGTTCCATGTGCCGGCCTTCGTGCTCGTCACCGGCTACCTCTCCCGCGGCTTCCGCTTCACCGGCAGTCACCTGCGCAAGCTGGCGACCACCGTGGTGGTGCCCTACCTTGTGTTCGAGTCGCTGCTGGCGCTGTTCCGCGTCACCGTCGGTGGGGAGCACCTCGGCAGCACGCTGTACCTCGACCCGCACTGGCCGATGTGGTACCTCGCGGTCCTGTTCACCTGGCGGCTCGCCACCCCGCTGCTGCGCCGGGTGCGACAGCCGATGCTGCTCGCGGTCGTGGTCTGCCTGCTGGGCGGGATCTACACCGGCGACACCCTCGACCTGGCCCGTGCGATGGGGCTGCTGCCGTTCTTCGTGGCGGGGCTGACGATGCGCCGGGAGCAGTTCACCTGGCTGGCCCGGCCCCGGGTGCGCGTGTTCGCCGCGGCGGCGCTGGTCACCGCGCTGGTCGTGGCCACCTTCGTCGCCGGACCGTTGAGCAAGGAGTGGCTCTACTGGCGCACCGGCTACGCCGACCTCGGCGTGGGCGTCGCGGAAGGCATGGCGGCCCGGCTGGTGCTGCTGGTCGTGGCCGGCGTGCTGGCGCTCAGCGCGCTGTCGCTGATCCCGACCACGCACCGCTGGTTCACGACGATGGGCTCGGCCAGCCTGGTCGTCTACCTCTTCCACGGCTTCGCGGTGAAGAGCGCGTCGTACGCCGGGGTCGGCGGCCTGGCCGAGCAGGACCCGGTCACCGCCTTCGTGCTGATCACCCTGGCCGCCGTCGGCCTCTCGCTGCTGCTCGCCGCGACTCCGGTCGCCCGCCGGCTGAACGCCCTGATCGACCCGATCAGCACGGTGTCCACCGGGCTGCCCGGACCGGTCGACCCGGCCGAGCAACGGCTGCGGACCCAGGCCCAGCTGGCGCTGGCTCCGCGGCGGCCCAACCGGCTCGTCTGACGGGGCGGGCTGCGGGATCGCGTCATGCCGGTCCCCAGTTTCTGTTGCCCCGCAGCGTGGCCGACGAGCGACCGAAAGCCGGTGGCCGCCCAGGGTGCTGGGGGCCTACGGTGCACCCATGGTGCTGCGACTCGAGGCGGTGACGTTCGAGGTGGCCGACGCCGCCGCAGTCGCGGCCTTCTGGGCCGGGCTGCTCCGGCGGGAGATCCTCGAGGAGGCCCACGGCGCGCTGCTCCCGGGCGACCCCGCACAGGTCGGGCTCCGCTTCGTCACCACCCGCACCGAGCAGATCGGCCCGCGACGGCTGCACCTGCACCTGACCAGCACCAGACCTCGAGGACCAGCGGCGGACGGTCGAGTCGGCTCTGCGGTTGGGCGGTCATCACATCGACGTCGGTCAGGCTCCCGATGCCGGCTTCGTCGTCCTGGCCGACCCGGGCGGCAACGAGATGTGCGTGATCGAGCCGCGGAACAGTTTCCTGGCCGGAACCGGCCCCCTCGGCGAGGTCACGTGCGACGGCACCCGGGACGTCGGCCTGTTCTGGCGCGATGCGCTGGACTGGCCGCTGGTGTGGGACGAGGACGAAGAGACCGCAGTCCAGTCGCCGCTCGGAGGCACCAAGATCTCCTGGGGCGGTCCGCCGGTCGCGCCCAGACTCGGACGGAAGCGGCAGCGGTTGGATCTGGTGGCAGCAGACCTCGGCACCGAGGTCGACCGGCTCGTGTCCCTGGGCGCGACCCGGTTGACCGATCTCGTTGACGGCGTCGAGCTCGCGGACCCGGACGGCAACGAGTTCGGCCTGCGCGCGCTCTAGCTGGGTGTGTCCCCTTTGGCGTCGACTGCGCCCGTCAGCCCCGACGGCACCGTCTGGGCCATGTCGTACTCAACTGACCTGAACGACGCGCAGTGGGCGTTGCTGGAACCGGTGTCCAACGCGCCGGGCAAGCACGCGTCTTGACACAGAAGGGAGCCAGTTGCGGTGCCCTCAATGCGGCTACTCCGGCGGGCTGTCTGACCGCACGACGTCGATTCACGACCGTTGAGGTTGCCGGGCTCGCGCTTTGCTAGGCGAGTGGGTCCACTGGTAGGTCCTCTGGCTTTACTGCCGCGGGGTCCACCCACTGGTGAACCTGCGCCATGAAGGTGTGCACGTATCCGCACCGTAGGCAGATGACGCCTTCAGCCGAGCTGTTGAGCCAGTCCAAGTCCATGAAAGTCATGCCCGTGGTGGTCATCTTGATCTCTCGGCTCGCGAACAGAAGGCCACGGCAGATCTGGCAGGTCAGAAAGGTCTGCGTTGGACGGATGAATACGTGCACTCTCGGCTCCCACCAGTCGGTCGGATAGCGAGCCTGAAGGTGAATACCGGACCGCGTCCGAAGTGCGGCAGAAGCGTGCGTCTTCGAGCGCACGCTATCTGCGGCATGGTCGGATGCGGCACCACCGTCAACGGTGCTCGTGTTCCGCTGTCTCGTTGTTGCAGGGGTTGGGGCGACCTCTCAGGAGTCAGCCCCCCAGGGGGCCGCCTCCGCCCAGCCACTGCGCGACGAATAGAACCAGGAAGTAGACCGCGGCCAGGCCGGACAGGATCGCTGGCACCAGGCCCGTGCGCGCGCCCAACTTGCGAGCCTGCACGCCGAACCACACGGCGCCAACCGCGAAGATCGCCAACAGTGCGACCATCACCACGGTCATCACCGAGGCGAGAAGGGGAGCATCCCTCGCATTCGCCCACTCACCGAACACCATGAGCCCGACGAAGCCCGGCACCATCAGCCCCAAGGACATCCAGGCACGGATCAAGGTCCGGCGTGTAGGACTCGTCGCCGGCGCGGCCGGCGTCGCAGTAGACATCTCGACCCCCTTTCCCCAAGCAGCGCGCTGGGTGGGCGCTCCTTGTCCGCTCTCACCGTGTCCCCCGGGAGACTCGATCACCAGAGGCGAACGTCGCCCACCCGGGCGGGGTATGGCGACACGTTTGAGATCGCTGGCCCTGGGGGCACCCGCTCATCCGCACGCGGACAGCGGCAGATCCGGTTACTGGGCAAGCGGTTTCCGGAGGATGAGTTCAGCCGGTTCGCCCGGTAGCAGGAGGGCTCCGGTGTCTACATAGCCCAGCCGTCGGTAGAAGTGCTGGGACTTCTCGTTCGACATGGTCGAGGTGAGCACCAGGTCGCGACCGGCGGCAAGTTGGGACTTCTCCCACGCTTCAACCAACGTCGTGCCGACTCCTTGACCCCGCCAATCGGGCAGGACCCAGAGCAAGTTCATGAACGGGAGCTGGTCCCAGAACATGCCCCAACGCAAGAAGCCCACGGCGTCTCCGTCGACCTTGACGACCATCATCCGCCCTATAGACACGAGGTCGGCAATGGTGTCGGGAGAGAGTCGTGTGTCGACCTCTTCGAGGAAGGGAAGGTCGGCACTATTCGCCACAATCGTGGTCACGCTCACGACATCACCCTCTCACTCTGCGCGGCTCACGCACGCTTATCCGCTATGAGCGCGCTTTCACTATCCGCGGCAGATGAGGACGTCACTGAACGTCCCTCGGCCGTCCTTGCCATGTTGTGGAAGGAGGCGACCAGCACGCCCACAGCTATCGTTCGCCACCCCAGTCAGTGAGGCTGTGCACCCAAGCGACGGATGCGCTGGGATACAGGGGCAGCGACTCTTGATCGTCGTGGATAGGGCGCCAAACAACGGGCAGCACACTGCCATCGGTCTCGGTGAGGGAGGCACCACTCAGCGCGGGGTGAGGGTCGAGCCGACCGCCGTAGAGGAATACGATCTCGTGACCGAGCACGCCGTCAATGCGGAAGATGCTCTCGAACGTGGCGAGGAAGGTGAGGTCCCGGATCTTTGCCCCGAGTTCCTCGTCTACCTCGCGCACTATGGCATCACGATGCGGCTCGCCTAGTTCGACGCCTCCACCGATCAGGCGGTGGTACCCATAGGGGTTTTCTTTCGTCGGAGGGTGGAGGCTGACGGCATGTGCCGTGGTGTCGTCGTTCGAAGCGACGAGCATGGCCTTGACTCGGATGTGAGAGCGGTCGATCTTCGCCATGACCGCGACTTTGCCAGAGCAGCCCGACAGGTTCGACGGGCGGCACGGCTGCCTCGGCACGTCCGCTCGGATTGCGGCAAATCCGGTTGCCGCAGCTCACGCTCCCTGCGGCAGATCGAGTTCGTTTTCGGCCTAGCGGAGCGCGTTCACCTCGTCGAGGGCGCGATGGCCGCGCTCGACCACACCCGGAACGACATCGTGGCCACCGTGGCGGATGGGGATCTCGAGCATGTGGAGAATCTGTGACGCTGCGAGCACCGTCGCCCCCTCCCAGCCGACCTGGTAGAGGATTTTCGTCCAGAGCCTCTTTCGGACACCGTCCAGTAGCGGATCCTGGAACGTGTACCAGGCGAGGGTGGTGAGATCGATCGCCCGTGTGCCGCTACCAGCATTTCCAATGTCCACCACCGCCACCACCGCTCCGTCACGGACCAGGACATTGCCGGCGGTTGCGAGATCGGCATGGACCATGTCCGGTGCCCCTCGTGGTGGTGGGACGTCGGCACACGCGACCCACAGCCGCTCGACCAACATCGACACCGACGAGGAATACCCCGAGAGCCCGGCCATGGACTGGCGCAGATGCGACTGCTCGGGTGTCTCGTTGACATCCAGCCCGGCGACAGCTGATTCCTGACCGGTGGCGACCCGCCAGGCGTAGGACCAGTGGTCGTAGGGCTCGGAGCCTTGGCCAGCCTGGAGTTCAACGATCTCCATCAGCTGATCCATCAAGGACGGGGTCAGCTCTGATGCGGGAGCCGCGTCGACGTAGTCCATCAGATGCCACACATGAGTGGCTGTGGCCCCCACTCCGAGCCAGGCCGGAGTGGGATAGCCGCGCCTACGCATGTGCTCGACCACTCGCTGGGCTCGCAAGGTCTCGTCCAGGTGGCTCGGGTATGCCCGAGGCACTGCCTTGAGAACCGCATGTGCCCTTCCGGCCAACTCGACGCGCATGGCACCCCCGTTGACGCCTCCGGGTAGACGACTGAGGCAAGTGACCTCTGCGCCGACCACACCGGCCACGCCATCCAGGACCTCGGCCGGAAGACCGGCAAACCGAGCATCGATCATGGCCGCATCGTGCCACGACCGCTCATCGGCACGACCGAGCTTCACTCGCCGCGACATGTGAGTGCGTATCTAGACGAGTTGCGGCACGATGCGGCAGCATCCCGACAATGGCAGAGACCCCACCCGCGCGAGCTGAGCAGCCAGAGGACGGAGATGAGCGCAGCATTGTCCTTGGCTGGCTGGCCTTTCACCGGGACGCCTTGCGCTCAAAGTGTGATGCTCTGACACCGCAGCAGCTTGTCGACCGGTCCGCTGATCCCTCTCACCTGTCCCTACTCGGCCTCGTGCGACACATGGCCGAGATGGAACACGCCTACGGCTCGTGGCCCTTGGAAGAAGACCCTGACTTCCAATGGGTTTGGGGCGAATACGAGAACGACGCCGAAGACGACATCGACTGCACCGCCGCCGACGTGGACATCTCCTTCTCGACGTGGATTGACGAACGTTCCAAGACGGACGCAGCCGTGGCCCGGTGGCCCGATCTGGCTGCAGTCAGCCCAAACAACAAGCGCAGCATCCGCTGGAACCTCGCGAAACTGGTCGGGGAGTACGCGCGGCACAACGGCCACGCAGACATCATCCGCGAAAGAATTGACGACCAGACCGGGGAATGACCGCCTATCTGCAGTCGCGTGGTTACCTCTGCGCGGCAGATGAGGGACGTTCACCATCAACGCTTCCACAGCAAGGCCAGGATTGGGTGCAACCTCGACCGCGCTTCAGACCGTAGAAGGTGATGTCCGCCCCAAGGAGGGGCGAGCGATAACCACGTAAAGAATCGTCCCGAGGATGCCAAGAAACACCATGAGGATGACCAACAGGATCTTGCTCTGCCCGGCGGCCGCCCAGTCGCGATCGGGAACCTGCAGAGCCTGAATGAGCACCAGCAGCCACCACACGAACAGCGTCAACGAGGCCACGGCCAACACGAGCAAGACCAGTGACGCATCATTGCAATCTCTTCCGGCGAGCGAAGGCTGACTCGTACACACGAGCCCGGCGTGCCGTGCTCTCATTGGCATAACCGCGCTTTCACTATCCGCGGCATGAGGCGTCTCGGTTGCCTACTCGATCCGCTCCCTCGCGGTGTCCCAGACGTGGTCCGCGACCTGCCCGGGAGTGAGTCGGGTCGTATCCACGATCAGGTCGGCGCGCCGTGCGATCCAGGAGCGAGCCTCCGCGAACTTCGGCAAGTGATCCAACCGGCCCTGCCTCGCAACCGCCAACTCCTGGTCAGCCTCGATGCGATTACGCAAGATCGGCTCGTCAGCCTCTAGGAGAACGTGGAGCACGGCGTGACCCCGTTCTGAGAGCCTGAAGCGGCGGATCGCCCAAAGCCCTGTGCCATGGATGGCCACCGCTAAGAACGCCGGGCCCACGAGCCAGGCCACGGCGTCCGAGCATCACCACGGTCCGATCCGGATCCATCGCCCACAGCGCCACCATCGCCAGCGAGGCGACGGACGCCGAGACGAGTCCGAGGTGCCGCATGGCGGCGACTTTGCCCCTGTCCTGGACTTCCTACGCCTGCAACGAGGCCGCTGGTGCGGCCCTGAACGCGGCAGATCCGGATGTTGGATGAGAGGCCCCGTTTGCGGGCTCCATGCTCCCTCGTGCGAGGGATGAAGTTGGTCCGCGAGAGGGTGGTGGCGTGTCGGACGCGTCTCGCAGGCTTGGGGCCATGAGAGTGAGCGTCGAACGTGTCCGTGGATGGCTAGCAGCACCTCAGGTCTTCGAGGTCGTTGCGCTTGCCTCGTGTGGGCTGCTCGTAGTGCTGGAAAGCAGCACGCCGTGGAATGTCACCTACACGCCGATGGGCGAGGGTGGATTCGTGGTGCAGTCGACCGCACGTCCGCTGTGGGGCCTGCTGGGCAGTGTCCTGCTCGTCGCTGCTCCGCTGGCGGCACTCCGATCTACTTGGTTTGGCGTCCTCCTCGTCGTCCCTCGACTGGCGATGGCAGTCGCGGCCGGACTGGCGTGGCCGTGGACTGCCTACGCGGCACTAATGGCAGTGGCTGTCTGCAGCTCGTGGAGGCGGCCGCGGCTCGCGTGGCTGGTCGCAGCGGTCGCCCTAGCCCAGCCCGTGATCGCCATCTGGTCCCGCGGCAAGATGATGACCCCCGGTGGGTCCGTCGAGTTCGGCATGTTCGGGCAGACCACGGGCGTGCTGCTCTTCGCGACACTCTTCTACGCCGTTGCGACGGTCCTGGTGATGTTGCTGCCGGTGCTGTTGCGCCGCGAAGCAGCACGGGACCGCGACCTGCGCGACCTGCTCCGTGGACGGCGGGAGGTGCAGCGTGAGGCAACCGTCCTGGACGAGCGGTCCCGACTGGCACGCGACCTGCACGACGTCGTAGCGCACCACGTGTCGCTGATCGCGGTGCGTGCCGAGACCGCGCCCTACACCTTCCCGGACCTGTCGCCCGACGTCCGCGCGGCCTTCGCCGAGATCGCGGATGAGTCGAGGCTTGCACTCCGCGAGCTGCGCGGGGTGCTCGGCGTGCTGCGGCGCACCAGTGACGCAGCACCGCGGACACCCCAGCCGACGGCTACAGACATCGAACAGCTGGTGCTCGACGCACGGTCGACGAACGCCACCGTGACGGCGTCACTGCGTGACCTCGAGGGGGTCTCGCCGGCCGCTGGCTACGTCGCCTACCGGGTCGTCCAGGAGGCCCTCACGAACTCTCGGCGGCACGCCCCGGACGCAGCCGTCGACGTCACGGCACACGGGGACGGGGGCGGTGGCATCTCCGTCCGGGTGGCCAACTCTCTCCCCCAGACGGACGCGGCGTGGGAGCACGGACAGGGCATCACGGGCATGACGGAGCGGGTGGCCGCAGCCGGCGGTCGCTTGGAGGTCATGAGTCACGACGGACTCTTCGTCGCCGAGGCCCACATCCCGGAGTCGGGAAGCCCGGAGCCGGATCGAGAAGTTGGAGGCCGCGCATGAGGGTCGTGATCGCGGACGACCAGCCCATCATCTGCCGCGGGTTCGCCGACCTGCTGTCTGCCCAACCCGACATCGAAGTCGCCGGCACTGCCTCTGACGGCGTCGAGCTGATGGCCCTCGTCGCAAGGGAGAACCCAGATGTGGCGCTCGTCGACATCCGGATGCCCCGGATGGACGGCATCGAGGCCACCGCGAGGATCGCCGCGGCCTCGTCGACCCGGGTCCTCATCCTGACCACCTTCGACGTCGACGAGTACGTCTTCGACGCTCTCCGTGCGGGCGCCAGCGGCTTCCTCCTCAAGGACGTCACTGGTGAACGTCTGGTCGAGGCCGTTCGCATGGTCAGCGAGGGGTCGATGCTGCTCGGCCCCACCATCACCCGCAGGCTGGTGGAGGACTTCGGCTCACGCCGGCGACCCCGGCACGACCCTCTGGTGGAGGGAGGACTCACCGCACGTGAGCGCGAGGTGCTGCTCCTCCTGGGGCAGGGAAGGTCGAACGCGGAGATCGCAGCGACGCTGGTCGTCTCGGTCGAGACCGTCAAGAGCCACGTCGCCGAGGTGCTGCGCAAGCTCGGGTTGCGCGACCGGGTGCAAGTCGTCGTGTGGTGCTACGAGAACGGTCTGCTTCAGCCAGGAAAGTGATAGTGGCCGCTCTCGTGCCGACGTCCGCTCATCGGCAGTTGCGGTCTTCCCTTAACGCGGCAGATCCGGACGTTCGCTTAGGCCACTCAGCGGTGCAGGTTCCGGTGCCCGCCGTACGCGCTGAAGGGACCGCTCAGTTCCTCGCCGCAGACATCGCACACGTAGAGGTTTACGCCGACTCGCACGAGGCCGGGCAGCGCGTGGTTCGAGGGGCAGTCAAGGTTCGGGCACCAGTCGACCGCGACCTCCCGGGCGCCGCCCGGCTCCTCGAAATCTTCGATTGGCTCCATTCCAACCACCAGGACGGTTCCGCATTCATCGCACGGCTGACCTCGTAGATGGCGCACAATCGCAGGCTATCTGCCCGGCGGGGTCTGCACACCGGTGCCGAACGCGATCAGCGGCTACTCCGCACACCATGCGGCAGATCCGGACGATGATGCAGGCAATGGCCGAGCGCTGGGACGCGCGCAGGTAGCGTTTCGGGCCGCGGGACCAACTCGCGGAGGCGGGGTTCGCCGATGGCGAGGATAGCGTCGTCGAGTGCGTTGAACACCTGGTCGGTGGCACGGACGGTCTCGAGGTCGTCGTCGAGGGCGTTGAGGCGGGCTGCTTCGGCGGCGATGGCGGCGCGCATCTGCTCGACAGCTCGCCGGGGCTGGTAGCCGGCGCGGCGGCGACGGGGAGGCACCCGGCTGCTTCACCGGGTGCAGTGGTCTGAACCGTTCGAGGCGCGACGGGCGAGCAGTGAGGACCGGGCCAGCGAGCCAGTGATACGTCACGGCATGATGACGATGCGGCCCTTCGTGTCGCCCTTCTCGAAGGCTGCGACGGCCGCAGCGCCGTCGGCCAGCGGGAAGGTTCGCCCGAGGACAGGGGCCACCTTCTCGGCGGCGACTAGCTCGTTCATCCGCAGCAGCTCGCCGCTGTTCTCCTTGACCACGAACGCGCCGAGCTGCTGCGGCACGAAGTGCGTCAGGACCCCGGCCCACAGCTGACGTTGGGTGCCGCCGATCCAACGGTCGCCCTCACCGCCGAGGATGACGAGCGTGCCGGACCGTGTAAGTGCGCGGCGCAGCCGGGCCAACGAGGTCCGACCACCAATGTCGAGGACGAGGTCGAAGCGGCGGGAGCCGTCGGCGAGGTCCTGCGTCCGGTAGTCGATGACGTCGCCGGCGCCGAGCGAGCGCACCAGGCCGGCGTGCTCGCCACTGCACACGCCCGTCACGGTGGCCCCGTACGCGACCGCGAGCTGGACCGCGATCGTGCCGACGGCGCCGGACGCGCCGACAACGAGGACCCGCTGTCCTGACTGGACCCGGCCGTGGTCGCGCAGCGCCTGCATGGCGACGAACGTCGGGTAGGGCAGCACGGCGGCTTGCTCGAACGACAGCTGCGAGGGCTTCGGGGCGATCTTGCCGGTCGCTGTCACCGCGTACTCGGCGAAGGTCCCGCGGGTGGCGCCGTACACCTCGTCACCCGGCTGGTACTCGCGGACGCCGAGGCCGACGGCCTCGACCACACCGGCGAAGTTGGTTCCCGGTACCGGGACGCTCGGGGCTCGGAACCCGAAGCCGAGAATCCGCATGAGGTACGGCTCGCCGGCCATGAAGTGCCACGCGCCGCGATCCATCCCGGCCGCGACGATGCGGACCAAAACCTGGCCCTCGCCCGCGCGGGGGCGTTCGATGTCGCGGAACTTCAACACGTCCGTGGTGCCGTACCGGTCCTGGGTGAGAGCTTTCATGGTGACCTCCTGGGCAGTTCGATGACCAGCCGGGTCCTGTGGCCCCGGCACGGTCGAGCTGGTCGTCCGCGTCCGGTCTCAGCGGCTGGCCGTCAGCGGCTGGTGGTTGCGGACCGCGGTGACGACGTCGAGGACGGCCTGGCTGGACTGGGCGGCGTATTGCTCCTCCTGGAGCAGACCTTGGTGGGAGGAGCCGTCCACGACGCGCCAGACGCTGTTGGTCGACAGGCTGGCGCTCTGCTTCTGGTCGGCCATCCAGGACCCGGGGTGCTCACCTGCGGTGAGGACGTACAGGGGCTTGTCGCCGAGGTCCCGCAGCGACGCGGCCTCGGCGGCAGCGGCCCCGCCGCGCATGTACTCGTCGGCGACGCTGCGCACGGTGTTCGCCTGCGTGGTGTCGTAGGTGAGCTGGTCCTCGTAGCGGGCCGGGAGGCCGCTGTCGCCGACGAGGGCGCCGTACAAGCGTGCGATGCCGACCGGGACGGTGAGGGATGCAAGCGTGGCGGCCCGGCCGATCGTGTCGGAGGAGGTGTTGCCCGCCGCGGGGACGACGGACTTGGCCGGCTGAGAGGAGGCAGTGGAGTCCAGCAGCACGAGGCCGGCGACCTCGTCGGGGTAGTGCGCGGCGAAGACGCGCACGTACAGGCCGCCGAAGGAGTGCCCGGCGAGCACGTACGGTCCGGGGACGCCAGCCCGGTGCAGCAGCGAGTGGAGGTCGGTGGCGATCTGGGCACCGTCCTGGGCGGTGACGGCCGGTTGGCTGCCGCCGCGGCCGGCGCGGTCGTAGACGCACGTCCGGGTCTGGTTCGCGAGGGCCGGAGCTACCCAGCCCGACATGTCTGCCGAGGTGCCGCCGGCGCCCGGTTCGAGGATGACGGTCGGGGCCCCGGACCCGGTGCACTTCAGCCGCAACTGGTGGCCGTCGACGGTCACCAGGCGTCCCGACGTCAGGAACGGGTTGGACTTGCCCGCCGCGCTGACCGTCTGCCAGCCGCCGCCGACGGCGCACAGGGCGAGGATGGTGAACACGGCGTACAGCTGAACCCGTCCGCCGCGGCTGCGCAGGTCGCGGTGCACCTGAATCACCATCCACACCACGATGGCGGCGAGCGCCGGTGGCCAGATCCAGCTCAGCGCCTCACGGGTCGAGCCGAACACCCAGAGCAGGAGGCCGCCGGCACCCATGAAGATCGCGGGGACCGCGGCCCAGCGTTGCGGCTGGTCGGTGAAGTTCTCGGAAAGCAGCAGCAGGGACACCCAGCCGATCGCGAACCCACACAGGACCGCGCCGGTGATAGCGGTCTCGGTGACCGGCGTGAACGGCGCGAAGACCAGGAGCAGGGCCGCGAGGACCCCGGTCGCGAGGGAGGCGGCCACGATCCAGCCGAGACGCCCTCGACGGGTGTGGCGGCCGTCGGATACGGCGGCCGGAGGGGTCGGTGTCGCGTTGGCCGGCAGGGACGACTGGCGCGAGAAGAGAGCCATGGCGTGCTTCTTTGCACTTGGGGTGGCGGCGAGCGCCGCCTCCAACTCCGACCCCCGCCTCGGGCATGTCCACAGACCAAGTCCCGCTGATGACCTCCAGTAGGGACTATCGGACCATCGTCGGCAGGGTTCGGTGACGCCACCTCACCCCTGGGGGGTGAGAACCCGGCGGAGTCGCCCAGTCTCAACCGCGCTGTCATCGGCATGTCCGGTAAATACAACCGGGTTCAGTCAGGGCCGCAAATGGGACACACCTAGTAAGGGCGCGCCCGCTGCGTACCTTGACGTGTACGTACCTGCATTGATACACATGCGCGGCGAAATGGAAGCTGCTCTCAAGGCGCTCGCGGACGACAGCCGTCGGACGATGCTGGAGGCGCTGGCTGAGGGCCCGGAAACCGTGGGCGAGCTCGCAGCGCTGGTATCGATCGCCCGTCCGGGCGTCTCCCGGCACCTGCGGGTGCTGAGGGAGGCCGGCCTGGTGGAGGTGCGCCAAGTCGCGCAACGCCGGATCTACTCGCTCAGACCGCAACCCCTGACCGAGATCAACGACTGGCTGAGCCGTCGCCTGACGCTGTGGGACCAGCAGCTCGACGCCCTGCACACCGAGACAGCGCGCGGCAAGCGTGAGCGAAGGAGCACCCGATGACCACCGACACCGGACGCGTGCGCACGTTGGGCATGCTGCGCGCCGCGGACGGCACGGGCATCGTCCGTCTCGAGGACCGCTTCGCCACCGACGTGGACGACCTGTGGTCCGCCTTGACCGATCCCGGTCGTCTCGCCCGCTGGCTCGGCGAGGTCGACGGTGAGCTGCACCAGGGCGGCGAGTTCCGCGCCCGGTTCTTCGCCAGCGGGTGGGAGGGCACGTGTCGGGTGGACGTGTGCGAGCCGCCACGCCGGCTGCTGCTCCAGACCAGGTCCGAGGGTGAGCCGGACGGCGCCTTCGAGGTCACCCT
This sequence comes from Nocardioides mesophilus, assembly GCF_014395785.1. Lineage (GTDB taxonomy): Bacteria > Actinomycetota > Actinomycetes > Propionibacteriales > Nocardioidaceae > Nocardioides_B > Nocardioides_B mesophilus. The sequence goes on along the minus strand of NZ_CP060713.1, from coordinate 2,536,778 downwards.
CACCGCCGTCGGAGACCACACCCTCCTGGTCGTCGAGGACCGCGGCCGGCCGTCGCCGCCTCCTCAGCGTCGCGCGCCGGTCCCCCAGGTGGGCGGCACGGCGCTGCGCGGCAGCCGCTCCACGGATCGGGCCAGTTCCGGCGCCGGCGCGCTGCCGCCCAGGTGCGCCGGGTGCCACCCGGCCGGCTCGTCCGGGCGGGGCCGGTGCTCGGGGCGGTCCTGCACCTCGTCCAGCATCCGCTGCAGCACCGCACCGAGCCGTTCGGTGGTCGTCCGCGGGTCCGCACCGGTCAGGACCGGCAGCGGTTCCCCCACGCGGACCGTGATCGGCCGGCCGCGGTGCAGGTCGACGGGCCGCCCGGCGGTGGCGATCCGCTGCGGCCCCCAGATCACGACCGGGTGGATCGGGACGCCGGTTTGCGCGGCCAAGGCGGCCGTGCCCGGCATGAGGCCGCGGACGACGTACGACGTGCTGATGCCGGCCTCCGGGAAGATGCCCACCGCCTCCCCCTCGAGGAGCAGCCGGCGGGCGCGCAGGTACGCCGCCGCCGGGGCCGCCGGGTCGACCGGCACGTGCCGCATGGCGGTCATCGCGGCCCCAGCCGGGGAGGACCAGACGTCGTGGCGGGCCAGGAACCGGACCCGGCGGCGGCTGCGCCGGGCAGCCAGCCCGACGAGCGCGAAGTCCAGGAAGCTGACGTGGTTGGCGGCCAGCAGGACCGGACCGTCCCGGGGGATCCGCTCGTCGCCCTCGACGTCGAGGCGCAGGCCCAGCGCCGCGAAGCCGACGCGGGCCAGCGCGATCGCGGTGGCGTAGGTCGGCTCCATGCCCGCAGTTCGCACTCGCCCTGCCTCCGGCTCGCTCATGCTGCACTCCTCCGGGCGACGTCGACGGCTCCCGAACGGCCAGGAGGGCCGGCACCCTGCTGGGATGCCGGCCCTCCTGGGCTGTTGCGGCTGGTTGCTCCGTCCGGGTCGGACGGCGCTCCGGCTCAGTTCTGGTAGGAACCGAAGTCGAAGTCGTCCAGCGCCACGGCCTGACCTCCGGTGTTGCCGAAGTCGTAGTCGTAGTCGCCGTAGCCGGTGACGGAGTACGCGTTCGCACGCGCCTCCTCCGTCGGCTCCACCCGGATGTTGCGGTAGCGCTCGAGACCGGTGCCCGCCGGGATCAGCTTTCCGATGATCACGTTCTCCTTCAGGCCCAGCAGCGAGTCGGACTTGCCGTGGATCGCCGCGTCGGTGAGGACGCGGGTCGTCTCCTGGAAGGAGGCCGCCGACAGCCACGACTCCGTGGCCAGCGACGCCTTCGTGATGCCCATCAGCTGCGGACGGCCGGCCGCGGGCTTGCCGCCCTCGGAGACCACCCGACGGTTCTCCTCCTCGAACCGCACGCGGTCGACGAGCTCGGACGGCAGCAGGCCGGTGTCGCCCTGCTCCAGCACCAGGACCCGGCGCAGCATCTGCCGCACGATGATCTCGATGTGCTTGTCGTGGATCGACACGCCCTGGCTGCGGTAGACCTCCTGGACCTCGTCCACGAGGTGCTCCTGGGCCCGCCGGACACCGAGGATGCGCAGGACGTCCTGCGGGTCCTCCGTGCCCTGGGTGAGCCGCTGGCCGACCTCGACGTGGTCGCCCTCGCCCACCAGCAGGCGCGAGCGCTTGCTGATCGGGTACTCCTGGACCTCCGAGCCGTCGTCCGGGGTGACGAGGACCTTCTTGGTCTTGTCCGTCTCCTCGATCGTGATCCGACCGGCGGCCTCGGTGATCGGGGCACGACCCTTGGGGGTGCGCGCCTCGAACAGCTCGACCACACGCGGCAGACCCTGGGTGATGTCGTCCGCGGAGGCCACACCACCGGTGTGGAAGGTACGCATCGTCAGCTGCGTGCCCGGCTCACCGATCGACTGGGCCGCGATGATGCCGACGGCCTCGCCGATGTCGACGAGCTTGCCGGTGGCCAGCGAGCGGCCGTAGCACTTGGCGCAGGTGCCGGTCTTGGCGTCACAGGTCAGGACGGACCGGACCTTGACCTCCTCGATGCCGGCGGCCACGAGCTCGTTGATCTTGACGTCACCGAGGTCACCACCGGCCTCCACCAGCACGGCGCCGGTGTCGGGGTGGGTCACCTCGACGGACGCCGAACGGGCGTACGCCGCGGTCTCGGCGTTCTCGTCCTTGATCACCGTGCCGTCGGGCAGACGCTGCCCGATCCGCTTGGGCAGACCGCGCTCGGTGCCACAGTCGTCCTCACGGATGATGACGTCCTGGGAGACGTCCACCAGACGACGGGTCAGGTAGCCCGAGTCGGCCGTCCGCAGAGCGGTGTCGGCCAGACCCTTGCGGGCACCGTGCGTCGCGATGAAGTACTCCAGGACGGTCAGGCCCTCACGGAAGTTCGACTTGATCGGCCGCGGGATGATGTCGCCCTTGGGGTTCGCCACCAGACCACGCATGGCGGCGATCTGCCGCACCTGCATCATGTTTCCGCGAGCACCCGAGTGAACCATCATGTAGATCGGGTTCATCTTGTCGAAGGTCTTCTCGAGCTCGGCCGCCACCTCGTTGGAGGCCTGCGTCCAGATCTCGATGAGCTCCTGGCGACGCTCGTCGTCGGTGATCAGACCGCGCTCGAACTGCGTCTGCACCTTCTTGGCCTGCTCCTCGAAGACCTCGAGGATCTCCGCCTTGCGCGGCGGCGTCACGACGTCCTCGATGGAGACCGTCACGCCGGACCGGGTGGCCCAGTGGAAGCCGGTGTCCTTGAGGGCGTCCAGCGCCGCGGCGACCTCGACCTTGGTGTAGCGCTCGGCCAGGTCGTTGACGATCACCCCGAGCTGCTTCTTGCCGACCTCGTAGTTCACGAAGGCGTAGTCGGCGGGAAGCGTCTCGTTGAACAGCGCCCGGCCCAGGGTGGTCTCGAGCAGCAGCGGCTGCCCGGGCTCCCAGCCCTCGGGGACGGTGACGTCGGCCGGCGGGACGACCTGCGGGAACCGGATCCGGACCCGGCTCTGCAGGGTGATCTCGCCCCGGTCGAGCGCCATGATCGCCTCGGAGGTCGAGGAGAACGCGCGGCCGTCGCCGGCCAGGTCGCCCTCCATCTCCCGGGTGAGGAAGAACAGGCCGATGATCATGTCCTGGGTCGGCATCGTCACCGGGCGACCGTCGGACGGCTTCAGGATGTTGTTCGTCGACAGCATCAGGATCCGGGCCTCGGCCTGCGCCTCCGCGGAGAGCGGCAGGTGCACGGCCATCTGGTCACCGTCGAAGTCGGCGTTGAACGCCGAGCAGACGAGCGGGTGGATCTGGATGGCCTTGCCCTCGATCAGCTGCGGCTCGAAGGCCTGGATGCCCAGACGGTGCAGCGTGGGTGCACGGTTCAGCAGCACCGGGTGCTCGGTGATGACCTCCTCGAGGACGTCCCACACGACCGGGCGCGCACGCTCGACCATCCGCTTGGCGCTCTTGATGTTCTGCGCGTGGTTCAGGTCGACCAGGCGCTTCATCACGAACGGCTTGAACAGCTCGAGCGCCATCTGCTTGGGCAGACCGCACTGGTGCAGCTTGAGCTGCGGACCGACCACGATGACCGAACGGCCGGAGTAGTCGACACGCTTGCCCAGCAGGTTCTGGCGGAACCGGCCCTGCTTGCCCTTGAGCATGTCCGAGAGCGACTTCAGCGGCCGGTTGCCCGGGCCGGTGACCGGACGGCCACGACGGCCGTTGTCGAACAGCGAGTCGACGGCCTCCTGCAGCATCCGCTTCTCGTTGTTGACGATGATCTCCGGCGCACCGAGGTCGAGCAGACGCTTGAGCCGGTTGTTCCGGTTGATCACGCGGCGGTACAGGTCGTTGAGGTCCGAGGTGGCGAAGCGGCCACCGTCGAGCTGGACCATCGGGCGCAGGTCCGGCGGGATCACCGGGACCGCGTCGAGGACCATCCCGCGGGGGCTGTTGCCGGCCTTGCGGAACGCGTCGACGACCTTGAGGCGCTTGAGCGCACGGACCTTGCGCTGACCCTTGCCGGTGGCGATGGTCTCGCGCAGGCTCTCCACCTCGGCGTCGAGGTCGAAGTCCTCGAGGCGCCGCTGGATCGCGGTGGCGCCCATGTGGCCCTCGAAGTACTTGCCGAACCAGTTCTTCATCTCGCGGTAGAGCAGCTCGTCGCCCTCGAGGTCCTGGACCTTGAGGTTCTTGAAGCGGTTCCACACCTCGTCGAGGCGGTCCAGCTCGCGCTGGGAGCGGTCACGGAGCTGCTTCATCTCGCGCTCCGCACCGTCCTTCACCTTGCGGCGCGCGTCGGCCTTGGCACCCTCGGCCTCCAGGGCCGCGAGGTCCTCCTCGAGCTTCTTGGCGCGCTCGTCGATCTGGGTGTCGCGACGGTTCTCCAGGCGCTTGCGCTCCAGGTCGACCTTGGCCTCGAGCGAGGACAGGTCGCGGTGACGCGCGTCCTCGTCGACCGAGGTGATCATGTAGGCCGCGAAGTAGATGACCTTCTCGAGGTCCTTCGGGGCCAGGTCCAGCAGGTAGCCGAGCCGGCTCGGCACACCCTTGAAGTACCAGATGTGGGTCACGGGAGCGGCGAGCTCGATGTGGCCCATGCGCTCGCGGCGCACCTTGGAGCGGGTGACCTCGACGCCGCAGCGCTCGCAGATGATGCCCTTGAAGCGGACGCGCTTGTACTTGCCGCAGTAGCACTCCCAGTCCCGGGTGGGACCGAAGATCTTCTCGCAGAAGAGGCCGTCACGCTCGGGCTTGAGCGTGCGGTAGTTGATCGTCTCCGGCTTCTTGACCTCGCCGTGGCTCCACCCGCGGATGTCGTCCGCGGTGGCCAGGCCGATCTTGAGCTTGTCGAAGAAGTTCACGTCGAGCACGGTGGCTTCTTTCCTCGTGTTTTCGCTTGTTCCTGATGGCTGACGACTGGGCCGGCGGTACGTCGTCGTGGCGGGCGAGCCGCTGCGACGACGTACCGCTCGGGCTCAGACTTCTTCGACGCTGCTGGGCTCGCGACGGGACAGGTCGATGCCGAGCTCCTCGGCGGCGCGGAAGACGTCCTCCTCCGCGTCGCGCATCTCGATCGCGGAGCCGTCCTGGGACAGCACCTCGACGTTGAGGCAGAGCGACTGCATCTCCTTGACGAGCACCTTGAACGACTCGGGGATGCCCGAGTCGGGGATGTTCTCGCCCTTCACGATCGCCTCGTAGACCTTGACGCGTCCGGGGACGTCGTCGGACTTGATGGTCAGGAGCTCCTGCAGGGCATAGGCGGCGCCGTACGCCTCCATGGCCCAGACCTCCATCTCACCGAACCGCTGGCCACCGAACTGCGCCTTACCGCCCAGCGGCTGCTGGGTGATCATGGAGTAGGGACCGGTGGAGCGGGCGTGGATCTTGTCGTCCACGAGGTGGTGCAGCTTCAGGATGTACATGTAGCCGACGGAGACCGGCTCGGGGAACGGCTCACCGGAGCGACCGTCGAACAGGTTGGCCTTGCCGTTCTCCCCCACGAGGCGGATGCCGTCGCGGTTGGGGAGCGCGGAGCCGAGCAGCCCGACGATCTCGTCCTCCCTCGCACCGTCGAACACGGGGGTGGCGACGTTGGTGTCGGCCTCCGCGGCGTCGGCGTGGATGGAGATGAGGCGACGCTTCCACTCCTCGTCGTCCCCCTCGACCTGCCAGCCGGACTTGGCCAGCCAACCGAGGTGGATCTCGAGGATCTGGCCGATGTTCATCCGGCCCGGCACGCCGAGCGGGTTGAGCACGACGTCGACCGGGCTGCCGTCCTCGAGGAACGGCATGTCCTCCACCGGCAGGATCTTGGAGATGACGCCCTTGTTGCCGTGACGGCCGGCGAGCTTGTCACCCACGGAGATCTTGCGCTTCTGGGCGACGTAGACCCGGACCAGCTGGTTCACGCCCGGAGGCAGCTCGTCGCCGTCCTCGCGGTCGAAGACCCGAACGCCGATGACCGTGCCGGACTCACCGTGCGGCACCTTCATGGACGTGTCGCGGACCTCGCGCGCCTTCTCGCCGAAGATCGCGCGAAGCAGCCGCTCCTCGGGGGTCAGCTCGGTCTCGCCCTTGGGGGTCACCTTGCCGACGAGGATGTCACCGGTGGTGACCTCCGCGCCGATCCGGATGATGCCCCGCTCGTCGAGGTCGGCGAGCATCTCCTCGCTGACGTTGGGGATGTCGCGGGTGATCTCCTCCGGACCCAGCTTCGTGTCGCGGGCGTCGACCTCGTGCTCCTCGATGTGGATCGAGGTGAGGACGTCCTGCTGCACGAGGCGCTGCGACAGGATGATCGCGTCCTCGTAGTTGTGGCCCTGCCACGGCATGAACGCGACGAGCAGGTTGGTGCCCAGCGCCATCTCGCCCTCGTCGGTGCAGGGACCGTCGGCGATCGGCGAGCCGACCTCGAGGCGCTGCCCCTCCGAGACCAGCGGGCGCTGGTTGATGCAGGTGCCCTGGTTGGAGCGGCTGAACTTCTGCATCTTGTAGGTGCGGTAGGTGCCGTCGTCCTGCATGACCTCGACGAGGTCGGCGGAGACCTCGGTCACCACGCCGGCGCCCTCAGCGGTCACGACGTCGCCGGCGTCGACCGCGGCACGGAACTCCATGCCGGTGCCGACCAGGGGGGCGTCGCTCTTGATGAGCGGCACCGCCTGACGCTGCATGTTGGAGCCCATCAGCGCGCGGTTGGCGTCGTCATGCTCCAGGAACGGGATCAGCGCGGTCGCGACCGACACCATCTGGCGCGGCGAGACGTCCATGAAGTCCACCTCGTCCGCGGGGACGACGTCGACCTCACCGTGACGCTGGCGGACCAGCACCCGCTCCTCCGCGAAGCGACCCTCGGCATCGAGCGCGGCGTTGGCCTGCGCGATGACGAAGCGGTCCTCCTCGTCGGCGGTGAGGTACTGGACCGTGTCGGTGACCCGGCCCTTCTCCACCTTGCGGTACGGCGTCTCGACGAACCCGAACGGGTTGATCCGTCCGAACGTCGCCAGCGAGCCGATCAGGCCGATGTTCGGGCCCTCAGGGGTCTCGATCGGGCACATCCGGCCGTAGTGGGACGGGTGCACGTCGCGGACCTCGAAGCCGGCGCGGTCACGGGAGAGACCACCCGGGCCGAGCGCCGAGAGCCGACGCTTGTGCGTCAGGCCGGCGATCGGGTTCGTCTGGTCCATGAACTGCGAGAGCTGCGAGGTTCCGAAGAACTCCTTCAGCGCCGCGACCACGGGCCGGATGTTGATCAGGCTCTGCGGGGTGATGGCCTCGACGTCCTGGGTCGTCATCCGCTCGCGGACCACGCGCTCCATCCGGGCCAGCCCGGTGCGCAGCTGGTTCTGGATGAGCTCGCCGACCGTGCGCATGCGCCGGTTGCCGAAGTGATCGATGTCGTCGGCGTGGACCTCGATGGTGCCCACGGGCATGTCCATCTCGGTCTTGCCGTCGTGCAGCGCGACGATGAAGCGGATCGCGGAGACGATGTCGTCGACCGTCAGCGTCTGCTGGTCGAACGCCTCCTGCAGGCCGAGCTTCTTGTTGATCTTGTAGCGGCCGACCTTGGCCAGGTCGTAGCGCTTGCCGTTGAAGTAGTAGTTGTCCAACAGCGTCTGCGCAGCCTCACGCGTCGGCGGCTCGCCGGGACGCAGCTTGCGGTAGATGTCGAGCAGCGCGTCGTCCTGGCCGGAGGTGTGGTCCTTCTCCAGCGTCAGCATCATCGACTCGTACTCGCCGAACTCGTCGCGGATCTGCTGCTCGGACCAGCCGAGGGCCTTGAGCAGCACCGTGACGTTCTGCTTGCGCTTGCGGTCGAGGCGGACGCCGACCATGTCGCGCTTGTCGATCTCGAACTCGAGCCACGCACCGCGCGAGGGGATGACCTTCGCGGTGTAGATGTCCTTGTCGGACGTCTTGTCGGCGCTGCGCTCGAAGTAGACACCCGGGGAACGGACCAGCTGCGAGACCACGACACGCTCGGTGCCGTTGATCACGAAGGTGCCCTTGTTGGTCATGAGCGGGAAATCGCCCATGAAGACCGTCTGGCCCTTGATCTCACCGGTCTCGTTGTTGGTGAACTCGGCGGAGACGTAGAGCGGCGCGGAGTAGGTGAAGTCCTTCTCCTTGCACTCCTCGACCGAGTTCTTCGGGTCGTAGAAGACCGGGTTCTCGAACGAGAGGGACATCGTGCCGGAGAAGTCCTCGATGGGAGAGATCTCCTCGAAGATCTCCTGGAGGCCGGACTTGAGGGAGACATCCTCGCCCGCATCGATGCGGGCCTGTGCGGCCTGCTGCCAGGCCTCGTTCCCGACCAGCCAGTCGAAGCTGGTGGTCTGGAGGTCAAGAAGCTTGGGAACCTCGAGTGGTTCCTCGATCTTGGCGAAGGAGATGCGGCGGGGGGACTGTGAAACGGTGGTGTCGTTGGAAGCGGACGTGCTGCGCGAGGCGGCCAAGAGGGGTCCTTCCGAAGGCTCGCGGACTCATCTGGTGATGACGCCCGCTCCCCCGCGTCCAGCCGCCGGGCAGGCTGGAGGTATTTGAGGGCAGGCGCAAAGATCGATGGTATACGAACGCGCACGAAGGCACAACCGAGCAGACAGCCCCTGCCTGCCGCAAGAAGCATGAATGCTCCCGGGCCCCGAGTCAAGAACCTCCGCGGGCATCCTCGTCCCGTTTTGCGCCGGTATGTACCGGTGTCCCGAAAGTGACCCGCGAGTAGCCTCGCGCGGCCGGCGGCGACCGGTACTGACCGGGTCGCGTGCCCGGGTGCGGCCGGCGCGGTCGGCTTCGTGCGCCGGGATCGCACCTCGAGGAGCAGGATGCCCGCTTCCGGCGCACTCGCCCGCCCAGCAGGCTGCCGCGACCGGGCAACCTGCTCCTCGGGATACGGGGGCTGAGGGCGGGCGTCAGTACGACGTGATGTCGTCGACGAGCCAGGAGCCGTCGCGGGCCTTCTGCATCGTGAACATCACCCGGTTCAGGGCGGTCTGGGGCTCGTCGTTGGCGGTGCTCGTCGTGACCTGGTCGACGAAGAGCAGCACCTGGACCCGGTCCTCGGTGGCCAGCGACACGCCCGAGGCCCGGACCTGGGCGGTCACCTTGGCCTTCAGCTTCTCGGCGCCCTCGATGACGGTGCTGTCGAAGGTGTCGAGGTAGTCCTTGCGGTAGTCGTCGGTCATGAAGTCGGCGGCGGCGTCCCGGTCGGCCTCCAGCGAGCGGTAGTCGTAGGCCAGGATCGCCTCGGCGGCCCGCTCGGCGGCGGCCGGCGCGGCCCGGCGGGCCTCGTCGAGCCCGTCCTGGGCCACCACCTGGCGGGTCGCCGCCAGCCCCATCCCGGGGATGAACGGTCCGGCGGCCAGCGCGACGAGCACCGCGGCGAGCACGGCCAGCCCGAGCAGCACCGGCCAGGGCACCGCGCGGCCGGGAGCGGGTGCGGGCCCGGGCTCGCCGCCCGCGGCAGCCGGCCGGCCGGCCGGGACCGTCCTCACGCCGGTTCCGTCCGCGGGGGTTGCGTCCGTCGCCGTCCCGTCCGTGACCGTTGCGTCCCGGGCCGAGGTCGTCGCGGCGGTCGCGGTTCGCTGCGTCGACGTCGCGGGCAGGGTGCGGGTGGCAGGGCCGGCCGCCGCGGTCGGCGACAGGCCCGCCTGCGCGTCGTACTCCTGGCGACGCTCGGGGTCGAGCAGCGTCTCCGCGGCCTCGTTGAACAGCCGGAACTGCGCGGCCGAGCCGCCGCTGCCGGGTTCGAACCGCTCGGCCGCGTCGCGCCAGGCCCGCTTGATCTGGCCGGCGCTCGCGTCCGGCGCCACGCCGAGGATGTCGTAGAGAGTGGGGTTCACCGTCGTCACCTGCCTCACGCCACCGGGCTGAAGTTGTCGACGAGCCAGTCGCCGTCGACCTTGACCAGGTCCACCGACCAGCGGAAGTGCCGGGCGCGCTTGCCGTAGATCGAGTCGGCGGTGGCGTCGGCCACCACCAGGACCTCGGCGGAGTCACGGTCCACGCTGGCCACCGCGGAGCGGATCACCTCGCCCCGGGAGGTGAGCTTGGCCTGGGCCACCTGGCTGAGCAGGTCGTCCACCGTGGACTCGAAGTCGTCGTTGAACTTGGTGGTCAGCAGCGGGGTGAGGCTCTGCTTGAGGGTCCCCACGTCGGCGGAGTCGAAGTTGTTCACCTGGACGGCGAACCGCTCGGCCGCGCGCACGGCCTCGGTGCGGGCCTGGTCCTCCTCCTCCGACTCGACCCAGCCCGGCCGGACCAGCACCAGCTCGAGCACGAGAGCGACCACGGCCAGCACGGCCACGGCAGCCAGCACGCCCGCGGCCGCCCGGCTCAGGCGCGGGGACCACCACGATCCACCGGCCTCGCTGGTCGCGTCCCGACCCGGCGGCGGCCCCGACTCTTCGGTGGGTCCCCTGGATCCGGTGGGTCCGGTCGGTTCGGTGGGTGCGTGCGGCATGCTCGACCTTGCTTCCTGGTCCGTCGCGTCGGTCATCGTCCCTCCGCGAGCGGCTGCAGCAGCAGCCACTTCCAGGAGTCCTTGCCGAACACGGCCTCGGCGCCCCCGGTGTAGGTGACCGGGTGGCGGGCCGCGTCGTCGGCGTACTCCACCTGTCCGGTCGCGCGATCGTACTCCGCGACGACCGGCGCACGGTACGCCGTCCCGGCGCGGCCGCGGGGGGCGTTCTGGGCACCGCGGGCGTTGCTCGCAGCCTGGGCCTCGGTGCAGCGCGCGCTCTCGTTCATCGGCCGGTTGTCCCGGTCCGAGGGCGGCCGGGTGTCGGTGCTCTGGTAGCCCTGGTGGCAGACGACCGGCGACTGCTGCGTGATCAGACCGAAGTGCGCGTCGTAGAGACCGGTGCTGTCCTTGCCGACCACGGTGTAGCCGCCGGCGACGACGTAGGGGTAGACCACCAGGATCATCTCGGTACCGTCGACGTGCCGGGCGGTGACCTCCCCGGTGGTGACCAGGTTGTTGATCAGCTCGCCGAGGTCGACGTCGTTCTCCTCGAGGAAGGTGCGCAGCTGGTTGGCGGTGGCGCTGCCGTTGTCGATCACGCGGCGGAGGTCGGCGTCGGAGCTGACCAGGGTGTCGGAGAACTTCGACAGGTCGGAGGAGAAGCTCCTGATGGCGGAGGCCTTGTCGAGCTGGGTGCCCAGCACCACGTTGCTGTCCTCGAGGAGCGTGGTGGTCAGCTTGAAGTTGTCGTTGGCGGTCCGGATGAACGAGTTCGACGTGTCGATGATCTGACCGAGGTCCTCGCCGGTGCCCTGGAAGGCGTCGCCGAGCTCGCTGACCACGGTCCGCAGGCTGCGCTTGTCGACGGAGTTGACGGTGCTGTCGATGTCGACGAGGAACTTGGTCGTCGGGATCGGGGTCTCGGTCATCGCGAGCGGGATCTCGCTGCCCTCCTCCAGGTAGGGCCCCTCGTCGGTCTGGGGCAGCAGGTCGACGTACTGCTCCCCGACCGCGGACCGGTTGGCCACCAGGGCCTTCGCGTCCTCCGGGATCCTGGCGGAGTCGTTGTCGATCTCGAGCATCACGTCCACGCCCTCGTCGGTCAGGCGCAGCTGGGCCACCCTGCCGACGGTGACACCGCGGTAGGAGACGCCGGCCCCCTCGAAGATCCCGCCGGACTCCGCGAAGTGCGCGGCGACCACGTAGGAGTCGTCGATGAACAGCCGGTCCAGCCGGGCGTATCTGGCTCCGACGAAGGAGACCCCGAGCACGGTGATCAGCGCGAAGATGATCAGCTGCACCTTGGTCCGTCGCGTGATCATGCGCAGTCACCCCGGAAGCGTCGCGAGCGGTCGCGGTCGGCGCTCATCGCGGCACCATTCCCCACACCAGCAGCGGAGCCAGCTCGCTGTCGTAGTCGGGGGCCGTGCTCCGCCGCTCCGGCGCCGGTCCGAACATCGTCCGGAACAGGCCGCCACCGACGTCGCCACCGGTGCCGTCACCGCCGGTGCCACCCGTGCCGCCCGTGCCGCCACCCAGCAGCGGCAGGTCCGGGATCGGGATCGGGATGCCGCCGATCGGCCCGTCCTCACCGGTGTCCGGCAGCTGGTTCACGATCCGGCAGACCGCGGTGTTCTTGTACTTGTCCTTCTTGCAGGTCTTGCGCAGCTGCTTCAGGGTGACCTTCTTGCAGGCCTTGCTGGCCAGGTCGCCGCTCTGGATGCACTTCACCACCTGGGAGACGGTCTCGGTGACCGGGCCGGCCTCCTGGCACAGCGGGTCCAGCGGGGTCTGCGTGCAGAGGTCGACGGGATCAGGGATCGGGTTGGCGTCCTGACCGGTCAGCTTCACGTCGAGCTGGATCGCGAGGTTCGTGTAGTCACCCATGTGCAGGTTGCGTGCCTGGGCGGGGTTCTTGCCGACGACGGCGTCGACGAACGGGTAGGTGAGGAACACCTGGAGTGCCTTGGGCAGCGCGTCGCCGGCCTCCGCGAGCTTGGTGAGCGTCGGGGCGAGCGCCTCGAGACTGTCGATCGTCGCCTCCTTGGAGTCCCGGATCACGCGGGTGCCCACCGCGCTGAGCTCGCTGAGGGCACGCAGCATCTTGACCAGGTCGTCGCGCTGCCGGTCGATGGAGGCGAGTGCCTGCGGAAGCTCGTCGAGCGCGGTGGTGATCGCGCCCTTCTGCCGGTTCAGCGACTTCGAGAGCCGGTTGAGGCTCTCGATGGCCTGCACGATCGAGTCCTTGTTCTGGTCGAGCTGCCCCATGAAGGTGTCGAGCTGGTCGAGCACCCCCCGGACGTTGGTCTCGCGGCCCTCGAGCGCCTTGTTCAGCTCCACCGAGATCGTCTTCAGCTGCGCCACGCCGCCGCCGTTGAGCAGCAGCGACATCGCGCCCAGCACCTCCTCCACCTCGGGATTGCGGCCCGAGCGGGACAGCGGGATCCGGTCCCCGTCCCCGAGCAGCTCGGGGGTGGCCCCGCTCGGCGGCACTTTCAGCGACACGAACTTCTCGCCCAGCAGGCTGGTCTGACGGATCTCGGCGACAGCGTTGTCCGGAAGCTCGACGTCCCCGCGGAGCAGCACGGTCACCTCCGCGGTGTAGCCGTCGAGGTCGATGGAGTCGACGCGGCCCACGGTCACGTCGTCGACCTTGACCGCCGACTGGGGCACGAGGTCGAGCACGTCGCGGAACTGCACGGTGACGGAGTACGGGTCGTCCCCGAGGTCGGCCCCGCCGGGCAGCGGCACGTCGTAGACGGAGAAGTCGCACCCGGTGAGGGCGACCGCCCCGACCGCGACCAGCGTCACCAGCCGGGCGACCCGGCTGCGCAGGGAGCGTGAGCAAGTACGGCGGCTCATCGTCCGTCGACCTCCAAGATCCCGCCGAGCGACCGGTCGATGTGCTCGACCTCCACGACCTCACCGGAGCGGCGGACCCGGTCGAACACCGCCGGACGCGGCAGCGCCTTCCTGATCAGGTCGCAGGACTCCTTCGGCGTCGGGGTCTGGCCGAGCGCTCCGCACAGCAGCGCGGCGGGGTCGCTCTGCAGGTCGGCGAGGTTCTCCCCGACGTTCGTCCGGGTGTCGAGCGTCCCCGTGGAGGGGTTGTAGGTGTGGAACAGGTTGGACAGCGCGAGCGGAGCGTTGGTCAGCGTCTCGTCGAGGGCGGCACGCTGCTTGACGAGCACCTTGGTGACCTGGTTGAGGCCCTTGATGTTCTCCGAGAGCGAGTCGCGGTTCTCGCGGACGAAGCCGGACACCTGCTGCATGGCGATGCCGAGGTTCTTCAGCGCCGCGGCAAGGTCCTTCCGCTCGTCCGCGAGCAGGTCCGCGGCACCGGTGAGGCTGTCGTTGAAGTCGCGGACGGTCGAGTCGTTGCGCGAGAGCGCACCGACGAAGCGCTCGATCTCGCGGGCGGTGCCGAACAGCTCGTCCTTGTTGTTCTCCAGGGTGCCGGTGAACTTGCCCAGGTTGCGGATCGTCTGGTGGAACTGCTTGCCCTGACCGGCGAAGTTCGCGGCGGTCGAGTCCAGCAGGTTCGTCAGCGCACCCTTCTTGTTCGCCCCTTCCGGGCCGAGGGCCACCACCAGGTCGTCGATGCTCTGGTAGATCTCGTCGAGCTCCAGCGGGGTGGAGGTGTCCTCGGTCGTCAGCTCCGCACCGCTCTCGAGCACGTCGCCGCCGGTGTAGACCGGCGTCAGCTGCACGAACCGGTCCCCGACGATCGCCGGCGAGACGATCACCGCCTTGGCGTCGGCCGGCACCTTGTACTTGGCGTCGTAGCGCATGGTGACCGTGACGTCGGTGCCGGTCGGGGTGACGGTCTCGACCGTGCCGACCGGGACGCCGAGGATCCGGACGTCGGAGCCCTCGTAGAGGGAGACGGTGCGCGGGAACTTCGCCGTCAGCGTCTTGGAGTCCTCGTGCGGCCAGACCGCGAGCAGCAGCGCGGCTACGACGGCGAGCACCGCGACGCCGGAGAGGATGCTGGTGAGGCCGCGGCGGGCCGGCAGGTGCTTGGTCATCTCACAGCCCTCCACCGAGCGCCGGGACCGGCGGCAGGTTCTGGATGTAGGTGTCGAACCAGGGACCGTTGCCCAGGGTGTTGGCGAAGACGCGGTAGAACGGCGCCATCAGCCGGAGGCTGGCGTCGAGGTTGTCCTGGTTCTTGCGGAGCACGTCGACGACGTTGTCGAGGTGGTCCAGGGCCGGCCCGAGGTCCTGCCGGGTGTCCCGGACCAGCGCGGTGAGCTGCACGGAGAGCTGGCTGGTCGCGTCGAGCAGGTTGGACACGGACTGCCGGCGGGCGGCGAGGGCCCGGAACAGCTTGTCGCCGTCGCGCATCAGGGTGACCAGGTCCTGGCGCCGGTCGCCGAGCACGCCGGAGACCTTGCGCAGGTTGCCCAGCAGCGTGTTGAGCTGCTCGTCGCGCGCCGCGATGTTGGAGGACAGGTCGGAGACGCCGCGCAGCGCCGCCCGGAACTCCTCCGGCGTGTTCTTGGTCAGCGCGGCCAGCGTGTCCAGCGACGTGGCCAGCTGGTCGGTGTCGATCCGCGCGGACCGGTCGGCGAGGCCCTCGAAGGCCTCCACGACGTCGTACGGCGACGAGGTGCGCTCGACCGGGATCTCCGTCCCCTCCGGGAGCTGGCCGGAGCCGGCCGGCTCGAGCGCGAGGTACATCGCGCCGAGCAGCGTCTTGACCTTGATGGCCGCGGCCGTGCGCTCGCCGAAGTCGACGCCGCTGTCGACGAGGAACTCGACGCGCACGTGGTCGCCGTCGAGGTCGACGGTCTTGACCTTGCCGACCCGGACCCCGGCCACCCGCACCTCGTCGTTCGGCTTCAGGCCGCCGGCCTCGCTGAACGCCGCGTAGTAGGTGTCGCCGCCGCCGATCAGCGGCAGGTCCTCGGCCCGGAAGGCGGCGAGGACCAGTGCGGTGAGGACCGCCAGGCTGATCGCGCCGATGATCACGGGGTTCCGCTCACGGAAGGGGACGCTCATCCGAGGTGACACCTCGCTCCCCCGGTCTCGTAGTCGACCGGGACAGGGGGGCCCACGGGCAGCTCCACCTGACCCTTGAAGCTGCAGAGGTAGAAGTTGAACCAGGAGCCGTACGTCGCGGTCCGACCGATCTTGTTCAGCTTGATCGGCAGCACCTGCAGCGCGCGGTCGAGCTCGCCCTTGTTGCGGTCGATGTTGCCCGCCACGGCACGCAGCTGCGTGACGTCGCGGGTCAGTGACGGCCGGATCCCCGTGACCAGCTGGGAGGTCTCCACCGCCAGTGCGGAGACGGAGTCCAACGAGCCCAGGATCGCCTCGCGGTCGCCGGAGAGGCCGGAGACGAACACGCGCAGCTTGACCAGCAGGTCCGAGAGCTCGTCGTCGCGGTCGCCCAACGTCACCATCACCTCGTTCAGGTTGTCGATGAGCTCGCCGATGACCTGGTCGCGGCTGGCCAGGGTGGTGGTGACCGAGGCGGTGTGGGCGAGCAGGCTCTCGAGCGTGCCGCCCTCACCCTGGAAGACGGTGATCACCTCGTAGGCGAGCTTGTTGACGTCCGCGGGCGAGATGGCCTCGAACAGCGGCTTGAAGCCGTTGAACAGCACGGTCAGGTCCAGGGCCGGCTCGGTCCGGTCCAGCGGGATCGTCGCCCCGGCCGGGAGCACGTCGGGGGCACCGGTGCCCTGCGAGAGCGAGATGTAGCGCTGCCCCACCAGGTTCCGGTAGCGGATCTGCGCGAGGGTGCTCTCGGTCAGCTGCTGGTCGGAGTCGACGTCGAAGGTGACCAGCGCCCGCGTCCTCTCGACGATCTCGATGTCCTGGACGGTGCCGACCTTGACCCCGGCGATCCGGACGTCGTCGCCGTTGACCACTCCGGTCGCGTCGCTGAAGACGGCCTTGTAGGCCTTGGTCTCGCCGAAGGTGATGTTGCCGATCAGGATCACCAGCACTCCGGTCGCCATGGTCGTGACGAGCACGAAGATCAGCAGCTTGACCGCGTCCCCGGTGGTCTTCTTGTCGAGCAGCTTCATCGCAGGCTCACCTCCGCGCCGCGCGCCAGCGGGCCGAACAGCAGCGTCGCCACGTCGGGCACCTCGTCGGCGGGGACGCCGAGGGCGGGGCCGGCGATCGAGTTGACCACCGCCCGCTCGGCCTCGGTGCCGGCGAAGCCGGAGGTCAGGTCGAAGCCCGGGGGACCCGCTTGCCGACCGGGTAGTCGACCCCGGTCTGCAGCTGCGGGGAGTAGCGGTCGCCGGGCAGGTTGCGCTGGCTGTAGCCGGGAGCCGCTCGGCACGACTGCTCACTCAAGGGGCCGCGCTCGTCGGCGTAGGCGGGGTCGTCGCGCGGCTCGTAGCCTCGCGGCTGTCGCGGCAGCGTCTCCAGGTTGATGTGCAGGGTGTAGCCGCGGTAGGCGCTCTCCATCCGCGGTGTCCACCGCACCATGGTCTGGAGCAGGCAGGGGTACTCCGAGGAGTACTTGGCGAACAGCGGCAGCTGCTGCTGCCCCTGCTCGCTGAGCCGGATGATGTTCGCGCCGTTCTGCTCCAGGAAGTCCCTGCTGGTCGAGGAGAAGCTCGCGACGTCGGAGAACAACGCCGTCAGCTTCTGCTCCTTCGCCACGAGCGTGTTGCCGGTCGTGACGCTGTTGCGCAGGATGTTCGCCAGCTCCGGCATCGCCGCGCGGTAGGTCTCCGAGACCGCGCCCAGCTTCCGCAGGTCGTCGACGAGCAACGGCACCTTGGGGTTCACCCGTGCCAGGTAGTCCTCGAGGACCACCAGGTTCTCGCCCAGCGCCTCGCCGCGACCCTCCAACGCGGTCGCCAGCGCGGTCAACGTGTAGTTGAGCTCCGCGGGCTGCACCGTGCGCAGCAGCGGGTAGAGGTCCGAGAGCACCCGCTCCACCTCGATCGCCACCCGCGATTCCCGGATCACCGCCCCGGCAGCGATCGACTTCGGCGAGGGCGAGGCCGGCACCTGCAGCGCGACGTACTTCTCCCCGAACAACGTCTTCGGGAGGATCCGCGCGGTCGTGTTCGCCGGGATGGTCGAGGCCAGGTCGGGGTCGATCGCGAGCCGGAGGGTGGCGCCGTCGCCGTCGGAGGAGATCTCCCGGACGTCGCCGACGATGACGCCGCGGATCTTCACGTCGGCGAGGCGGGGCAGCTGCAGCCCGATCTTCGAGGCCTTCACCGACACCGGCACGTAGTCGACGAACTTCTTGGTGAAGATCGCATAGGTCAACCACACCGAGAGCAGCAGCAGCACCAGGAAGGCGACGCCGAGCGCCCGGTGCTTCCCCACGACGAGCAGCTTCATGGTCAGCCCGCCAGCCTGACCGTGGTCGTCGTGCCCCAGATCGCCATCGACAGGAACAGGTCGATGACGTTGATGGCGACGATCGAGGTGCGCACCGCCCGGCCCACGGCCAGGCCGACGCCCGCCGGGCCACCCGAGGCGGTGTAGCCGTAGTAGCAGTGGATCAGGATGACGACGACGGCGAAGACCAGCACCTTGCCGAAGGACCACAGCACGTCGCCCGGCGGCAGGAACTGGTGGAAGTAGTGGTCGTAAGTGCCGGCGCTCTGCCCGAAGAACTGGGTCACGGTCAGCCTGGTCGCGAAGTACGACGACAGCAGGCCCATGACGTAGAGCGGGACGATCGCGATGAGACCCGCGATGATCCGGGTGGTGACGAGGAACGGCAGCGAGGGGATCGCCATCACCTCGAGGGCGTCGACCTCCTCGGAGATCCGCATCGCCCCGAGCTGGGCGGTGAAGCCGCAGCCGACCGTGGCGGCGAGCGCGATGCCGGCGACCAGGGGCGAGATCTCGCGGGTGTTGAAGTAGGCGGAGACGAACCCGGAGAAGGCCGCGGTGCCGATCTGGTTCAGCGCTGCGTAGCCCTGCAACCCGACCTCGGTGCCGGTGAAGAAGGCCATCGCGGTGATCACCCCGACGGTGCCGCCGATGACCGCGAGCGCACCCGACCCGAGGGTGACCTCGGCCAGCAGCCGGAGGATCTCCTTCTTGTAGCGCCGGATCGTGCGCGGCGTCCACGCGAGCGCGCGCAGGTAGAACGACAGCTGCTCGCCCAGCTCGTCCAGGAAGCGCGCCGGACGCTGGTAGACCGCTCTCACGTTCGCCATGGCAGACCCTCTCTCACCGGGTCTCATCCGGTCTTCGGCGGGACGAGCTGGAAGTACATCGCGCTCATCACGAAGTTGACGACGAACAGGAGCATGAAGGTGATGACCACCGACTCGTTGACGGCGTCGCCGACCCCCTTGGGGCCACCGGCGGCGTTCATCCCCTTGTAGGCGGCGACGACGGCCGCGATCAACCCGAAGACCACCGCCTTGGCCATGCCCTGCCACAGGTCGGGGAGCTGGGCCAGGGCGGTGAAGCTGGCGATGTAGGCGCCTGGGGTGCCGTCCTGGAGCACCACGTTGAAGACGTAGCCGCCGGCCACTCCCACCACGCTGACCAGGCCGTTGAGGAAGACCGCGACCAGCATCGTCGCCAGCACCCGGGGCACCACGAGCCGCTGGATGGGGTCGATGCCCAGCACCATCATCGCGTCGAGCTCCTCGCGGATCTTGCGAGCGCCGAGGTCCGCGGCGATGGCCGACCCGCCCGCGCCCGCGATCAGCAACGAGGTGGCGATCGGCCCGGCCTCCCGGACCACCGCCAGTACCGCGGCGGAGCCGGTGAAGGACTGGGCACCGAACTGCTTGATCAGCCCGCCCACCTGCAGCGCGATCACCGCGCCGAAGGGGATCGCCACCAGCGCGGTCGGCACGATCGTGACCGAGGCGATGAACCAGGCCTGCTGGAGGAACTCCCGCAGCTGGAAGGGACGGCGGAACAGGCCGCGGAACACGTCGAGGCCGAAGGCGAAGAGCTTGCCTGCCGTCCCCACCGGGGCGAGCAGCCGCGAGGAGGTGAGCGTCGTCATCTCAGGCGCCCGTCGCCATCGACATGTTCTCCTCGAACGAGCCGGGCGGCGGCGTCACGCCGTGCTCGCGGCACCACTCGCCCGGCGGCCGCTGGCTGCGCCGGGCCACCCCGTTGGACGGCTCGAGCTGCAACGGGATCGGCGGCAGCGCAGGCAGCTCCTGGTCCTTCTCCGCCTCGAGCTCGTCGGCGTCCTTCTCCTCCGACATCCCGATCGGACCGATGCGCTGCGCGTTGAGGAACTGCCGGACGACCGGCTCCTCCGAGGAGAGCAGCATCTCCCGCGGCCCGAACATCGCCAGGTGCCGGTGGAAGAGCAGCCCGATGTTGTCCGGGACGGTCCGGGCGGTGTTGATGTCGTGGGTGACGATGAGGAAGGTGGCGTCGATCTGCGCGTTGAGGTCGACGATCAGCTGGTTCAGGAACGACGTGCGGACCGGGTCGAGGCCGGAGTCGGGCTCGTCGAAGAGCACGATCTCCGGGTCCAGGACCAGCGCCCGGGCCAGCCCGGCGCGCTTGCGCATGCCGCCGGAGATCTCCCCGGGGAGCTTGTCCTCGGCGCCGACCAGGCCGACGAGCTCCATCTTCTCCATGACGACGTCGCGGACCTCGGACTCGGACTTCCGGGTGTGCTCGCGCAGCGGGAAGGCGACGTTGTCGTAGAGGTTCATCGAGCCGAACATCGCGCCGTCCTGGAACAGGACCCCGAAGAGCTTGCGGATCTCGTAGAGCTGCCGCTCGGAGCAGGTCGCGATGTCGGTGCCCTCGATGACGATGCTCCCCTTGTCGGGCTTGAGCAGCCCGATGAGGGTCTTGAGGAAGACGGACTTGCCGGTGCCCGACGGGCCGAGCATCACGCAGATCTCACCCGCGGGGATCGTCAGGCTGACGTCGCCCCAGATGACCTGCTTGCCGAAGGACTTCGTCAGCCCGTCGACCTTGATCTCGACGCCCACAAGCGTCCCTCCCTCGATGTCGCGCGCCCGCCGAGGGCGATCGGCTCCCCCGGGACTCCCTGACCGTGCGTTGTGCCCTCCCCTACCAACGAGTAAACCGACAGATGGTTACGGTCGTCACACAGGCACATGGATCGGGCAGATCGGGGCCGGGCGACGCCGGCGGCGGCCCCGTCGGGGTCCGGCGAGCCGGCGGCGCACGACCGGGCCCGGACGCACGAACGGCGGCCATCCCGGTAGGGATGACCGCCGCGCGCGGTGTCTCAGGAGCAGAGCGTCACTTGACGGTGACGGTGGCGCCGGCGCCCTCGAGGGCGCCCTTGGCCTTCTCCGCGGCCTCCTTGGTGACCTTCTCCAGGATCGCCTTCGGAGCCGCCTCGACGAGCTCCTTGGCCTCCTTGAGGCCGAGGCTGGTCAGCGCGCGGACCTCCTTGATGACGTTGATCTTCTTTTCACCAGCGGCCTCGAGGACGACGTCGAACTCGTCCTGCTCCTCCGCCTCGGCGGCCTCGCCACCACCAGCGGCGGCGGGAGCCGCAGCGGCGACGGGGGCGGCGGCGGTGACGCCGAAGGCGTCCTCGAACTGCTTCACGAACTCGCTCAGCTCGAGGAGGGTCATCTCCTTGAACGCGTCGAGCAGCTCGTCGGTGGTGAGCTTCGCCATGGTGGCGTTTCCTTCCGTGTTGCTGGTCCGATCAGGTCGAGCGGACCGATGGGTGTCGGTTAGTGGTGCTCGGGCCCGTAGGTCCGGGGGCCTCAGGCCTCGGTGGCCTCGGCTGCCGGGGTCTCATCGGCCGGGGCGTCCGGTGCGGACGTCTCGGTCGACTCGGCCTCATCGGTCGCCGTGGTCTCCGTGGCTGTGTCCCCTGCGGCCTCGTCGGAGGAGCCGGAGGGCTCCTCGGTCGAGACGGGCGCCGGCGTGCCGGCACCACCCTTGAGGATCGAGGGGTCCTGCTCGGCCTTCGCCTGCAGCGCCCCGGCGAGGCGGGCAGCCTGCGCGAGAGGAGCGTTGAGCAGGTAGACGGCCTGGCTGAGCGAAGCCAGCATGCCTCCGGCGAGCTTCGCGAGGAGGACCTCACGCGACTCGAGGTCGGCCAGCTTCGCGATCTCCGCCGCGTCGAGCGCGGCGCCGTCGAGGACACCGCCCTTGATCACGAGGGAGGGGTTTGCCTTGGCAAAGTCACGCAGGCCCTTGGCTGCCTCGACGACGTCACCGCTGATGAACGCGATGGCGGTCGGCCCGGTGAGCAGGGCGTCGAATCCTTCGACGCCCGCCTCCGTGGCGGCAATCTTGGTGAGCGTGTTCTTGACCACGGCGTAGGTGGCGTTCTCGCCGAGAGCACGCCGCAGGTCCTGCAGCTGCTTCACGGAGAGACCGCGGTACTCGGTCAGCACAGCACCAGCAGAGTCCTGGAACGACTCCACGAGCTCTGCGACGTCGGCTGCCTTGTCGGGCCGCGCCATGGGTCTCCTTCCGGTCATCACACGTCTCCGTCGACGCCGGATCGGGCCCATCCACGAAAAAAGCCCCGGCACAGGAGGCACGGGGCGGACGGCTGCGCACCTTGCGGTGCGTGGTTCAGCCACACTCGGTGTCACCTGCGCAGGATGCCCGCGGAGCGGGACCTTCGGCCAGCGACCCGGACACGTTCTCTCCGGGCACACCGACAACCGGCGGTCTCTGGTTTCACCGGAACTGTACGTGAGTCCGGGTCCTGGAGCCAAATCACGCACCGGCCCCGATTCCGGCGAACCACCCGTGAGCGCCGTCCGGTGGTGGTTCCATGAGTGCGTGGATCTCTCACTGGAAACTCTCACCGGCGTCCTGGAGCAGGCTGACTACCGCGTGCGCGCCGGTTCGCACGCCGAGGCCCGGGTGTGGCCGACCGGCTTCGACATCCTCGACGTCAACCTCAGCGGCGGTCTCCGCTCGGGTGAGCTGGTGCTGCTCGGCGGCCCGCAGGGACTCGGCAAGACCACCTGGGTGATGCAGGTCGCCCGCAACGTGGCGCGATCGGGGCGCGTGGTGCTGGTCTTCTCCTTCGAGCACGACCTGCAGACCCTGCTGGTCCGCCTCGTCGCGCTCGAAGCGGGTCGGCTCGGCGGCCCGGACGCGCCGAGCACCAGCCGGATCCGGCAGAGCTTCGAGGGCGCCGACGGACTGACCGGGTCGCTGGCCGAGCGGCTCTCCGGGACCGACGGCGGTGCGAAGGCGATCGAGGTGGTCCAGGAGTACGCCGACCGGCTCGTCCTGCACCGCTCCACCGGCTCGAAGACCGGCCTGGACGCCATCCGCGCCGCCATCGTCAAGGTCACCGAGGAGATCGGGCAGCAGCCCCTGGTCGTCGTGGACTACCTCCAGAAGATCCACGTCCCGGGCAACGTGCCGGAGGAGTCCGAGCGGATCACCACGGTGGTGGAGGGCCTCAAGGACCTCGCCCTGGACAACGACGTACCGATCCTGGCCGTCGTCGCCTCGGACAAGGAGGGCATCCAGGCCGGGAAGCGGATGCGCGTCAACAACCTGCGCGGCTCCTCGTCGCTGGCCTACGAGGCCGACACGGTGCTGCTGCTCAACCACAAGTACGACGTCGTCGCCCGCCACCACCTCGTCTACAACATGGGCAACGTGGAGCGGTTCAAGCACTACGCCGTGCTGAGCATCGAGAAGAGCCGCACCGGCAAGACCGGCATCGACATGGAGTTCTACAAGCGCTTCGACCAGAGCCGCTTCGAGAGCGAGGGTCGGATCGTCAGCGAGCAGCTCGTCGACGAGCGGGTCTTCACCGAGTAGCCGCGGGTAGTCGCGGGTAGTCGCGGCTCGTCGCGGGCCGGACGCGACAAGGCCCCGCCGGCTGCTGCCGGCGGGGCCTCGTCATGCCTGGAGGGCGGGGGGTCAGACCTCGTCGTCCGAGGCGACGTTGCGGGTGCGGTTCGGGTCCACCTGGACGCCGGGGCCCATCGTCGTGGAGACGGTGACCTTGCGCAGGTAGCGGCCCTTCGAGCTGGCCGGCTTGAGCCGGAGCACCTCCTCGAGCGCCGCGGCGTAGTTCTCCGCGAGCTGGGCCTCGTCGAAGGAGGCCTTGCCGATGATGAAGTGCAGGTTCGCGTGCCGGTCGACGCGGAACTCGATCTTGCCGCCCTTGATGTCCGTGACGGCCTTGGCGACGTCCGGCGTGACGGTGCCGGTCTTCGGGTTCGGCATGAGGCCGCGGGGGCCGAGCACGCGGCCGAGACGGCCGACCTTGCCCATCATGTCCGGCGTCGCGACGACCGCGTCGAAGTCCAGCCAGCCGCCGCTCACCTTGTCGATGAGCTCGTCGCCACCGACGATGTCGGCTCCGGCCTCACGGGCGGCGTCGGCCTTGTCGCCGTTGGCGAAGACCAGGACCCTGGCGGTCTTGCCGGTGCCGTGCGGGAGGTTGACGGTGCCGCGGACCATCTGGTCGGCCTTGCGCGGGTCGACGCCGAGGCGCATCGCCACGTCGACGGTCTCGTCGAACTTCTTCTTGCTGCTGGACTTGGCGATCTTGATCGCCTCCAGCGGGGTGTGCAGCTCGTCCTGGTCGAACGACTCGGAGGCTGCACGGTAGGTCTTGCTGCGCTGCATGTCTGGTTCCTTCTTCCACCAGTTGTGGTCGTGGGGCGCGTAGCGGGCCCTGCCACGGATGACGTGTGGTCGGTGCGGCGGTCTCCGGTGCGGAGGCCGCCAGGGAGCATCAGTCGGTCGTGATGCCCATCGAGCGGGCGGTGCCCTCGACGATCTTCATCGCTGCGTCGATGTCGTTGGCGTTGAGGTCGGGGAGCTTCGTCGTCGCGATCTCGCGCACCTGGTCCTTGGTCAGCTTGCCGACCTTCTCCTTGTGCGGAACGCCCGAGCCCTTCTGCAGGCCGGCAGCCTTCTTGATCAGCTCAGCCGCCGGAGGCGTCTTCGTGATGAAGGTGAAGCTGCGGTCCTCGTAGACGGTGATCTCGACGGGGACGACGGTGCCCCGCATGGCCTCGGTCTGCGCGTTGTAGGCCTTGCAGAACTCCATGATGTTCACACCGTGGGGGCCGAGAGCGGTACCCACCGGCGGAGCAGGTGTGGCCGCCCCGGCCTGCAGCTGCACCTTGACGAGCGCTGCGATCTTCTTCTTGGGAGGCATGTTTGTCCTAGGGTCCTTACTTCTGTGCTTCTCTGTCCTGAGCTCGCTCGGTCAGACCTTCTGGATCTGGCTGAAGCTCAGCTCGACCGGCGTCTCCCGGCCGAAGATCTCGACGAGGGCCTTGACCCTCTGGGACTCCGCGTTGATCTCGGTGATCGTCGCGTGGAGCGTGGCGAACGGGCCGTCGACCACCATGACCGAGTCGGACACGTCGAAGTCGGCGACCTCGACCTTCCGCTTGGTGGCGGCGCCCCCGGCGCCTCCCTGCTCGGGAGCGGCGGCCTCGGCCTCGGCGACGATGGCCGGGGCCAGCATGCTCTCGACCTCGTCGAGGCTCAGCGGCACCGGCTGGTGGCTGTGCCCCACGAAGCCGGTGACCGACGGCGTGTGCCGCACGGCCGACCATGACTCGTCGGTGAGGTCCATGCGCACCAGGACGTAGCCCGGGAGGACGGTGCGCTTGACCAGCTTGCGCTGGCCGTTCTTGATCTCCGCGACCTCTTCGGTCGGGACGATCACCTCGTGGATGTAGTCCTCCATGTTCAAGGAGGTGATCCGGTTCTCCAGGTTGGCCTTCACCCGGTTCTCCATGCCGGAGTAGGTGTGCACCACGAACCAGTCACCGGGCTTGGAGCGCAGCGCCTCGCGGAACTCCTCCAGCGGGTCGGACACGGGCTCCTCGGCCACCGCGGCGGCCTCCTCGGCCTCCTGCGCGACCTCGGCGTCCTCGTCGACCTGGACGTCCTCCGCAGCCTCGTCGTCGCCTGCCTCACGGGCCTCGTCGATCTCGTCGACCTGGGCGTCCACGTCGGAGCCGTCGGCGTCCTCGGCGTCGTCATCGGCGGCGGACAGACCGGCGCCTTCGACCATCGGCTCGTAGGCGGACTCGTCCACGGGCTCCGCCTGCTCGGCGGCCCGGGACTGCTCCTCGTCGACCGTCGGGTCGACCTTGAGGGAGGGGGCGTGCTGTTCGTCGTACGACTGCGACACGGTTACTCCGTCACCTTCACTGTTCGATGCTGCTGTGGTGCCCGTCCGGCCTCGGAGGCCTCCGGGATCCTGCTGCGGTCTGCGGCCCTGGTCAGCCGAAGACCGCGAAGACCAGCTTGCCGAAGCCCAGGTCGAGCAGCGAGACGATCGTCATGAGCACGACCACGAAGACCAGCACCACGATGAAGTACGTGATCAGCTGCTCCTGGGTCGGCCACACGACCTTGCGGAGCTCGGCCACGACCTGGCGGTAGAAGGTGGCGGGGCTGGTCCGCTTGTCGCGCGTCTGGCGACCACCAGACGTCGACACCGAACGGCTGTCCGACACTGTTCTCCACCTCTCCGTCGTTGCTCCGGAACCTCCGGGGTCCTGCCGCCCCGTCCGCGACGGGCGCGGATGGAGCCTCGCAGGGCACGAGGGACTTGAACCCCCAACCTTCGGTTTTGGAGACCGATGCTCTGCCAGTTGAGCTAGTGCCCTACGGCGGCCCCGGGATCGGTCACCGGCTTCGCGAGGTGTTCGCGGGCACGGCGACCAAGGGTGAGGACCACCAACGTGGAAGTGTACGTGGTCGGTCGCGGGGAAGTCGAACCGAGCCGTCCGGGC
The DNA here is from genome assembly GCF_014395785.1 of Nocardioides mesophilus. GTDB lineage: Bacteria > Actinomycetota > Actinomycetes > Propionibacteriales > Nocardioidaceae > Nocardioides_B > Nocardioides_B mesophilus. The sequence continues at coordinate 2,510,657 of NZ_CP060713.1, read as the reverse complement.
TTCGAACCCGCGTGCAGGGGCATCGGGGACGGTGGAACCATAGACCCATGAGCGCCAGCCCCGAACCCACGCAGGACGCCCCCGCCCACCGGATCTCGGCCCGCATCGGCGGGATCGCCGAGTCCGCCACGCTCGCCGTGGACGCCAAGGCCAAGGCCCTGAAGGCGGCCGGCCGGCCGGTGATCGGCTTCGGCGCCGGGGAGCCGGACTTCCCGACCCCGGACTACATCGTCGAGGCGGCGGTCGAGGCCTGCCGGGACCCGCGCAACCACCGCTACACGCCGGCCGGCGGCCTGCCCGAGCTCAAGCAGGCGATCGTGGACAAGACCCGCCGCGACTCGGGCCTCGAGGTCGAGCCGGCCAACGTGCTCGTCACCAACGGCGGGAAGCAGGCGATCTACGAGGCGTTCGCCACCCTGCTCGACCCGGGCGACGAGGTGATCGTCCCGGCGCCGTACTGGACGACCTACCCGGAGGCGATCCGGCTGGCCGGCGGGGTGCCGGTGGAGGTGCTCGCCGACGAGACCCAGGACTACAAGGTCACCGTCGAGCAGGTCGAGGCAGCCCGCACGCCGCGGACCAAGGTGTTCTTGTTCAACTCCCCGTCGAACCCGACCGGCGCGGTCTACTCCCGCGAGGAGGTGGAGGCGCTGGGTCGCTGGGCTCTCGAGCACGGGCTGTGGGTGCTGACCGACGAGATCTACGAGCACCTCGTCTACGACGGTCAGGAGGCGGCCTCGCTGCCGGTGGTGGTGCCCGAGCTGCTCGACCGTTGCGTCGTGGTCAACGGAGTCGCCAAGACCTACGCCATGACCGGCTGGCGGATCGGCTGGGTGGTCGGGCCGAAGGACGTCGTGAAGGCCGCCACGAACCTGCAGTCGCACGCCACCTCCAATGTCTCCAACGTCGCCCAGCGCGCGGCGGTGGCCGCCCTGAACGGCGACCTGTCGGCGGTCGAGGAGATGCGCTCGGCCTTCGACCGGCGGCGGCGCACGATCGTGTCGATGCTCAACGAGATCGACGGGGTCGTCTGCCCGGAGCCGCAGGGCGCGTTCTACGCCTACCCCTCGGTCAAGGGCCTGCTCGGTCGCGAGATCGACGGGTCCACCCCGACCACCTCGGCGGAGCTCGCCGAGCTGCTGCTCGAGAAGGCCGAGGTGGCCGCGGTCCCGGGCGAGGCGTTCGGGTCGCCCGGCTACCTGAGGTTCTCCTACGCGCTCGGCGACGACGACCTGGCGGAAGGCATCGGCCGGCTGCAGCGACTCCTCGGCTGACCGCTCGTCGATGACATCCGGGGGGACCGGGCGGCGGTCACTGACCACGCTTCCCAAGGCACACCTGCACCTGCACTTCACCGGCTCGATGCGGCACGCCACGCTGCTCGAGCTCGCCGCGCGGGACGGCATCGTGCTGCCCGACGCGCTGGTCGGCGAGTGGCCGCCGCAGCTGTCGGCCGCGGACGAGAAGGGCTGGTTCCGGTTCCAGCGGCTCTACGACGTCGCCCGGTCGGTGCTGCGGACCGAGGACGACGTACGCCGGCTGGTGCGTGAGGCCGCGGAGGACGACGTAGCCGACGGGGGCCGGTGGCTGGAGCTGCAGGTCGACCCGAGCGGCTTCGCGGCCCGCTTCGGCGGCATCACCGCGTTCACCGACCTCGTGCTCGACGCGGTCCGCGACGCCTCGCGGGCGACCGGCCTGGGCATGGCCGTGGTGATCGCGGCCAACCGGACGCGGCATCCCCTCGACGCCCGGGCCCTGGCCCGGCTCGCCGCGCAGTACGCCGGCCGCGGCGTGGTCGGCTTCGGGCTGTCCAACGACGAGCGCCGCGGGAGCACCGCCGACTTCGCGCGCGCCTTCGCGATCGCCGAGCGTGCCGGGCTGCTGCTCGCCCCGCACGGCGGGGAGCTGCTGGGTCCGGAGAGCGTCGGGGTGTGCCTGGACCAGCTCGGGGCGCACCGGCTCGGGCACGGCGTCCGGGTCGCCGAGGATCCGCGGATGCTCGAGCGGGTCGTCGAACGGGGCGTCGCCCTGGAGGTCTGCCCGGTGTCCAACGTCGCGCTCGGTGTCTACTCCGACCTGACCTCGGTCCCGCTGCCGCAGCTGCTGGAGGCGGGAGCGACCGTGGCGCTCGGCGCCGACGACCCGCTGCTCTTCGGCTCCCGGCTGGCCGCGCAGTACGCCACCATGCGGGCGGCGCACGAGCTCAGCGACGCCCAGCTCGCGGAGCTGGCCCGGATGTCGGTGCGGGCCTCGCAGGCTCCGGCCGAGGTCGCAGCGCGGCTGGTCGGGGAGATCGACGCCTGGTTGGCAGACTGTTCCCCATGAGCCACACGCCCGGGGATCCGGGAGACCAGCAGCCGGACGAGCACAGCCCCGCGCCACCTCCCGGCGAGGAGCCCCCGGCGACCGCGCCGTACGGCGTTCCCCCGCAGCCCGGCGACGGCACCCCGCCCGGCTACCCGGCCCCGCCCGGCTACGCCGCCCCGCCACCGCCCGGCTACGGCTACCCGGCCCCGCCGCCCGGGTACGGCTACCCGCCGGGTCCGGGCTACGTCCCGCCGGGTCAGCCGGGCGGCTACCTGCCCGGCTACATGCAGGTGCCGGTCCGCCCCGACCACCCGTCGGCGACCAAGGCTCTGGTCCTCGGCATCGTGGCACTGGCCGGCGGGTTCACCTGCTACCTGCCGATCCTCGTCGGTCCGTGGGCGTGGGTGGTGGGCCGCCGCACCGTGCGCGAGATCGACGCCGACCCCGAGCGCTGGGGCGGACGCTCGCAGGCGTTCGCCGGCTACGTGCTGGGCGTGATCGCCACGGTGCTGCTGGTGATCGGGGTGCTGGTGATCGCCGGGTTCCTCGCGATCCTCGTGGCCTCGTCGGTGGGCTCGGGGACGCCCGCCGAGCCCGTTCCCGGCGGCACCAGCTTCTAGCTGGTCGGGGCCGCGGACGGAACGGACGGCGGCAGCGTGCAACCGACCAGGACCGGCTCGTTGACCAGACGGACGCCGTAGCGCTCCTCGACCCCGCGCTGCACCTCGGCGGCGACCTCGAGCAGGTCGCGGGTGCTCGCACCGCCGCGGTTGGTGAGCGCGAGCGTGTGCTTGCCGGACAGGCCGGCGCGGCCGTTGCCGAAGCCCCGGTGGAAGCCGGCGTGCTCGATCAGCCACGCCGCACTGGTCTTCACGCGACCGTCGGGCTGCTCCCAGCGCGGCGCGTCGGCGGGCAGCGTCCGCGCGACCGGCGCGTCGAGGACCGGGTTGGTGAAGAACGAGCCGGCGCTCCAGGTGTCGTGGTCGGCGTCGTCGAGCACCATCCCCTTGCCGCGTCGCAGCGCCAGCACGGCCTCGCGCACGGCCCGCGCCGGGGCCCGCTCCCCCTGCTGCACGCCCAGGGCGCGAGCCAGCTCGGCGTACTGCACCGGTGCCCCCAGGTCGCCGAGCCGGAGCTGGAAGGTCACCTCGAGGACCACCCACCGCCCGGGCTCCTGCTTGAACCGGCTGGTGCGGTAGCCGAAGCCGCAGTCGGCGGCCGCCAGCGTCCGGTGCTCGTTCGCAAGCCGGTCCCAGCAGCGCACCGAGGCGATCGTGTCGGCGACCTCCTGGCCGTAGGCGCCGACGTTCTGGATCGGCGTCGCGCCGACCGAGCCGGGGATGCCGGAGAGCGCCTCGACACCGATCCAGCCCTCGTCCACGGCGCGCGCGACCAGGTCGTCCCAGCTCTCGCCGGCGGCGACGTGGACCGTCGCCCCGGAGCAGGCGTCCTGCTCGACGCGGACGCCCCGGGTGGCGACCCGCACCACCGTGCCGTCGAACCCGTCGTCACCCACCACGAGGTTGCTCCCGCCGCCGAGCACCAGCAGCGGCGTGCCGGTGCCGTCCGCGGCCCGGACCGCCGCGACCAGCTCGGCGGCGCTGGTCGCCTCGACGTACGACCGCGCCGGGCCACCGACGCGCAGGGTGGTGAGCCGGGCCAGTGCGGGGGCCTCAGGCACCCAGCACCGCCCGCGGCATCCCGAGCACCTTGTCCTCGCCGCACATGACCTGCAGCGAGACCTGGACGCCGGCGTCGGTGACGTTGGCGACGGTCCCGGAGACCCGCACCACGACTCCCTCGTCGTCGTCGGGCACGACGACCGGCTTGGTGAACTTGCAGCCGAGCTCGCGCACCTTGCCGGGCGCGCCCGCCCAGGTGTCGAGGGCCCGGGCGGCCAACGCCATCGTGAACATGCCGTGCGCGATCACGCCGGGCAGCCCGACCGAGGTGGCGACCCGGTCCGACCAGTGGATCGGGTTGAAGTCGCCGCTGGCACCGGCGTACCGCACGAGGTCGGCGCGGGTCACGGTGTAGCTCTGCTCGGGGAGCACGTCACCGGTCTGCATCTGCGGGCTCCTCTGCGGGCGAGCGGTGCACCAGGGTGGCGTAGGCGGTGCAGACGGGCAGGCCGTCGGCGTCGGTGATCTCGCTGCGGGTGCCGATGATGTCGGCGCCGCCGATCTGGCGCAGCGAGTCGACGGTCAGGGCGGCGCGCAGCGTGTCGCCCGCGACCACGGGCCGGGTGTAGGTGAACCGCTGCTCGCCGTGCACGACCCGGTGCAGCTCGATCCCCACCTCGGGGTCCTGCATCAGCGCGGTCATCGCCTGGAACGCCACCACGATCGGGAAGGTGGCCGGGGCGGTGCCGCCGTCGAAGTCCGAGCCGGTGGCCGCGGCGAACTCCCGCAGCTTCTCCACCGAGACGGTGTAGGGCTCGGTCGCGGGGAAGGCCCGGCCGGCCAGGGAGGAGTCGACAGCCATGGGCAGGAGGCTACTAGGGCAAAGCCGAAGGAGCGGTCCCCGGTGCCGGGGACCGCTCCTTCGTCGGGATGTGCTGGGGCTACCGACTCAGCGGGTCTCGCGGTGGTCGGTGTGCTTGCGGCAACGCGGGCAGAACTTCTTCAGCTCCATGCGGTCCGGGTCGTTGCGACGGTTCTTCTTGGTGATGTAGTTGCGTTCCTTGCATTCAACGCAGGCCAAGGTGATCTTGGGGCGGACGTCAGAGCTCTTGCTGGCCACGGTGAGTGCCTCTTCTTGGTCGTCAAGCTGCCGGTCGGTGCCACTCAAGTGTGCACGCCCGGACAAGACCGGGCGACTCGAGCTTCGTTCGGTGAGTAGCGGGGGCGGGACTCGAACCCGCGACACCACGATTATGAGCCGTGTGCTCTAACCACCTGAGCTACCCCGCCACCGGGACGGGGCGCCCGCACGGACCAGCAGGTCCGTGCGGGAATCCCTACCCAGAGCCCCTTTACGGAATCGAACCGTAGACCTTCTCCTTACCATGGAGACGCTCTACCGACTGAGCTAAAGGGGCAAGCGACGAGAAAGAATACACACGGCCCCGGCGGATCATGAAATCGAGTCCCGAGGCCCTTCTCCCAGGCTCACCGGGAGCCCGTCGCGACGCTCACCGTACACGGTCGCGACGCCCTCGCTGACGCCCTCCCGGGCAGTCCCAGGGAGCGCCCCCGGCATGATGTCCCGGTGCCCGCCTTCTACGTGCCCGACGGCCCCGACCGGTTCCTGTCCCAGCCGTCCACGGCCGGACCGTGGGGGCCCGAGGCCCAGCACGGCGGCCCTCCCGCAGCCCTGCTGGCTCGCGCCGTCGAGCGGGTCGGCCGGGACAGCGACCGGGTGGTGGGGCGGCTCACGATGGAGCTGCTCGGACCGGTGCCGGTGGGGCCGGTGCGGGTCTCCTCCCGGGTGGTCCGGCCGGGCCGCTCGGTGGAGCTGGTCGAGGCGGTCCTGCACGACGAGGAGCGCGGCCGGCCGTGCGCGCAAGCGGCCGCCTGGCTGTTCCCGGGCCACCAGGACGGTCCGGCGGCCGACGACGTACCGCTGCCGCACCGGCCTGCCGACGGGCGGCCGCACGACCGGCCGGTCGCCTGGTCCGGCGGCTACCTCGATGCCGTGGAGTGGCGCTGGATCCGGGGCGCGGTCGAGGAGCCGGGGCCCGGCCTGGTCTGGATGCGCCCGCGGGTGGACCTCGTCGAGGGCGAGCCGATGAGCCAGGTGCAGCGGCTGATGGCCTGCGCCAACTCGGCGTCGGGAGTCTCCGCGGCGCTGGACCCGGCCAGCTGGGGGTTCTTGAACACCGAGCTCACCGTGCACGTGCTGCGGCCGCCGGTCGGGGAGTGGATCTGCCTCGACGCCGCGACGACGCTGGGCAGCGGCTCGGTGGGCGTCGCGGTCTCGAGCGTGTACGACGAGCGCGGGCTCGTGGGGCGGAGCAGTCAGGCGCTGCTGGTCGTCCGGCGCTGAGCGCTGTCCGAGGGGGTGCGGGCGTCCCAGGTCGCGACGAACCAGGAGACCCCGAACGGGTCGTCACGGTAGGACAGCTCCGCAGCCACCGGCGTGGTCACGAGCCGGCCGAGCAGCCGCAGCACGGCCCCGCCGCTCACGGCGAGCTCGGCGGCCAGCCCGGCGTCGAGGTCGCGCAGCGCGGCGGCGTCGCCCCCGGACAGGGCGGCCGCGACCGCGTCGTCGAAGGGGAAGGCGCGCTCGTCGAGGAAGCCGGGCGCCTTCTCGCCGCGCCGGGTGCTGCCCTCTCCGAGCAGCAGCACCAGCGCACCGGTCCGTCCGCGCAGCTCGGCCGCGAGCGCGTCGAGCTCGTGGTCCGGAGCCTCCGCGACGACCGTCTGCCGCCGGGTGGGCCCGGTCCACCCGGCCTCCTGCAGCAGCCGGCTGCCGACGCCGAGGGAGAGCGGCAGCCCCGGACCGGTCCGCCCGGCCGTCGTGCCGAAGCGGCGGACGTCGGCTGCCGTCGCGCCTTCCCACCGGCGCGACTCCTCGGCGCCTCCGACGACGACCACCTCGTCGGGGGCCGCGGCAAGCGCCGTCTCGAGCGCCGTGCGGCACGCGACCCGCAGGTCGGCCGCCGCGTCCTGGAGGCCGGCGAGCTCGCGGAAGAGCAGCGGCGGGTGCGGGCACAGGACCACCCGGAGCGGGCCGCTCACGCCAGGCCCCGCACGGCACGCGCCGGCGGCCGGTCGCCGCGGATGCTGGCGACCATGTCGAGCACCTCCCGGGTCTCGGCGACCTCGTGCACGCGGTAGACCCGGGCGCCGTGCCAGGCGCTCACCGCGGTCGCCGCCAGGGTGCCGGTGAGCCGTTCCCCGACCGGACGGTCGAGCGTCTCGCCGACGAAGTCCTTGTTCGACAGCGACACCAGCACCGGCCAGCCGGTGGCCACCATCTCGTCGAGCCGGCGGGTCAGCTCCAGCGAGTGCCAGGTGTTCTTGTCGAAGTCGTGCGCCGGGTCGATCAGCAGGCTGTCGCGCGAGACGCCCAGCGAGGCGGCGCGTTCGGCGAGCCCGACGGTCGCCTCGATCGCGGCGGCCACCACGTCGTCGTACGACGGGCGGTGCGGCGCGGTCCGGGGGGTGGCGCCGTTGGTGTGGGTGCACACCAGCGCGGCACCGAACTCGGCGGCCACCTGGGCCAGGTCGGGGTCGAAGCCGCCCCAGGCGTCGTTCAGCACGTCGGCGCCGGCCCGGCAGACCTCCCGGCCGACCGCTGCACGCCAGGTGTCCACGCTGATCACCAGGTCGGGGAACTCCTCGCGCACCCTCGCCACGAACGGCACGGTGCGGCGCAGCTCCTCCTCGACGTCCACGACCTCGCCGGGGCCCGCCTTCACCCCGCCGATGTCGACGAGGTCGGCGCCGGCGGCCACCACCGAGCGAACCCGCTCCAGGGCCTTGTCCTCCTGCCACGTGGCGCCGTTGTCGTAGAAGGAGTCGCGGGTGCGGTTGACGATCGCCATGACCAGCAGGTCGGTGTCGGCGAACGTGCGGCGGCCGAGGATGAGCACAGGTCGAGGCTATCGAGGCACCCAACTACTGACCGTTTACGACTTTTTAACCGGTTAGCAGCAGGGCTCCGTGAAAATCACGGGACAGACCCGGGTCACAGGCTGCATCCTTCCCCTCACGGGGTGTTCCGGGGACCCCTGGCAGCGGCGCCCGACCGGCGGGCGCCCACGAGCTTTCCGGAGGATCCGCCACCATGAAGTCCGCCTACCGCTACCTCGCACTCTCGGTGCCCGTGCTCGTCGCCGTGCAGGCGTCGATGATCACCTTCGGCACCTTCGGCATCTTCAGCTACCTCGAGGACGACAAGAGCTACTCCACCAGCGTGGCCGAGAGCGGCGACGTCGCCGGCGCCGCCGGCCAGATGATCCACGGCCTCCTCGGCACTGCGGTGATCCCGCTGATCGCCCTGATCCTGCTGGCACTGTCGTTCTTCGCCAAGGTCCCCGGCGGCACGAAGTGGGCGGGCTTCATCCTGCTCGACGTGGTCGCGCAGGTGCTGCTGGCCTTCACGGCCTTCGGCGCTCCGGTGGTCGGCGTCCTGCACGGGCTGAACGCCTTCTTGCTCTTCGGGCTCGGGATGATGGCCGCCCAAGCCGCGCGCCAGCCCAGCGCCGTCGCCCAGGAGCACGCGGTCGCCTGACGCGACCGCCCGGACCGGCGTGGAGGGCCGCGACGCTCACCAGCGCGAGCACGACCACGACGAGGGGGATGTGTGAGAGAGCGGACCCGGGTCCTCCTGGCCTGCCTGGCCACGCTCGTCGTGGTCGCGCCGGTGGTCTGGTTCTGGCAGGCGAGCCTGATCCCGACGACCTACTCGGTCATGGAGATGGGCTACCTCGACCACGGTGGCGGGCCGCGGACCGTCGCGGGCGGCGAAGGTCCCTCGGGTCACGGCATGGACGACATGGACGGCCATGGAGACGGCCACGGCGACACAGCCGGTGAGCCGGGCGACGCCGCCGGTGAGCCGGGCGCCGCTACCGCCCCCGGCCGGCTGCGGAGCGTCGCGGGGCTGGTCGCCGATCCCGACCGAGCCGCGGACGTCACCGTGGAGCTGGTGGCCCGCCGCCAGCAGGTCCGGCTCGCCTCCGGGCGGACGATCGAGGGCTACACCCTCAACGGCAGCACGCCCGGCCCGTTGATGGAGGTGCGGCAGGGACAGCTGCTGGAGGTGCACCTGCGCAACGAGAACGTCGGCGACGGGGTCACCCTGCACTGGCACGGCGTGGACGTGCCGAACGCCGAGGACGGCGTGGCCGGGGTCACCCAGGACGCCGTGCCGGCGGGTGCCGAGCACACCTACCGGTTCGTGGCCGACCAGGCCGGCACCTACTGGTACCACTCCCACCAGGTCTCCCACGAGCAGGTGCTGCGCGGGCTGCTCGGCCCGCTCGTGGTCCACCCCCGCTCCCGCCGCGACCCGGCCGGCACCACGGACGTGGTCGCGCTGGCCCACCTCTACTCCGGCACCGCGACGCTCAACGGCCGCGAGGGCGACGTGCCGGTGGCCGCGGCCGCAGGCGGCACGGTCCGGGTCCGGCTGATCAACACCGACAACGGGCCGCTGCGCGCCTGGGCGGCCGCGCCGTACCGGGTGCTGGCGCTGGACGGGACCGACGTGCACGGCCCGACCCCGGTCCGGGACGAGGCGGTCACCGTGACGGCCGGCGGCCGGGTCGACCTCGAGGTGACCGTGCCCGACGACGGCTCCGCCGTGCGGCTGCAGGTCGGCGGCGACACCGCGCTCGTGATCGGCCCGGCGGGGACGACCGCCCCGGCGGCCCCGGAGCCGGACCGCGAGCTGGACCTGCTGGACTACGGCTCCCCGGCGCCGCTCGGCTTCGACCCCGACCGGGCCGACCGGGACTTCCGCTACGAGATCGGCCGCCGCCCGGGCTTCCTGGACGGTCGACCGGGGCTGTGGTGGACCGTGAACGGGCACGTCTACCCCGACATGCCGATGTTCGTCGTGCACGAGGGTGACGTGGTCCGGGTCCGGATCGAGAACCACAGCGGCGACGTGCACCCGATGCACCTGCACGGTCACCACGCCGTGGTGCTCTCCCGCGACGGCCGGCGGGCCACCGGGAGCCCGTGGTGGTTCGACTCGCTGAACGTCAACGACGGGGAGTCCTTCGAGGTGGCCTTCGTGGCCGACAACCCCGGCGTCTGGATGGACCACTGCCACAACCTCCAGCACGCCACCGAGGGTCTGGTCACGCACCTGATGTACGACGACGTGACCACACCGTTCCGCGTCGGCGACGAGGCCGAGAACGCCCCCGAGTGAGCCACGGCCCCCCACCTCCGGGGGCCGGGAATAGGGCAGGCGACCACCCCGTTGAGGTAGTTGAATCTGCAACTATTTAGGAGCACGACATGCAGTTCGGGATCTTCACCGTCGGCGACGTGACCAGTGACCCGACGACCGGCACCACGCCCAGCGAGCACGAGCGGATCAAGGCGACGGTCGCGATCGCCCGGAAGGCCGAGGAGGTCGGCCTGGACGTCTTCGCGACCGGCCAGCACCACAACCCGCCCTTCATCCCCTCCGCGCCGACCACGACGCTGGCCTACATCGCGGCGCAGACCGAGCGGATCCTGCTCTCCACCTCCACGACGCTGATCACCACCACCGACCCGGTGCGGATCGCCGAGGACTACGCGACCCTCCAGCACCTCTCGGACGGCCGGATGGACCTGATGATGGGCCGCGGCAACACCGGACCGGTCTACCCCTGGTTCGGCAAGGACATCCGCGACGGCATCGCCTTGGCGATCGAGAACTACCACCTGCTGCACCGGCTCTGGCGCGAGGAGGTCGTGGACTGGGAGGGCAAGTACCGCACTCCGCTGCAGGGCTTCACCGCCACCCCCCGCCCGCTCGACGGCGTGCCGCCGTTCGTCTGGCACGGCTCGATCCGCTCCCCCGAGATCGCCGAGCAGGCGGCCTACTACGGGGACGGCTTCTTCGCCAACCACATCTTCTGGCCCGCCTCGCACACCGAGCGGATGGTCAGCCTCTACCGTCGGCGCTTCGAGCACTACGGCCACGGCACCGCCGACCAGGCCATCGTCGGTCTCGGCGGGCAGGTCTTCATGCGCCGCAACAGCCAGGACGCGGTCGCGGAGTTCCGCCCCTACTTCGACAACGCCCCGGTCTACGGTCACGGGCCGTCCCTGGAGGACTTCACCTCCCAGACACCGTTGACCGTCGGCAGCCCGCAGCAGGTGATCGAGAAGACGCTCGGCTTCCGCGAGTACGTCGGCGACTACCAGCGTCAGCTGTTCCTGCTCGACCACGCCGGCCTGCCCCTGAAGACGGTGCTCGAGCAGCTCGACCTGCTCGGCGAGGAGGTCGTCCCGGTGCTGCGCAGGGAGTTCGACGCCCTCCGGCCCGCGCACGTCCCCGACGCGCCCACGCACGCCTCGCTGGTGGCCGCCGCCGCCGGCCCCCGGGACGCCGCTGCGCGCCCCGCCGCCGACGTCGTCACCGGCCGCTCCCCGGAGGTCGTCCGATGACGACGCGACGGATCGCCGTGGTCTCCGCGGGCCTGAGCCAGCCGTCGTCGAGCAGGCTGCTCGCCGACCGGCTGGCCGAGGCCACCGTGCGGACCCTCGAGGCGGCCGGCGAGACGGCCGAGGTCGAGGTGGTCGAGCTGCGCGAGCTCGCGCACGACATCACCGACCAGCTGCTCACCGGCTTCCCGTCGCCACGGCTCGAGGCGGCCCAGCGGGCGGTCGCCGGGGCCGACGGGCTGATCGCGGTGACGCCGGTGTTCAGCGCCTCCTACAGCGGGCTGTTCAAGTCGTTCTTCGACGTCCTCGAGGAGGGCAGCCTGGACGGCAAGCCGGTCCTCGCCGCCGCGACCGGCGGAACCGCCCGGCACTCCCTGGCGCTCGACTTCGCGGTGCGGCCGCTGCTCGGCTACCTCCGCGCGGCCGTCCAGCCGACCGCGGTGTTCGGCGCCAGCGAGGACTTCGGGCACGGCGGCGGCGGTACGTCGTTGTCGGGCCGCATCGACCGGGCAGCGCGCGAGCTGGCCGGCGCCGTCCTGGGCAGCTCGCCGGCGGACCGCGGAGCCGCCGATCCGTTCGCCGACACGCTGTCCTTCGAGGACCTGCTCGCCGGCCGGGTCGGCGGCTGACCGGCCCCGTCGAGGTTTTCACCGCCGTACGATGCGGTACTAGGTAGTTGAGGCCGCAACTAACTTGAGCGAGGGAGCTCCCATGCCGCAGGGCCGTTACGTCGAGGACGAGTTCGACCGCGACACCGACTACATCGAGGACCGGATCACCGAGGACGGCCGCGACGGCTGGCCGGTGGAGCCCGACCGGTACCGACTGGTCGTCTCGCGGGCCTGCCCGTGGGCGAACCGTGCCATCATCGTGCGCCGCCTGCTCGGCCTCGAGGACGTGCTCGGCATGGGAGTGTGCGGCCCCACCCACGACGCGCGCAGCTGGACCTTCGACCTCGACCCCGACGGCCGGGACCCGGTGCTGGGCATCGAGCGGCTCCAGGAGGCGTTCCTGGCGCGGTACCCCGACTACCCCAAGGGCATCACGGTGCCGGCCGTCGTGGACGTGCCCACGGGCCAGGTGGTGACCAACGACTTCCCGCAGATCACCCTGGACCTGTCGACGCAGTGGACCAAGTGGCACCGCGAGGGAGCCCCCGACCTCTACCCCGACCACCTCCGGGCGGAGATCGACGAGATCAACGAGTGGGTCTACACCGAGGTGAACAACGGCGTCTACCGCTGCGGTTTCGCCGGCCGGCAGGCGTCCTACGAGCGGGCCTACGACCGGCTGTTCGCGGCGCTCGACCGGCTCGAGGAGCGGCTCACCCAGCGGCGCTACCTCGTCGGCGAGCAGATCACCGAGGCCGACGTCCGGCTCTTCACCACCCTGGTGCGCTTCGACCCCGTCTACCACGGCCACTTCAAGGCCAACCGCAACAAGCTCAGCGAGATGCCGGCGCTGTGGGGCTACGCCCGCGACCTGTTCCAGACCCCCGGCTTCGGCGACACGATCGACTTCGCGCACATCAAGGCGCACTACTACGTCGTGCACTCCGACATCAACCCCACCGGCGTGGTGCCGAAGGGCCCGGACCTGTCCGGCTGGCTGACCGCCCACGGCCGGGAGCAGCTCGGCGGCCGCCCGTTCGGCGACGGCACCCCGCCGCCCCCGCCGCGTCCGGAGGAGACGGTCCCGGCCGGGCACACCGTCACTGCCTGAGACGGCGGCGAGCCTCCGCACCGGCGACCGTGACAGGCTGGACGGAGCCGACCGGCTCGTGGAGAGCCACCGTCCCCTGAGCCGCCTGGAGGTCCGATGCCCGCACCGGTGAAGCTGCACCACCGCATCGAGGGGGAGGGCCCGACCGTGCTGGTCGGCTCCTCCCTCGGTGCGACGCTGACGCTGTGGGACGACCTGGCCGCCGACCTCGCCCGCGACCACCGGGTGATCCGCTTCGACACCCGCGGGCACGGCGGCTCCCCGGTCCCCGCAGGGCCCTACACCGTCGAGGAGCTGGCCGCGGACGTGGTCGCGCTCGCCGACTCGCTGGGGGTGGAGCGGTTCGGCTACGTCGGGATCTCGCTCGGCGGCGCCATCGGCCAGCTGCTCGCCCTCGACCACAGCGACCGGCTGACCTCCCTCGCGCTGTGCTGCACCGCGCCGCGTTTCGGCGAGCCCGCCACCTGGGTCGAGCGGGCCCGGCAGGTGCGGGCCGGGGGCCTCGAGCCACTGGTCGCGGCGACCACCGAGCGGTGGTTCACCGAGCGGTTCCGCCGCGAGCACCCGGACACTGTTGGCCGGGTGATGGCCGACTTCGTGGCCCAACCGGTCGAGGGGTACGCCGGTTGCTGCGAGGCGCTGGCGACGTACGACGTCACCGACCGGCTCGCCGAGATCGACACCCCGACCCTGGTCGTGGCCGGCGCCGACGACCCGAGCACCACCCCGGAGGTCGCCGGGCAGATCGCCACGGCGGTGCCGCGCGCACGGCTGGTGGTGGTCGCCGACGCGGCCCACATGGCCAACGTCGCACAGCCGGAGGCGGTGCGCGCCGCGGTCCGGACCCACCTGGAGGCCGCGCGGTGATCCTCGACGGCGGGCTGTCCACCGCACTGGCGGCCCGCGGCCACGACCTGTCCGACGCGCTGTGGACGGCGCGGCTGCTGCGCGACGCCCCGGAGGAGGTCGCGGCCGTGCACCGGACCTACTACGAGGCGGGGGCGGAGGTGGCGACGACGGCCAGCTACCAGGCCAGCGTGGCCGGCTTCGGGAACGCCGGCCTCTCCCGCGCCGAGGCCGAGGACCTGCTGCGCCTCAGCGTGACCCTGGCCCGGGAGGTCCGCGACGAGCAGGTGGCCCGCGACGGGCGGCGCCGGCTGGTGGCCGCCTCGGTCGGTCCCTACGGCGCGGTGCTCGCCGACGGCTCGGAGTACCGCGGCCGCTACGGGCTGAGCGCCGCCCGGCTGCGCGACTTCCACCTGCCCCGCATCGAGACGCTGGCCGCGGCGGGCCCGGACCTGCTGGCGGTGGAGACCGTCCCGGACCTCGACGAGGCGGAGGTGTTGGTGGGCATCCTCGACCAGGTCGGTCTGCCCGCATGGCTGTCCTACTCGGTGAGCGGTGGGCGGACCCGGGCCGGGCAGCCGCTCGAGGACGCCTTCGCGGTCGCGGCCGGCAGCCCCGCCGTGGTCGCCACCGGGGTCAACTGCTGCGCGCCGGCCGACGTGCTGCCGGCGCTGGAGGTCGCGGCCCGGGTCAGCGGCAGGCCGGGCGTCGCCTACCCCAACTCCGGCCAGGGCTGGGACAGCGGCACCCGCACGTGGAGCGGCGACACGGCGTACGACGTGACGCTGGCGCCGTCCTGGGTGGCGGCCGGCGCCGCCTGGGTCGGAGGCTGCTGCCAGGTCGGGCCCGACGACATCGCGACGCTGAGCGCCCTGCTGGGCGGGTGAGCGGCGTCAGAGCCAGGTGGGCTCGACCCCGGTGAGCTCGATGCTCAGGTCCCACAGCTGCCGGGCCAGCACCTCGTCGCGGGCGTAGCGGCTGAGCCGGGCCGGACCCACCGGTCCGCGGCTCTCCCGCAGCCACTGCGGCCCGGTGCAGGAGGCCGGGCCGCCCTCGGCGACCGCGTGGAGCGTGGGCTCGGCGCCCGCGGCCGCCGACTGCAGGACCAGCCGCAGCACCAGCGGCGCCAGCCGGCTGACTCCCGGGATCGAGCCGAGCCCCTGCTCGGAGGTCACCAGGTTCGTCGCCGAGACGCCCGGGTGCGCCGCGTTCGAGACCAGCGCGGCGCCGTGCCGGTCGGCCTGCCGTTGCAGCTCGAAGGCGAACAGCAGGTTGGCCAGCTTGGAGTTCGCGTAGGCACGCTCGGGCCGGTACCCGTCGCGGGGATTGCCGGCGAGCACCGACTCGTTGCCGCGGAAGTGCGCGATCGAGGAGACCGTCACGACCCGCGGGGCGGGCGCCTCGAGCAGCCGGGGCAGCAGCCGGCCGGTCAGCGCGAAGTGACCGAGATGGTTGGTGCCGAGCTGCAGCTCGAAGCCGTCGGCGGTCTGCCGGTAGCGCGGCGGGGTCATCACGCCGGCGTTGTTCACCAGCACGTCGAGCGGATCGGTCCAGGCGTCGGCGAAGTCCTTGACGCTGCCGAGGTCGGCCAGGTCCAACCTGGCCGCGCGCACCTCGCCGGCGCCGGCGGCGCGCATCGCGGCAGCGGCCTCCTCGCCGGCCACCGGGTTCCGGCAGGCCAGCGTCACCGACGCACCGGCCCGGCCCAGGGCCGCCGCGGTGTGCCAGCCGATGCCGGAGTTGCCGCCGGTCACCACGACCGTCCGGCCGGCGAACGAGGGCAGGTCGCGCGAGGTCCAGGTCATGTCTCGAGCCTAGCCAGCGCCCCCAGCCGCTGCGGCTCAGCGGCGGCCCTTGCGGGCCCGGAGGTAGTCGGCGACGACGTACTCGCCGAGCCGGGAGAGGTCGGGGGTGAACACCCGGCCACCTGCGCGCCGGGCGACCGCGTCGACGAAGCGGGCCAGGCCGGGATCCTCGCCGAGCATGAAGAAGTTGATCGAGGCGCCGTAGCGAGAGAGCTCGTCGACCTGGCCCACGGTGGCGCGCAGCGTCGCCGGCGTCGGCGGCCAGGAGAAGACCGGGTGACCGTCGGCGCCGATGTGCGCGGTCGGCTCGCCGTCGGTGACCACCATGATCACCGGCTCCGCGTCCGGGTGCCGGCGCAGGTGCCGGGCCGCGATCATCAGGGCCTGCTGCAGGTTGGTGCCCTGCACCCACTCCGGCTCCGCGTCGGCGAGCTGCACGGGGGTGAGGCGCCGGGCCGAGCGGTCGAAGCCGACGATCTCCAGCGCGTCCTGCCGGAAGCGGGTCTCCACCAGGTGCGCCAGCGCGAGCGCGGTCTGCTTCATCGGGCCCCAGCGGCCCTCCTGGACCATCGAGAACGACAGGTCGACCAGCAGCGCGACCGCGGCGGTGGTGCGCCTCTCGGTCTCCACCACCTCGAAGTCCTCGACCAGCAGCCGGCCCGGGATCCCGGCGCCGCGGCGCAGCGCGTTGGAGACGGTGCGGACCGCGTCCAGCGGCAGCTCGTCGCCGAAGATCCACGGGCGGGAGGAGCCGATCAGCTCGTCGGCCGAGCCGCTGCGGTGGTCCTCGTGGTCGCCGGACCCGGCGGCGTCCATCCGGGCGAACACCCGCTTGAGCGCCGACTCCCCCAGCCGGCGCACCGCCCGCGGCGTGAGCCGGAGGCCGTCGTCGCCCCGGGACACGAACCCCTGTCGCTCGAGCTCGCGCTCCAGCTCACGCAGGGCCCGGAAGTCGGCGGCGGCCCCGGCCCCCAGGTGCTGCTCGAGCACCTCCACGTCCACGTCGTCGAGGGTGGCGCCGGCGTGCGACTGGGACAGCGCCGCCTCGAGCGCCTCCAGGTCGGCGAGCTCGGCCACCGCCTCGACCCCCTCGCTGTAGCCGAGCGGCTCCCCGCCGCCCCGCATCTGCACCGGGCCACGGTTCATGCCGGGGCGCAGCGCCCGCAGGTTGTCCGAGAGCTGGGCCATCTCCGAGGCGAGGTCGGCGTCGGCGAGCGCGTCGCTCATCAGCTGGCCGAGCTGCTCGCGCTGCTCGGGGGACATCGAGGCCATCATCCGGTCCGCGGCGGCCTGCCGCCGGGCCAGCGCGTCGATCAGCTCGTCGACCGTCTCCGGCTGCTCGGGGAAGAGGTCGCCGTGCCGGTCCATGAAGTCCCGGAACAGGTCCTCGGTGTCCTCGCCGCGGGCGTGCGCGGCCAGCAGATGGTTGAGGTCGGCCAGCATGTCCTTGACCCGCTGCATCGCCTCGGGGTCGGGGTCCGCGAGGGCCTGCTTCAGCCCGGCGAACTGGGCGTCGAGCACCTCCCGCTGCAGCATCTGCTGGATGGACTCGTAGGTCGCCCGGGCCTCCGGCGAGTGCCAGGAGTAGTCGGCCAGCGCCCGCACCGCGCCCGCGGTCTCGTCGGGCACGGTGGCCAGCTCCATCTCGGCCCAGCGGGCGTCCTCGCCGTCCTCCGCGGCCAGCGCGTCCCGCTCCTGCGCCAACGCCTGGTCCAGCGCGGCGCGCACCTGGTCGAGGGTGCCGCCGAGGTCACCGCGGCGGCGCGCCGCGTTGCGCATCCGGCGCAGCCTGGCGGCCAGGTCGTCGAGGCCGCGGTTGCCGTCGAACCCGCGGCGCAGCAGCTCGGCCAGCGCCTCGCGCAGCGACCCGCCGGCGAGGACGTCACGGCCCACCTCGTCGAGCGCCGCGCGCACGTCGTACGGCGGCGCCAACGGATCGGGACCGTCGTGCCAGGGGCCGTACCGGAACCGCGGGGTGGCCATGGCTCAGGCCCCGTAGACGGTCCGGCCGGCCAGGCTGTCCTTCTGGATCCGGCGGGTCAGGTGCAGCCCCTCGAGGACGAACTCCACCGCGGCCGCGATCTCGCCGGGGGAGGTCGGCTCCTCGCCGGTGCCGTCGGAGAGCCGGTCGAGCACCTTGGAGAGGCCGGGCACCGTGCCGATCTGGGCCAGCAGCTCGGTGGCCGGGACCAGCTCGCCGGTCTCGACGACGGCACCCTCGGCGAAGAGGTCGGTGAAACCGGAGAGATCCAGCCCGGTGAGCCGCTCGCGGAAGGTCTCGGCGATGCCGACCCGCAGCAGGTGCTGGACCACGTCGACCTCGCGGCCCTCCTCCCCCATCTCGAACTCGACCTTGCCCAGCAGCGCCGGGACGACCGTCGGCACGTCACAGACCCGGGCGACCGCCTCCGGCTCGCCGACCCGGGCGGCCCGGCGCAGCGCGGACGCGGCGACCCCCTCGGCGGCGGCGATCGCGAAGCGGGCACTCACCCCGGAGCGGTGGTCCACCGAGGAGGACTCCCGCAGGCCGCGGGTCAGCCGGGCGACGACCTCGAGCAGGTGGTCGGGCACCTCGGCGACCAGCTGCGCCTCCTGGCGGACCAGCGCCACCTCCTCGGCGACCTCGTAGGGGTAGTGGGTGCGGATCTCCGCCCCGAAACGGTCCTTGAGCGGGGTGATGATCCGGCCGCGGTTGGTGTAGTCCTCCGGGTTGGCGCTGGCCACCAGCAGCACGTCGATCGGCAGCCGCAGCGAGTAGCCGCGGACCTGGATGTCGCGCTCCTCCAGCACGTTGAACATCGCGACCTGGATCCGCTCGGCCAGGTCGGGCAGCTCGTTGATGCCGAAGACGCCGCGGTTGGTGCGCGGCAGCAGCCCGTAGTGGACGGTCTCCGGGTCACCGAGCGTGCGCCCCTCGGCGACCTTCACCGGGTCGACGTCACCGACCAGGTCACCGACGCTGGTGTCGGGCGTGGCCAGCTTCTCGACGTAGCGGTGGTCGCGGTGCAGCCAGCCCACCGGGAGGTCGTCACCGAGCTCCTCGGCCAGCCGAATGCAGCGCGTGCACACCGGCGCCATCGGGTCGTCGTGGATCTCGCAGCCCACGACCACCGGCGTCCACTCGTCGAGCAGCGAGCCGATGGTGCGCATCAGCCGGGTCTTCCCCTGCCCACGCTCGCCGAGCAGGACCAGGTCGTGGCCGGCGAGCAGCGCGCTCTCCAGCTGCGGCAGCACAGTGTCGTCGAAGCCGACGATCCCGGGGAACGCGGTCTCTCCCGAGCGCAGGCGCTGCAGGAGGTTCTCGCGGATCTCGGCCTTGACCGAGCGGGAGCGGTAGCCGAGCTCACGCAGGGCACCTCGCGTGGCGGCGGAGGAGGGCTCACTCATGTCCCCGAGCCTAGGTCGGCCCCGGAAACGCACCACCCCGGTCTGCCCGCCCGGCGGGGCGGACAGACCGGGGTGATGTGGACGGCCCCGGCCGGGCGGACGGCTCCGCCGGTACGCCGGCGCGGGGTCAGCGCAGGGCGCGGGAGGTCGCCCGGGGGCGCCGCAGCACCATCACCGAGCGGCCGGCGACCTGGAACTCCAAGCCCGGGAGCAGCGGCGTGACGTCCTCGAAGAACGACACGCTCCCGGCCTCGACGTCGTGGGTGTCGAGCGCGACCAGCCAGCCCTCGCCGTAGACCTCGTCGGGGATGGTGAACGGCAGCTCCTCGTGGTGGCCGTTGAAGGCGATCAGGAACGAGTCGTCCACCACCGGCTCACCGCGCTGGTCCGGCTCGGGGATCGCGTCCCCGTTGAGGAACACCATCACCGAGCGTGCGTGCTCGTGGGACCAGTCCACGTCGCGCATGTTCTTGCCCTCGGGGGTGAACCAGGCGATGTCGGCGATGCCGCCGGACTCGTCACGGGGACTCGCCCCGGCGAAGAAGCGCCGGCGGCGGAACACCGGGTGGTTGTTGCGCAGGGCGACGACGCGCTTGGCGAAGTCGAGCAGCTGCTCCTGCCACTCCTCGAGCTCCCAGTTCATCCAGGCGATCTCGTTGTCCTGGCAGTAGACGTTGTTGTTGCCGCCCTGGCTGCGGCCGAGCTCGTCGCCGTGCAGCAGCATCGGGACGCCTTGCGAGACCAGCAAGGTGGTAAGGAAGTTGCGCTGCTGGCGGGCCCGCAGCTCGAGCACCTCGGGGTCGTCGGTCTCCCCCTCGGTCCCGCAGTTCCACGACCGGTTGTGGCTCTCGCCGTCCGCGCCGCCCTCGCCGTTGGCCTCGTTGTGCTTGTCGTTGTAGGAGACGAGGTCACGGATGGTGAAGCCGTCGTGCGCGGTGACGAAGTTGATCGAGGCGATCGGCTTGCGGCCGGAGTGCTCGTAGAGGTCGGAGGAGCCGGTGATCCGCGAGGCGAACTCGCCGAGGGTGGCCGGCTCGCCGCGCCAGTAGTCACGGACGGTGTCGCGGTACTTGCCGTTCCACTCGGTCCACAGCGGCGGGAAGTTGCCGACCTGGTAGCCGCCCTCGCCGACGTCCCACGGCTCGGCGATCAGCTTGACCTGGCTGACCACCGGGTCCTGCTGCACCAGGTCGAAGAAGGCCGACAGCCGGTCGACCTCGTGGAACTGGCGGGCCAGGGAGGAGGCCAGGTCGAAGCGGAAGCCGTCGACGTGCATCTCCGTCACCCAGTAGCGCAGCGAGTCCATGATCAGCTGCAGCACGTGCGGGTGCCGCATCAGCAGCGTGTTCCCGGTGCCGGTGGTGTCGTAGTAGTGCGCCTGGTCGTCGTCGACGAGCCGGTAGTAGGCGGCGTTGTCGATGCCCCGGAAGCACAGCGTCGGGCCGAGGTGGTTGCCCTCCGCGGTGTGGTTGTAGACGACGTCGAGGATCACCTCGATGTTGGCCTCGTGCAGCGCCTTGACCATCGCCTTGAACTCCTGCACCTGCTGGCCGCGCTGGCCGGTGGCGTAGTCGTTGTGCGGGGCGAAGAAGCCGATGGTGTTGTAGCCCCAGTAGTTGCTCAGGCCCTTGTCGGCCAGCGTGGTGTCCTGGACGAACTGGTGCACCGGCATCAGCTCGATGGCGGTGATGCCGAGGTCAGTGAGGTGCTCGATCATCGCCGGGTGCGCGATCCCGGCGTACGTCCCGCGGATCTCCTCGGGGATCGCCGGGTGCGTCTCGGTGAGTCCCTTGACGTGAGCCTCGTAGATGATCGTCTCGTGGTACTCCCGGTCGGGGTGCCGGTCGTTGCCCCAGTCGAAGTAGGGGTTGACCACCACCGAGAGCATGGTGTGCCCGAGGCTGTCCTCCTCGTTGAAGTTCTTGGGCTTCTCGAACTCGTAGGAGAACAGCGACTCGTCCCCGTCGATCTGACCCTCGACCGCCTTTGCGTAGGGATCGAGGAGGAGCTTCGCCGGGTTGCAGCGGTGCCCGTTCGACGGGTCGTAGGGGCCGTGCACCCGGTAGCCGTAGCGCTGCCCGGGCATCAGGCCGGGGAGGTAGGCGTGGTGGACGAACGCGTCGGCCTCGTTCATCGTGACGCGGGTCTCGCCGCCGTCGTCGTCGATGAGGCAGAGCTCGACCTTGTCGGCGACCTCCGAGAACAGAGCGAAGTTGACCCCGGACCCGTCGTACGTCGCCCCCAACGGATAGGGACGTCCCGGCCAGACCTGCATGCGCGCTCCTTGGTAACGCCCCCGGAGAGCTCCGGGGGCCGCGTCGTCGTGCTCCTTAGCCGTCGCCGAGCGCCGCTGCCCGATTCCGACCCTGGCACCGTACCCACCTCGGGGCCCGGTAAAGAGTCGCGTCCGTCACGAGCTGGTCACGGCGAGACCGCCTGCGGAATCCGCACTTTTGCGGGCACCTGAAGCGTGGAACAGTGACCCCATGGCCATTGCGACAACTGACCCCCGCACCGGAGAGGTGCTCAGGACCTTCGACGAGCTGACCGACGAGCAGGTCGAGGACCGGCTTGCCCGCGCCGACCGCGCCGCTCGGACCTACCGCCTCACCTCGCACGAGGAACGGGCCGGCTGGCTGCGCGCCGCCGCGGACATCCTCGACAAGCGCACCGACGAGATCGCCGGGCTGATGACGCTCGAGATGGGCAAGACCAAGAAGTCGGCCGCCGCCGAGATCGGCAAGTGCGCCGCGGTGCTGCGCTACTACGCCGACCGGGCCGCGGACCTGCTGGCCGACTCGCCGGTGGAGGACGCCTCCACCGTCAACGCGAGCCAGGCCTACACGCGCTGGCTCCCGATCGGCGTGGTGCTCGCGATCATGCCGTGGAACTTCCCGCTCTGGCAGGCGATGCGCTTCGCCGCCCCCGCCCTCGCGGCCGGCAACGTGGGGCTGCTCAAGCACGCCAGCAACGTCCCGCAGACGGCGCTGTTCATGGAGGAGCTGTTCCGCGAGGCCGGCTTCCCCGACGACGTCTTCCAGACCCTCCTGGTGGGCAGCTCCAAGATCGAGGCGATCATCCGCGACGACCGCGTCGCCGCCGCCACCCTCACGGGCAGCGAGGGCGCCGGCGTCGCCGTCGGCCGCACCGCCGGCGAGTCGTTGAAGAAGGTCGTCCTCGAGCTCGGCGGCTCCGACGCCTTCGTGGTGATGCCGTCCGCCGACCTGGAGCGTGCGGCGCAGGTCGCCACCACGTCGCGCACCCAGAACAACGGCCAGTCCTGCATCTCGGCCAAGCGGTTCATCGTGCACTCCGACGTCTACGACGAGTTCATGGAGCACTTCACCGCGAAGATGTCGGCGCTCACCGTGGGCGACCCCATGGAGGAGGGCACCGACGTCGGCCCGCTGGCCACCGAGCAGGGCCGTGAGGACGTCGAGGAGCTGGTCAAGGACGCCACGGACAAGGGCGCCACCGTGGTGGTCGGCGGCACCCGCCCCGAGGGCGACGGCTGGTGGTACCCGCCGACGATCCTGACCGGCATCACCGAGGAGATGGACGTCTTCTCCGAGGAGCTGTTCGGTCCGGTCGCGCTGGTGTTCCGGGTCGACGACCTCGACGAGGCGATCGAGCTGGCCAACGCCACCCGCTTCGGGCTGGGCTCCAACGCCTGGACCAACGACGTCGAGGAGCAGGAGCGGTTCATCCGCGACCTCGCCGCCGGTCAGACCTTCATCAACGGCATGACCGCGTCGTTCCCGGCGCTCCCCTTCGGCGGGGTGAAGGCGTCCGGGCACGGCCGCGAGCTGGCCGAGCTCGGCATCAAGGAGTTCATGAACGGCAAGACGGTCTGGGTCGCGTAGCCGGCCCCCTCCCGGGCCGGCCCGACCAGGGCCGGTCCGGGCAGGGCCGGGCAGGACCGGTCCGGGCAGGACCGGTCCGCTGCCCGGCGGCCAGCGCTTCAGAACAGGGTGTCCTGCAAGGACGTCGGCGCCGGCACCGGCGCGGGCAGCGGCGGCAGCCGCGGACCCGACGCTGCCGGCGGCCGCCACGACGCGTCGACGTCACCGGGCCGGGGAGCGGGACTCTCCACGCCCGTGAGCGAGCGCAGGAACCCCGGTGCGTGCAGCTGGTAGCGGCCGAAGGTCCGGCGCACGGCGTCCGGCTCGAGCGGGAGCGACCCCGTGCCGGCGACCAGGTCGAGGCCGAGCGGCACGTCGGTCCGCATCGTCATCACCGTGCGGTTCAGCTCCCAGGTGGCCCGGGCCTGGTCGGTGGCCAGGGTCCGGGCGAGCGCCTTGCCGAGCGCGGCACGGCAGCGTTCGCCGCCGGCCGCGGCGTCGTCGAAGGCCGCCGCCGCGGTCCCGAAGGCGGCCAGCAGCTTGACGGCCGTCTTCGGGCCGAACCCGGTGACACCGGGCAGGTTGTCGGAGGGGTCGCCGCGCAGGGCCGCGAGGTCGAGGTACTGCTCGGGGCGGACCCCGGTCACCAGCGTCAGCCGGTGCGGGTCGAGCATCGGCGAGGCGTCGATGCCGCCGTTGAGGATGCGCAGCATCCGGGTGTGCTCGTCGATCAGCGCGAACGAGTCCCGGTCCGAGGTGGCCAGCACCGTGCGCGCCCCGACCGTCGGTGCCCACGCGGCCGCCGAGGCGAGCACGTCGTCGGCCTCGAGGCCCGGCGGCACGACCACGACGCAGCCGAGGTCGCGCAGCACCCCCACGACCTCCTCCAGCTGCTCGTCCAGGGCGGCGGGCTTGGGGTCGCGGTGCGCTTTGTACGTCGGCCACCGCTCCCGGCGCACGCTCGACGCGCGGTCGTCGAAGCCGACCACGACCGCGTCGGCGCAGGACCGGTCGACCGCCGCGCACAGCTGGGAGAGCAGCCCGCGGATCGCCCAGCCGGCGCGACCGTCGGCGGTGCGGAAGCCGGTGCGCGCGGACGCGTGGAAGCAGCGGTGCAGCACGGAGTTGCCGTCGACGGCGAGCAGGGTGCGGGACATCGGGCTCAGCCTGCCACGCGGCACCGACGACGCGGCGCGCCGGCCCGGCGCCCGGACGACCGGTGCAGTCCACCCCGCCTCGTCGAGGGGGTCCGGCGACGCGCGATGATCTGCCCATGTCGACCGACGAGACGACCAACGAGACGACCAACGCAGGCGGCCCCTTCACCGACTACCTCGGCGTGGAGTTCGCGGAGGTCACCGGCGACCGCGTGGTCGCGCACTGGACGGCTGCCCCGCCGCTGCACCAGCCCTACGGCATCGTCCACGGCGGTGCGCACGCAGGCGTCGTGGAGACCCTGGCCAGCGTCGGCGCCGCGACCTGGCTGGGAGAGCGCGGCCAGGTGGTCGGCGTCAACAACTCCACCGACTTCTACCGCGCCGTGCGCGAAGGTCGGCTGACCTCGACCGCGACGCCGGTGCACCGCGGCCGCTCCCAGCAGGTCTGGGTCGTGGAGACCCTCGACGACGAGGGCCGGCTGGTCGCCCGCGGCCAGGTCCGGCTGCAGAACCTGACGCCCTGACAACGCGGGCATCGTGCGGTTCACGTGGGTCGCCCGGGACGCTGCGCCGCGGTCAGGAGACGAGCGAGGGCTGCCGGTGCCGCTGGGTGGGCAGCACGCAGACGTAGGGCGAGAGCAGCCCCGCCAGACCCTCGGCGGCGATGCGCCGTTCGTACTCGTGCTGCAGGTCGTCGACGACCTCGTCGACCGGTTCACGACCCCGGCTCTGCCACAGCGGCCAGCAGTCCTCGTGGACCAGCTGGTCGCCGTCCTCGGGGACGGACGTCTGGTGGGGCTTGATGGGGTTGCGGCAATACGCGCACCGGGTGCGTTCCACGACACAGGCCTTTCTCTTCACCGTGCGCCCCAGCCCTCGCCTGCCCCCAGGCTTGCGCTGAACACGGTGTCGAAACCCTGTGGACGATGACCGGCCCCGCCGCATCGTGTTGATCGTGTGTCGTCCACCTTGCCCGCCCAGGATAGATCCGCGGGGTCCGCGCGCGCTGCGCGTTGCAGGTAAAAGCTCAATCCGGCCACACGCCGGAGCAACCGCGCCGGTGGCTGCCGACCAGGTGCGTGTCGACGACCCCGACCGCCTCCATCAGCGCGAACATCGTGGTCGGCCCGACGAAGACGAACCCCTTGCCCCGCAGCGCCTGGGCCAGGGCCTTCGACTCCGGCGAGGTGGTCGGCACCTCGTCGTACGTCGTCGGGGCCGGGGTCACGGCGGGCCGGAACGACCAGACCAGGTCGGCCAGCCCGCCCTCGGCCCGCAGCGCCACCACCGCCCGGGCGTTGGTGATGGTCGCCTGGATCTTGCGCAGGTTCCGGACGATCCCGGCGTCGGCCATCAGCCGCGTGACGTCGCGCGCGTCGTACCCGGCCACGACGTCGGGAGCGAAGCCGTCGAAGGCGACCCGGAACGCGGGCCGCTTGCGCAGGATGGTCGCCCAGGAGAGGCCGGACTGGAACGCCTCCAGGCTCAGCCGCTCGAAGAGGCCCTGCTCGTCGCGGACCGGCATCCCCCACTCGGTGTCGTAGTACTCGCGCAGCAGCGGGTCCACCGAGGCCCACGCCGGCCGGGCGAGACCGTCCTCGCCGAGCACCAGGTCGCTCACGTCGTTTTCCTCCTGCGGGAGGATGTCGCCATGGCACCCTCCCCCGGCTCCGCGCTCCCGTCGACCGAGCGGTTCCTGGAGTTCTGGCGCGAACGACACCTCTGCACGGTCACGACCCTACGGCCCGACGGGACGCCGCACGTCGTGCCCATGGGCTTCGTCATCGACCCGGACACGGGCACCGCCTGGGCGATCACCTCCGGGACCAGCCGCAAGGTCGCCAACATCCGGTCCGCGGGGCCGGAGGGCGCGCTGATCGCGGTCTGCCAGGTCGACGGCCGGTGGTGGTCGACGCTGGAGGGCCGGGTCCAGGTCCGCGAGGACGCAGCGTCGGTGGCCGAGGCGGTCGCCCGCTACACCGAGCGCTACCGGGTGCCGCGGGAGAACCCGGAGCGGGTGGCGCTGCACGTGCAGGTCACCCGGGTGCTCGGCAACGTCGGCTGAGCTGTCTCCGGCGGCCTCAGCGGTTGCGGCGCCAGATCGCCGCCGAGAGCACGGTCGCGAAGGCGCACCACGCCGGGTAGGGCGCGAGCGCGACCGCCGCGGCCGGCGAGACGCGGTGGGTGCGCCGGACCAGGTCGGCCCCGCTGAGCGTGAGCAGGCCGGCCACCCCGACGGCGGGGCCGAGCCGGTGCGAGCGGAAGAACACCCACGACCAGCCGGCGTTCAGCGCCAGGTTCGCCGCCAGCGCGCGCCGGTACGCCGTGGCCTCCGCGGCGGACCCGGGCGTGGCCTCCGGCCCGTCGAGCCGGTCGAGGGCGTGCGCGCAGGCGAGCACGATGTCGGCGTACAGCAGGGTCCAGGCGACCGGGAAGGCCGCGCCCGGCGGCTGGAAGGGCGGCTTGTCGAGGTCGGCGTACCACTGCGAGCTGACGTCCTGGCTGGCCAGGCCGCCGACCCCGGCGGTGCCGGCGACTGCGCCGGCGACGCCCAGCAGCCGGCGGAGGCGGCCGCCGCTCATGAGAGTCCCGCCGCCGACAGCACCCAGGTCCACATCCGCATCCGCTCCTCCTCGGTCTCCCGGGTCGATGATCGGTAGTGCTCCGGCCGCGGGGCGCGGTCCTGCCAGAACCGGCCTCCGAGCGGTGCCGGCTCGGTGGCGGACAGCCAGACGATGGTGTCCGCGCCGGTGGCGGCGTCGCGCAGCAGCGGGCGGGTCAGGGTCCGGAACAGCGGCAGCGACGAGGCCACCCCCGGGGTGTCGGCCCAGCCGGGGTGCATCACGTGCACGGTGACCCCGTCCTCGGCCCACCGCTTCTGCATCAGCGGCGCCAGCGCCACCTGCATCCGCTTCGAGCGGGCGTAGGCGACGGTGCCGCGGTAGTCGCCGCGCTCGTAGTCGGGGTCGTCTACGGGCAGCTTCTGGGTGTACATGCCGCCCGAGGAGACCAGCACCACCCGGGCCGCGTGACCGGCCAGCAGCGGTCGCAGCAGGTCGGTGAGCAGCAGCGGGCCCAGCACGTGGGTGGCGACGGTGACCTCGTGGCCGTCGACGGA
Organism: Nocardioides mesophilus; assembly: GCF_014395785.1. GTDB lineage: Bacteria > Actinomycetota > Actinomycetes > Propionibacteriales > Nocardioidaceae > Nocardioides_B > Nocardioides_B mesophilus. The sequence continues at coordinate 2,483,414 of NZ_CP060713.1, read as the reverse complement.
CTGGGTGCGCTCGGGAGGCAGCGCGCCGGCGTTGTGGACGAGCACGTCGATCCGGTCCAGCCGGTCGAGCAGCACCCCCGCGAACCGTCGTACGGCGGCCAGGTCGGACATGTCGCAGACCTCGAGGTGCAGCTCGGCCGCCGGCAGCTCGCTGCGGAGCTCGGCGAGGGCGGCCTTCCCGCGCTCCTCGTTGCGCACGACGAGGTGCACCGTGGCACCGAGGCGCGCGAGGCCGATCGCCGCCGCCTTGCCGAGGCCGGAGTTGGCCCCGGTGACCAGCACCCGCTTGCCGGCCATGGACCCCGGACGGGGGTCGTCGGTGCGCCAGCCCGGCCGGCGCAGCCAGTAGCCGATGCGGGTGTAGCCCGGGACGACGGCGCGGTCGAGGGCGGAGTCGAGCAGTCGGCCGGTCATCGGCGGGCCTCCCCGTGGGCGTGACGGAACAGCGGCGGCAGGTAGCGGACCATCAGCGTGGACCAGGTGACGTGGGTGATCGCGGGCGCCTGCAGCCCCCCGGTCGCACGGCGCTGGAGCGCGAACAGCGACCCCATCACGCCCGCGGCGAGCACGAGCGCCGGGTTGCGGGTGGTCGTGGTGGCCAGCGCGTAGACGGCGGTGGAGGCGACCACCGGGTGGTCCTCGAGGGCGGCGTACAGCGCGCCGCGGAAGAAGATCTCCTCGCCCAGCCCGTTGGCGAGCGTGGTGAGCAGCACCAGCGGCTCGTCGCCCTCCTCGGCGAAGACCAGGACCCGGGAGATCGCCTCGTCGAGCACGGGGATCCGCCGCGCCACCAACGCGCAGGCGTAGAAGAAGCCGAAGGCGCCGACCCCGGTGATCACCGGGGTCACGACGGGACGGCGCAGCCGCTGGTCGCGGGCCTGGATCCAGCCCAGGTGCAGCGGCCCGGAGAGCAGGCCGCCGGCGACCCAGACCCCGGCCACGGACAGCGTGGCGCCGTAGAACCTCTTGGAGCCGGGGCTGGTGGACAGCGACGCCCCGAGGGCGGCCGCGCCGGCCACCGAGACCGCGGCCACGACCCGCTGGCGGTGCCGGACCACCTGGTCGGTCTCGGCGTGCGCCACCGGGACCACGTGGCTCAGCGGCATCGGCAGGGCGGCGCCGAGCCGCAGGCGCAGCTCCTGCCACCGCGCCACCTCAGGCCCCCTCACGGCGCTCGGCCAGCGCGAGCCGGACGGCGTCGTCATAGCTGAGCGGCTCGAAGGGCACCACGTCGCGGATCGAGTCGTCCTCGACGATCACCTCGTTGGTCATCGAGTCCACGAGCGAGCGGCCGGTCTGGGTGTCGACGTCGGTGACCAGCGACAGCCACCGCGAGGACAGACCCGGGGTGAGCAGCGGCACCGGCACGATGGTCAGCGGCCGGCCCTCGATGCGGGCCACCCGGCGCAGCATGTCGGAGTAGCGCAGCACCTCGGTGCCGCCGACCTCGAAGACCCGGCCGACCGCGTCGGGGTGGCCGAGCACGCCGACGAGGTAGCGGACGACGTCGTCCACCGCGATCGGCTGGGTCCGGGTGTTCACCCAGCGCGGCGTCACCATCGCCGGCAGGTGCGCGACGAGCTGGCGGGTCATCTCCCAGGAGATGCCGCCGGCTCCCACCACGATCCCGGCCCGGAGCACGGTCACCGGGACGCCGCCGGTCCCGAGCAGGCCCTCCACCTCGCGGCGGCTGCGCAGGTGGGCCGAGAGCTGGTCGAGCTCCTTGCCCAGGCCGCCGAGGTAGATGATCTGCTCCAGTCCCGCCCGGCCCGCGGCGGCGCCGAAGGCGGTGGCGGCGGCCGCGTCGAGGCGCTCGAAGTCGGGCGAGTCCAGCGAGTGCACGAGGTAGTACGCCGCACCGCAGCCGGCCATCGCCTCGTCGAGGCTCCCGGCGTCATGCACGTCGCCGTAGACGGCCGTCCCGGGGCCGGCGTACCGCTCGACCCGGCGGGTCATCGCCCGGACCTCGTGGCCGGCGTCCTCGAGGGCCTGGCAGAGCCGCCGTCCCACGAAGCCCGAGGCGCCGGCGACGAGCACCGGTTGGTCGTTGGTCACTTGATCTCCGATTCCGGGCCACGGGCCGCGGGACGTGATGGTTGGGAACGCTGGTGGCCGGCCTCGCCGCCCACACGCCCACCGTACGGCCGACCGTGGTCGGCGTGCTCCTGCCGGGAGAAGGTGAGGGTCCAGCCGGCGACCTCCAGCCGGGTGGCGGTGCGGAGCAGGGCGCTGCCGATCCGCTCCCCGTTGACCCGGGTGTCCGGGTCGTGGGCCACGACGACGTACTCGTCGCGGTCGTCGTGGACGATCTCGGCGTGCCGCTCGGCCAGTCCCGGCAGCCGGATGTCGCAGTGCTCGCCGCTGCCGATGCTGGTGACCTTCCTGCGCAGCCGGAAGAACGGCTGCCGGTCCCCGGGCCAGGGGTGCTCACCGGGGGCGAGCACCAGCCGCGGGTCGCCGCCCCCTGCCTGGGCGTGGGTGGTGGTGGGCCGGCGGTACGGGCGGCGCAGGAACGTGGGCAGCAGCGGCAGCGTGGTCCCCGGCGGGGTGAGCGTCAGGTCCGGCAGCACCGGCTCGTCGACGCTGCGGGCCCGCGACCTCGCCGAGGTCCAGAGACCGCGGGCGCTGCCGAGCCGGATGTGCGCGGAGCCGGTGAGCCGCCGGTGCCACCACGGGCTGCGTGCGACGCCGAGCGTGATCAGGTGGGTGCTGCCGGTGGAGACCCTGACCGTGAGCCCGTGCCGGGCGAGGCCGTCGGCGATCGCCCGCACGGTGGGCGCGTCCCCGCGACCGGCGAAGGCGGCCGGCGAGTCGACCCGGAGGTCGAGCCGCCGGCCCGAGCCGCGGAGGGTGGCGCGGACCGGCCCGCCGCCGGGGACCTCGACCTCGAGGTCGAGGTCCGCGCGGACGTCGAGGTGCTCGAGCTGCCCCGGCTGCCTCAGCTGCCCTGGCTGCCCTAACTGCGTGGTCACGGCTCAGCCCCGACCCATGGTGGCGTCCTGGGTGGTGATCTGCAGGGTGCCGTCGAGCTTCCAGGTGGCTCGCGGCGCGTCGGCGCCGGTGTCGCGGGGCACCTCGACGTGCATGTCGATGAAGCGGTAGTTGATGGCTGCCTGCCGTCCGGTGAGGAACGACCACATCTCGCGCCCGAGGTCGGTCCAGTCGACCACCTGGTCGTCGCGGGAGGCGGGGGTGTGGGTCTCGGTCATGGGGAACTCCTGCTCAGTTCAACACTTTCCTAAACGGGTTGTTTAGGTTTACGATCCCAGGGTGACCACAACGAGGGCAGAAACGCAAGAGGAAGGGCCCGCCCATCTCACGATCGGCGACCTGGCCCGCCGCACCGGCCTCACCCCTGCGGTGATCCGGATGTGGGAGACGCGGCACGGCTTCCCCGAGCCGCACCGGCTGGAGAGCGGGCACCGCCGCTACGCCGAGAGCGACGTCGAGCTGGTCCAGCACGTGCTGCGCCGCCGCGACGCCGGCATCCGGCTCGAGGTCGCCATCGCCGAGGCGGCGGCGTCCCAGGCACCCGGCAGCCCCTCGGTCTTCGCCCAGCTTCGGCGCCGGCACCCGCACCTGGCCACGCACCGGCTGAAGAAGTCCACGCTGCTCGCGCTCTCCTGGGCGATCGAGGACGAGTGCTGCGCCCGGGCCGAGCGGGCCACGATCTTCGGCGCCTTCCAGAAGGAGCGCTACTACCGCCCCGCGGCCGCCCGCTGGGAGGAGCTGGCCCGGGTGGCCCGCTCCGCGATGGCTCTCGGCGACTTCACCACGCCGAGCGCCCCGGGCGAGCGGGTGATCCGCGTGCAGCTCCCCGAGGACGCCCCGATGCGACGCGAGTGGGCGGTGGTCTGCGACGCGCCCGACCTGCCCGCGGTGCTGACCGCGTGGGAGCTGCCCGGGCAGACCACGGTCCCCGACCGGCACCGGATCTTCGAGTCGGTGTGGAGCATCGACCCGCGGGCGGTCCGCGACGCCTCCCGGGTGTGCGCCCAGGTCGCCCAGTCCGCGGGCGTCGCCGAGGCCGGGCCGCTGCTCTACGAGCTCGCGGAGGACCCGGCGCCGAGCCGGACCGATCCGGCCGCGGCGACCACGCTGTTCAACCGGGTGGTCGCCTACGTCGACGGGCTCGGCTGAGCGAGCCGGCGGGCCAGCACCGCGTCGGCCACCCGCCGGCCGGAGACCAGCGCCCCCTGCAGCGAGCTCGTGTCGCGGTGGTCGCCGGCCACGAACACCAGACCGCCCTCGTGGCGGACCGCCGCCGGGCGCCGCATCGGGTGCGGCGCCGGCATCGCGGGCAGCGCCCGGGGCACCTCGTAGGTCCGCAGCAGCTCCCACTGCGCCGTGTTGGTCTCGTGCAGGCGGGACAGGTGGTCGCGCAGCTCTTCCTCGCCCAGGGCGGGTGCTCCGGCCGGTCCGTGCACGACCGAGGTCGAGACCAGGACCCGGCCGGGAGGTGCGTACGACGGGGCGGCCTCGCTGAGGGCGACGCTGTTCGCCACCGGAGAGCCGGCGACGGCGTCGACGACGAGCGAGGCCGAGCGCCCGGGCCACCGCGGTGCCGCGTGGTAGTAGGTCGTGACGCCGCGGGCAGCCGGCGGCTCGCCGAGCTCCGGCAGCAGCCGGTGCGCGGTCCAGGCGTCGGTGGCGACGACGACCGCGGTGGCGCCGACCTCGCCGTCGCCGGTGCCCACCGCGTCGGGGAGCACCCGGTGCACCGGCGTCTCCAGCCGGACGGTGCCGGGCGGCAGCGCGGCGGCGAGCTGCTCGGCCATCTGCTGCATCCCGGCTGCGGGCACGGCCGAGCGGCCCCGGACGAACATCCGGAACATCAGGTCGAGGAAGCGCCGCGACGTCGTCGGCCGGCGCTCGAGCACCACGCCGGAGAAGAACGGCACGAGCACGTCGTCGATCACCTGCTGCGGGACGCCGGCGCGGCGCCACGCGTCCGGCCCCGGTACGTCGTCGCGACGCCGGAGCCGGTCGACCGGGAGCACGGCGGTCCGGCCGGCGTACGCCCCGAGCGAGAGCTTGCCGGCCACCCCGGCCAGCGGCGAGGTGAGGACCGTCGGCAGCCCGGCCGGGTCCCGCAGCGGGTGCGGCAGCCGGAGGATCCCGTCGGAGCGGGCCACCCGCACCGCAGGGTCGAGGAACCGCAGGTCGAGCGCGTCGAGGTCCAGGACCCGCCGCAGCTCGGGGTAGCCGGTGTTGAGCACCTGGAAGCCACGGTCGAGCAGGAACCCGTCCACCCGGTCGGTGCGGGCCCGGCCACCCACCCCGTCGGAGGCCTCGAGCACCCGGACGTCGACCCCGGCAGCCACCAGCCTCCGGGCGCAGGCCAGCCCGGCGAGGCCGGCGCCGACGACCAGCACTCCCGGGCCGCCCTCCGTGTGACGCCGTGTCATCGGACCCCTTCCGGCGAAACTCAACAAGTTGTTGAAGTTTAGCCCGGCTGCTGCAGTCCAGCCGTCGCGGTCACACGGCTGCGGCGCTGGGACGTTCGCGGCTGCGCCGCGCATGTGCGGCTACCTTCGCCCGGTTGCCGCACGCTGCCATGTCGCACCAGCGGCGCCGCCCCGGGTGTCGAGGAAGAGCCAGCCACAGTCGACCCCCGGGCACGCACCGACCTTCGTCACCTCGGCCGAGGTGAGCAGGCCCGCCGCCGACCAGGCGACCGCGAGCACGGGCAGGTCCAGTCCGGCCCGCCCCGTCAGCGACCACCGGACCCGCCCGGCCGGGCCGGGAACGAGCTCGACCACGGCTCCCGCGCGGCGGATCTCGACGCCGAGCGTCGAGAGCACGGCCGGGTCGGTGGGGTCGGTCACGGCGTCATGGACCAGCGTGCGCAACCGCCTCGCCCGGACGAGGACCTCCGCGGCCTTCTGCGGCTGCCGCGCGGCCTGCTCGCGGAGCCCGGCGAGCTGCGCGTCATCGACCAGGTCGGCGTACCTGGACCACGTGGCCAGCACGTCGTAGTCACGGAGCCACTCGCGCTTGTCGTCATCCGCGTCGGACTTCTCGCCCCATCCCGCCCAGGTGTTGCAGAAGTCCAGCGCGGCGTGGCCGCCGAGCCGCTTCGGGAGCTTGACGCCCTCCATCTCGATCCAGTGCACAAGGCGATTGTGCCTTGAATCGTGACCTTTTCCTATGTTGGACTCCTAACCAGTTAGACGTTGTTCAACGGTTAGGAGATCTGATGACACAACGATCACGTCGCGGGGTGGTGGCCACCCTGGCCGCGACCGCGCTGATGACGCTCGCCGCCTGCGGGGGAAGCGGCTCCGGCGACGACCCCGGGACGGAGCAGTCGTTCCGGGCCGGCGGCGCGGCCGGCTCGGCCAAGAACGCCGAGGCCCAGGCGCCGATGGCGGTGCCGGACGGAGCGAGCGAGGGCGGCCGGCTGACCGTGCTGACCTCGGTCGCGCCGAGCACCCTGGACCCGACGCAGGCCTACTACACGGACTCGACCGCGATCCTGTCCGACCTGGTTACCCGCTCGCTCACGCAGTTCGTCTACGACCCCACCAGCGACGACATGCAGCTGATCCCGGACCTGGCCACCGACCTCGGCCGTCCCAACGAGGACAACACCGAGTGGACCTTCACGCTGCGCGACGGCCTGAAGTACGAGGACGGCACCGATGTCAAGGCCGAGGACGTCGCGTACGCGATCAAGCGCACCTTCGCGATCGCCGAGCTGCCGGACGGCCCGACGTACAACACGACGTTCTTCCTCGACGGCGACACGTACAAGGGCCCGTTCTCCGACAAGGGCGCCTACAAGGGGGTGCAGGTGAAGGGGAACGACATCACCATCACGATGCGCCGTCCGTTCTCCGACATGGACTACTACGCCTCGTTCCCCCAGTTCACCGCGATCCCCGAGGCGAAGGACAACCCGCAGACCTACGGCCAGCACCCGCTGGCGACCGGGCCCTACAAGTTCGCCGACTACAAGGCAGGCGCGAGCCTGACTCTGGAGAAGAACGAGTACTGGGACCCGGCGACCGACCCCGGCCGGATCCAGGCCGTCGACGGGTGGGACTTCAAGTTCGCCCAGGACACCGCCAAGCTCGAGAACGTGATCATCAACGACACCGGCTCGGCGCAGACCACGCTCACCTACGACAACGTGACCGCGGCCTCCTACCGGCAGATCTCCCAGGACAAGGACCGTCTCGTGACCGGCACCCAGCCGTGCACGTTCATGTGGTTCCTCGACATGACCAAGATCAAGGACCTCAAGGTCCGTCAGGCGCTGGGCTGGGCCTACCCCTACCAGGACGCGTGGAAGGCGGCCGGTGAGCTCGTCGGCATCACCCGCGTCCCGGGCACCGCGATCCTGCCGCCCGGCACCGCCGGTCGCAAGGAGTACCAGGCCCTCGACGGCCAGGACGGTCAGACGACCGACCCGGCGAAGTCGAAGGCCCTGCTGAAGGAGGCCGGGGCCGAGGGCTTCGAGATCAAGTTCCTCTACGCCACCGACGACGACCAGTCGATCGCCGCGAAGGACGCCATCGTCAAGGGTCTCGAGGCGGGCGGTTTCAAGGCCACCCCGATCGCCTCCACCACCGAGACGATCCGCACCGACCGGACCGACTACAACAGCCCGATCAACGTCCGCTCCAGCGGCTGGTGCTCGGACTGGCCGTCAGGGACCACCTGGTTCCCGGCCCAGTGGTCCGGCGACCTGGTCGGCCTCGAGGGCATGCCGAACCCGGCCAACTTCAAGGTCAAGGAGATGGACGCCGAGCAGGACCGGATCCTGGACACCCTGACTCCCGCCGAGGCGATCAAGGCGTGGGGTGACTTCGACCAGAAGATGGAGAGCACCTACTACCCGGCGGTCGTCACCGGGTACGGCGGCGTGGCGATGATCCACGGCTCCAAGGTCGGCGGCATGGCGAACGACAACGTCCGGGGGATGCCCACCTTCTCCCGGATGTACATCTCCCGGTAGCGCCCCGGGCCCGGCGACCCGGAGCACGACCGGACGGCGCCGGAAGGCACCGGACGGCACCGGCGAGCGGGCCGGTGAGGGCGGAACCACCACCCGCCCTCACCGGTCCCGTCCGGTCCGCCCGGCCGCCGGCGGGCCTCACCCGAGTCCCAGCACCAGCATCGTCGCGACCCCGAGGCCGAGCGCCACCCACAGCGCGATGTCGAGCCCGGCGTCCACCAGGCCCGCCACCGTCCGGCCGGTCCGGCCGGACCCGAGCGCCGCCTCGGCCGCGGCGATCCGGACCAGCCCGAGCCCGGCCAGCATGATCAGGGCCAGCGAGGCGGCACAGAAGACGCAGAGCGAGCCGATGTCGAAGGCGGTCTGCTGCATGTACCAGGTGGCGAAGCCGGTCATGAACAGCGCCAGCCCGAGGACCAGCCGCAGGTAGCCCCGGGAGAGCCGGGACCCGAGCAGGGCGGAGGCGGCCCCGGAGGCCAGGATGGCGAAGACCGGCAGCCCGACCAGCGAGTTCGGGACTCCCAGGGCGGAGGACTGCCAGTGCGCGTAGACGCTGCTGCAGGAGACCACCGAGGAGATCTCACAGAACGACGGCCCCTGCGACCCGGACTCGAAGGCGATCCGCTCGACGGTCTGCCAGATCGTGCCGACGATGCCGAGCAGCGCGGCGCCGAGCACCAGCAGCCACCAGCCGCGAGCGGCGGGGCGTACCCGCTCGCTCGCGGCGGCGTCGTGGGTTCGGACGGGTGTGGTGCCGGTGGCCATCGCGCTTCCCCTCTCGGGCGAGGTCCTGCGGACCTCCCCGCTCGGGGCTCCGCACCACCGACGCTAGGAGCAGGACCGGTCGGGCACCGCGTCGGTTGGTCCCGTTCGCGCGGGCCGATGGTCCTCCCTCAGGACACCGCGTCCCTGACCTCGCTCCCGTGAGCGGTGATGGCGTAGATCACCACCACGTCCAGAGCGATCATCGTGATCGCCCAGAGCGGGAAGGCCGCCAGGAACCCGAGGTTCACGATCGCGCTCACCATCGCCACACCGACACCCAGGATCCGGGCCCACATCGCGCCTCGCATCAGCCCGAAGCCGGCGGCGAGGGCGATCACGCCGAGGCCGAGGTGCACCCAGCCCCACGCCGTGTAGCTCACGTGGACCAGGAGCCCGTCGCTGTTCACGGCGTAGTAGCCGTCGTCGAACAGCGCGACCAGGCCGGCGATCGCCTGGAACGCCCCGAGCAGGATCATCATCATCGCGCCGAAGAGCACCCACCCGGCCCAGACGGTCGGCTCCTGGGGCGGTGTAGCACGCCGCTGCGTGGGCACCCGTGCGGCAGCCCCGGTGGGCTGCGTCTGCTGCTGTCGCATCTCACTCATGTCAGCCTCCCTGGCCTCGACGATGCGTCTGCATCCACGGTCCACCCGGGGAGGGCCGGACCGCATCGTCTCGCAGGGATGAGCTCGGGAGAACGACGGAGCCCCGACCAGCTCGCGCTGACCGGGGCTCCGTCCTGGAACTGTGGCAGGTGCAGGATTCGAACCTGCGTAGGTATACACCGACGGATTTACAGTCCGCTCCCATTGGCCGCTCGGGCAACCTGCCGTGCAGCGCCGATTGGTGCCCGGCGCAACGACACGAAAGAATAGCGCAGCCCGACTCGCTGACTAAATCCGCCTGGGAGCAGGCGTGGGGAGGACCGACACCATGGCTGACTCGTCGTTCGACATCGTGAGCAAGCTCGACCAGCAGGAGATCGACAACGCCATCAACCAGACCCAGCGGGAGATCAGCCAGCGCTTCGACTTCAAGAACACCGGCGCCAGCATCACCCGCTCCGGGGAGCACGGCGTGGAGATCTCCGCCAACGCCGACGACCGCGCCAGCGCCGTCCTCGACGTGTTCAAGGACAAGCTGATCAAGCGCAACCAGTCGCTGAAGGTCCTCGAGGCCGGCGATCCCCGCCAGTCCGGCCGGGAGTCGAAGATCTCGGTGACCCTCAAGGAGGGGATCTCCCAGGAGGACGCCAAGAAGGTCGGCAAGCTGATCCGCGACGAGGGACCCAAGGGCGTCAAGGTGCAGGTGCAGGGCGACGAGCTCCGGGTCTCCAGCAAGAAGCGCGACGACCTCCAGGAGGTCATCGCGCTGGTCAAGGGCCAGGACTACGAGTTCGCGGTGCAGTTCACCAACTACCGCTGACTACCGCTGACTCGCCCGGCGGGCGCCCGCGCGCCAGCGGCGGCGCGCTGCTGGACAGTTCCGGCTGTCCGGACAGACGTGTGCGAAGCGGGCCGGTCGGGTATGCCGCTCTGAGGAGAGTTGCGGTCCATGGGGACCGCAACGGGGGAGGGATGCACCGGAGGCGCACCAGTGGGATGGACCCAGCACGTCCTGATGTCGGTCAAGACCGCCCTGGCGGCGGCGATCGCGTGGCTGCTCGTGCAGCCGTTGTGGGGCGTGGCCGACCAGTACCCCTACTACGCACCGCTCGGCGCCGTGATCGCGGTGACCACGACGGTCGCCGGGTCGATCCGCGAGACGATGACCGGGCTGGCCGCCATCCTGGTCGGCGCCCTCCTGGCGCTCTCGGTGCGCTTGACAGACCTCCCGGTGGTGGTCGACATCGGCATCGTCGTCGGCATCGGCACCGTGCTGTCCGGGCTGCGCTGGTTCGGGGCGAAGGCGGCCTGGGTGCCGATCACCGGCCTCTTCGTGCTGATCATCGGCCGCCAGGACGCGGTGGACTACACCGCGGCGTACCTCGGGCTCACCGGGCTCGGCGCCGGCGTCGGGATCGCGGTCAACGTGGCCTTCCCGCCGCTGGCGCTCACCCCGATGGCCGACTCGATCAGCCGCCTGCGGGGCCTGCTCGCCGCCCAGCTCGACGAGCTCGCCGAGGGGCTGCTGCACGAGGAGCCGCTGACCTCCGAGCAGTGGCACCACCGGCAGAAGTCGATCCGGCCCACCACCGAGGAGATGCAGAAGGTGATCGGCCACGCCACCGACGCCCGACGGGCGAACTGGCGGGCGCGGCGGTGGAGCGAGACCGCCGAGCTGCGCTACCAGCAGTCCCGGTCGCTGCAGCACGTCGCCTTCCTGATCGAGGACATGACCTCGCTGGTCGTGGACCGGGAGCGGGCCGAGCGGGACGAAGCCGCGCTCGGGCCGCGGCTGCGCCCGTACGCCGCCCACGCGCTGCTCGCCATGGCCGAGGTGCTCAGGTCGGTCCGCGGTCAGACCGCCGGCGCCGAGGAGCTGCAGGAGGCCGACGCCGCAGTCGGCAAGCTCGTCGAGGAGATCCGCAAGGAGCGCGACCGCTCCGCCACCGACCTGTTCGCGGCCGGGACCGTGGTCACCGGCGTACGGCGGGCCATGGCCTCGCTGGTGCCCGAGGACCTGCGCGACGAGCTGCCCTCGGACTGGTGACCAGGCGGGGACTGCCGGCGCTCGGCGGGCTCAGCCGAGCGCCCCGAGCACCGGGTCGAGCAGCCAGCCGGGGAGCACCGAGAACAGCAGCCCCGCGGTGAAGGTCATCCCGACCGCGACCGCCACCCCGTTCGGCACGTCGTACGTCGACGCGCCCTCGGTCGCCGCGGGCCGGAACAGCTCGGCCAGCCAGCGGACGTAGTAGACCAGCCCGATCGCCACGTTGAGCGCCATCACCACGACTAGCCAGGGCGTCCCCGAGGCCGCGTCGAACACGATCACCTTGGCGAGCAGCCCGACCACCCCGGGCGGCAGGCCGGCCAGCGCCACCAGGGCGAACGCCAGCGGCCAGGCCACCCCGGGCTCCTCGCCCACCAGGCCGCGGTAGTCGGCCAGCCGCTGCCGCGGATGCCGCGTGCCGACCACCGTCACCACGGCGAACGCCCCGAGGTTCACGAACGCGTAGACGGCGAGGTAGCCCATCGAGGCACCGAACGCGCCCGCCACGTCCCCGGCGACGGCCACCGCACCGAAGGGCACCAGCATGTAGCCCGCCTGCGCGACCGAGGACCAGGCCAGCAGCCGGACCGCATGGTCCTGACGCAGCGCCAGCACGTTGCCCACCGTCATCGTCAGCGCGGCCATCACGGCGAGAACCGGCGACCAGACGTGCGCCAGCTGGGGCAGCCCGCGTCCGAGCACCAGCATCAACCCGACGAAGCCGGCCGCCTTGGAGACGACCGAGAGGTACGCCGCCACCGCGACCGGCGCCCCCACGTAGGTGTCGGGAACCCACATGTGGAAGGGCACCGCCGCCACCTTGAAGGCCAGCCCGACGACGGTCAGCACGGCCCCGGCGGCCAGCACGCCGTCGAGCCCAGGAGCGACGGCCACGCCGCGGGCGAGCCCGTCGAGGTGGACCGACCCGGTGGCGCCGTACAGCAGCGAGATGCCGAGCAGCGTGACGGCGGTGGAGACCACCGAGACCAGCAGGAACTTGACCGCCGCCTCCGCCGCCCGGGCGTCATGCTGCCGCAGCCCGACCAGCGCGAACGCGGGCAGCGATACCACCTCCAGCGACACCACGATCGTGACCAGGTCCCGCGCGGCGGCGATGCTCAGCGCCCCGGTGGCCGAGCAGAGCAGCAGGAAGCACCACTCCCCCATCGGCGTGCGTCGCTCGGGCACCGCCGCGGTGCCGAGCAGGGCCACCACTGCGGTCCCGAAGAGCACCACCCCCAGAAGACCAGCGTGAACCGGTCGACCGCGAACGAGCACGACGCCGGCCCTTCGAGTGCACCACCGGTGCAGAAGGTGCTGCGCGGGTCGTTCCACAGCCGGGCCGCCGGGACCGCGGCGACGACGAGAGCGACGAGCGTGAGCGTGGTGGGCAGCAGCCGGGCCGCCGGCGAGCCCGAGCGGCCCCCGAAGGCGTCGAGGAGCAGCACGAGCACGGCGGCCACCGCGAGGGTCACCGGGGCCGCGAGTGCCAGCCAGTCGACGGACTGCACGAGCGGGCCGCTCACGGGCTGCCCAGCAACGACGGGGCGGCCTCGGCCACCGGACCGAGGAGCAGGCCGGGAGCGACACCGAGGGTCACGGTCAGCACGATCAGCGGCCCCCAGACCATCCAGTCCCAGCCGCTCACGTCGGCCACCGGCCCCGCCACCGGCTCCGCGACCGGTGCCGGTGCGGTGTCGGGGTCGGGGACGCCCTGGAGCAGGGTTCGCAGCAGCGACAAGAAGTACGCCGAGGTGAGGATCACGCCGAACGCCGCCAGCACGGCGAGCACCACGTAGGTGTCGCGGGGCAGCGCCGTCGCCGGGAAGACGGCGGAGCGGATCGCGAGCATCTCGCCCCAGAAGCCGGCGAGGCCGGGCAGCCCGAGGGAGGCCATCGCGGCGAACGCGAGGATCGCCGCGGTGTGCGGCACCCGGCCGTAGAGCGCGGACAGCCGGCGCAGGTCGCCGGTGCCGTAGCGGTCCTTCACGGCTCCGGCCACGAAGAACAGCAGTCCGGTGATCAGGCCGTGCGCCACGCTGGCGAAGACGGCCGCCTGCACCCCACCCACGGTGAAGGTGGCGGCGGCCAGCACGACGAAGCCCATGTGGCCGACCGAGGAGTAGGCGATCAGCCGCTTCAGATCGGTCTGCGCGAGGCAGGCCAGCGCGGCGTACACGATGCCCACCACCGCCAGGCCGGCGACCACCGGGACGAGCAGCTCCCACGAGGGGTCGGTGACCGGCAGCCAGAACCGGAGCAGCCCGTAGGTGCCGAGCTTGAGGAGCACCGCGGCGAGCACCACCGACCCGACCGTGGGCGCCGAGGAGTGCGCGTCGGGCAGCCAGATGTGCAGCGGCCACAGCGGGGTCTTCACCGCCAGGCCGAGCCCGACGAGGACCGAGGCCAGCACCGCCGTGGTGCCCGAGGGGTGGTAGCCGGCGGCGATCCGGACGATGTCGAAGGTGCCCGCCTCCGCCCGCACCAGCACGAAGCCGACCAGCATCAGCGCCGAGCCGAGCACCGTGAACACCAGGAACCGGGTCGCGGCGCGCAGCCGGCCGGCCGGGTCGTGCGGGTCGCCCCACTGGCGGATCACGAACCACATCGGGATCAGCGCGACCTCGAAGAAGGCGAAGAACAGCACCATGTCCAGGGCCAGGAAGCTGCCGAGCACGCCGGCCTCGATCAGCAGCAGGAGCGCGGCGAGCGGGGCGGTCGACCCGCCCGCCGGTGGCCGGCGGACCAGGGAGATCAACGCGCAGGCGAGCACCAGCGTGGTCAGCAGCACCAGCGGCGAGGAGATCGCGTCGAGGCCCAGGTGCCAGCGGATCCCGACGGCCTCCACCCAGGCGACGTCGACGGGGCGGTCGGCGAGCCCGTCGCCGGCGGTGGCGAGCACCGTCGCCACCGACCAGGCCAGCACGGCGACGGCGCCCCAGGCGGCCACCACGGTCCCGGCCCGGTCGCTGCGCCGGGCGGCGAGCACCGTCAGCCCCACCCACAGCACCGGCAGGGCGACCAGCCCGTCCAGCAGCCACGCGTTCATCCGGCGACCCCGGCCAGCACCGCCACCGCCGCGGCGCCGACGACGAGCACCATCACGTAGCTCTGCACGTTGCCGTTCTGGCCCAGCCGGAGCAGCCACCCGAGGCCGCGCGCGGACGCCCCGGCCCCGTCGGCGTACGCCTCGACGACGTCCCGGTCACCGGCCCGCACGACCCGCGCCATCGTCCGCACCGGCCGGACGATCCCCCGGTCCCAGATCTGGTCGACCGGCGGGTGCGGGACGGCCAGGTGGCGCCACGGCTGCCGGCCGCGCCGCTGCCGCAGCCAGAGCACGACCACCGCGGTGAGCGCGAGCAGGACGCTGATCACCAGCGACTCCTCCCCGTGCACGAGCACCTCGTCGTGGGTGGGACCGAGCAGCGCGGCCGGGTCGACCACGACCAGGCCGCCCAGCACCGTCGGCACCAGCAGCAGGTAGAGCGGGACCCGCATGGACGCGGGCGGCTCGTGCACGGGCGACCGCTCCGCCGTCTGCCCGGCGAGCGCGGCCGGCTGCTCGGGACCGAAGAACACCAGCAGCCAGGCGCGCAGCGAGTAGGCCATCGTCAGCATCGCGGTCAGCACCATGCTGACCAGCAGCAGCCAGCCGACCCAGGGCCACACCAGGCGTCCGTCCCGCAGCTCCTCGATCACCCCGCCGATGACCGCGTCCTTGGTGAAGAAGCCGACCAGCGGCACCACCCCGGCCAGCGCCCCGAAGCCGAGCGTCATCGCCACGAAGGTGTCCGGAAGCTTCTCGCGCAGCCCGCCCATCCGCTCCATCGACGTGGAGCCGACGGCGTGCACGACCGACCCCGCGGAGAGGAACAGCAGTGCCTTGAACGCGCCGTGGGCGAGCAGGTGCAGCACCGCCGCGGACCAGGCACCCACCGCGAGCGCGCCGAACATGTAGGCCAGCTGGCTGACCGTCGACCAGGCCAGCACCCGCTTCAGGTCGTCGGTGACCAGCGCGTAGAGAGCGGCGAGCAGCATCGTGAACGCGGCGGTCAGGCCGAGCAGGGTCAGCCCGGCCGGGGCGGACAGGAACAACGGGTACATCCGGGCCACCAGGAAGACCCCGGCGGCCACCATGGTGGCGGCGTGGATGAGCGCGGAGATCGGGGTGGGACCGGGCATCGCGTCCGGCAGCCAGGTGTGGAAGGGGAACTGCGCCGACTTGCCCATCACCGCCACCGCGACCAGCAGCGCCGGCAGCCAGAGCTCGTCGCGGGGCAGCGCCGCGGCGGTGATCTGGTCCAGCACGCCGGTGATCCGGTAGGTGCCGAACCGGTCGCCGAGCACCAAGATCGCGAACAGCAGGCCGAGGTCGGCGGTCCGGGTGATCAGGAACGCCTTGACCGCGCCGGCCCGGGCGTCGGCGAGCTCCCAGTGGTGGCTGATCAGGAAGTACGAGCAGGCCCCCATCAGCTCCCAGCCGACGAGCAGCATCCACAGGTCGTCGGCCACCACCACCGTCGACATCGCGCCGGTGAAGACCGCCACCAGCGCGGCGTACGACGGGTAGCGGGGGTCCTCGGCGAGGTAGCCCAGTGAGTACACCTGGACGAGGAACGCGACGATCCCGGCGAGCAGCAGGAGTAAGGCGGCCAGCGGGTCGACCTGCACCGCCAGCGAGACCGGCTGCCCGATCGCGTCGGTGGAGACGAACGAGTGCACCAGCGGCGCGGCGGCGCCGAGGTGGGCGCCGGCGACGACGACGGCGATGCCGAGGCCGAGCGCGGAGCCGCCGACCGCGATGCCGCGCGAGAGGGTCTCCGAGGAGTGCCCGACCAGCAGGGTGAGGACCGCCGCGACGAAGGGCACCAGCAGCACCGCGAGGACGGCCCAGCTCACCGGGCCACCCCGCGGTCGGCCGGCCCGTCGGCCAGGTGGTCGGACGGGTGGTCGGCCGGGCCGTGACCGGCTCGTGCGCCGGGGTCGCGGTCGGCGAGGTCGCGGAGCAGGTCGAGCTCGATGTGGCCGTGGGTGCGGAACACCAGCAGCACCACCGACAGCGCGAGGCCGACCTCGGCGGCGGCGATCACGATCGTGAAGAGCGCCAGCGTCTGGCCACCGTGCAGGACGTCGCGCAGGTGGGCGTCGAACGCGACGAGGTTGATGTTGACCGCGTTGAGCATCAGCTCGACGCCCATCAGCACGAGCACCGCGTTGCGGCGGGCCAGCACCCCGTAGACGCCGATCGCGAACAGCAGGCTGGCCAGCAGCAGCGGCCACCACAGCGGCATCAGTCCTCACCGTCCCCACTGCGCAGCCGGGACAGCACGATGGCGCCGACCAGGGCGGCGAGCAGCAGCACGCTGAGCACCTCGAACGGCAGCACCCACTGCCGGAACAGCGTCTCGCCGGTGACCTCCGCCGACCCGACGACGGCCTGGTCGAGGTCGATGCGCAGGTCGCGGAAGCCGGCGACCACGGTGGTGCCGAGCAGCACCGCGACCAGGCCGGCGACGAGCGCCGCCGGCAGCACCCGCGCCACGGTGAGGTCGGTCTGCGGGCCGGTCGGCGCCCGCGTGAGCATCAGCGCGAAGAGCAGCAGCACGACCACCGCGCCGACGTAGATGAGCACCTGCACCCAGGCCACGAACTCGGCGGCCAGCAGCAGGAAGACCCCGGCCACGGCGCCCAGGGTGACGACCAGCCACAGCGCCGCGTGCACCAGGTGCGGGGTGGTGACCACCAGCAGGGCCGAGACCACGGCGACCGCGGCCAGCAGCCAGAACAGCACCCCGACCCAGGTCACGAAGGATCCCCCGGTGCCGTCGGCCGCCGGACGGCCGCCTTCTCCGCGACGCCGATCTCCTTGGCCGGCTCGGCGTGCGGGTCCAGCGCCACCGGGGGCGGCACCGTCCACATCCACTCGCGCAGCCGGTCCTTCTCGTGGGTCAGCTCGCGGATGTCGAGCTCGGCGTACTCGAACTCGGGGCTCCAGTGCAGGGCGTCGAACGGGCATGCCTCGACGCAGATCGAGCAGTACATGCAGATCGAGAAGTCGATCGCGAAGCGGTCCAGGACGTTGCGGGTCTTGTCCTTGCCACCCTCGGTGGTGGCCGGGATGACGTCCTTGTGCGAGTCGATGTAGATGCACCAGGCCGGGCACTCCCGCGCGCACAGCATGCACGACGTGCAGTTCTCCTCGATCAGCGCGATCACGCCCCGCGAGCGCGGCGGCAGCTCGGGCAGCGCGTCGGGGTAGTGCGCGGTCACCGAGCGCCGCGTCATCTGCCGCAGCGTGACGGCGAGCCCCTTGAGGAGACCGGATCCGGGGACGCTCACCATGCCACCACTCCCACGGCCGTGATCGCGAGCTGCAGCAGCGCCAGCGGCACGAGGCCCTGCCACGCGAACCGCTGCAGCTGGTCCTCGCGCAGGCGCGGGTAGGCGACCCTGACCCAGATCACCACGAAGGAGACCGCGAGGACCTTCAGCAGTGTCCACAACCAGCCGAGCTGGTCCTCCCAGGGGCCGTGCCAGCCGCCGAGGAACAGCACGGTGGTCAGTGCCGAGAGCACCACGATGCCGGCGTACTCCGCGAGGATGAACAGCGCGAAGCGCAGGCCGCCGTACTCGGTGTAGGGCCCGAAGACGATCTCGGCGTCGGCGACCGGCATGTCGAACGGCGGGCGCTGCACCTCGGCGAGGCCGGCGACGAAGAAGACCACGGCGGCGATCCCTTGCCACAGCAGCCACCACGGCTCCCAGGCCTGCACGATCCCGGTCAGGGAGAGGGTGCCGGCCGCCATTGCGACGGAGGCCGCCGCCAGCACGAACGGCAGCTCGTAGGCCATCAGCTGGGCCGCCACCCGGATGCCGCCCAGCAGGCTGAACTTGTTGGCGCTCGACCAGCCGCCCATCAGGCTGCCGATCACGCCGACGCCCATCACCGCCAGCACGAAGAAGAGCCCGACGCCGAGGTCCTGGCCGACCAGCCCGGGACCGACGGGGATCACCAGCAGCGCGACCAGGTAAGGCAGCAGCGCCACCGCCGGCGCGATCTTGAAGACGGTGCGGTCGGCCGCGGCCGGGACGACGTCCTCCTTCTGCACGAACTTCACGCCGTCGGCGACCAGCTGCGCCCAGCCGTGGAACGCGCCGGCGTACATCGGCCCGACCCGGCCCTGCATGTGGGCCATCGCCTTGTGCTCGACCTGCCCGACGAGCAGCGGCACCACGAGGAACGCCGCCAGCACGAGGGCGAGCCGGACGCCGAGGTCGACCCAGTCAGTCATCGCTGCCCCTGGGCGGGTGCGGGCCCCACTCGTCCGGGGTGGGCACCCCCGGCGGCCGGGTCCGGCGGCGGGTGGCCGCCGGCTCGTGCGTCACGTCACCGCTCTCGCCCGGCTCCTTGGCGCCCGGCCACGGCTTGGCCACCCGGGACGCGAGCACGAAGTCCTTGCGCAGCGGGTGCCCCTCGAACTCCTCGGGCAGCAGCAGCTTGTCGAGCGCCAGCACCTGCCCGTCGAGGGTGAAGTCGATGCCGAACATCTCGTGGGTCTCCCGCTCGTGCCAGCGGGCGCCGGCGAAGACCTCGACCGCGGAGGCGATCACCGGGGTGGCCCGGGGCACGAGCGTCCGCACCACCAGGTGCTCGACCCGCCGCCGGGGGTGGTGGTCGGCGAGGTGGCAGACCAGCCGGAAGCCCTCGTCGAGCTCGTCCACGGCGGTGAGGAAGTCGAAGAAGGTGCAGTCGAGGTCGTCGCGCACCAGCGTGAGCGCCTCGACCCAGCGCTCCGCCGGCACGTCGACCGCGAGCGGCCCGAACCCCTCGTCGAGGGTGGCCTGGTCGGCGAAGTCGTCGGCGAAGGCCGCCCGGACCCGTCCCGGCCAGTGGTCGTGGACGCCGTTCACAGCCCGGGTCCTGTCTCCGGCTGGCCGGGTGGCAGCTCGAGCTGCCGGTCCGGCGGCAGGACCAGGCCGCGGCGTACCGAGGCCGCGTCGGTGGCCCGGTAGCGCTCGGTCAGCGACTCGCCGTCGATCTTCTCCTGCAGCTTCAGGATCCCCTGGAGCAGCGCCTCGGGCCGTGGCGGACAGCCGGGGACGTAGACGTCGACCGGGATGATCTGGTCGACGCCCTTGGTGACGCAGTAGGAGTCCCAGTAGGGGCCGCCGGAGTTCGAGCAGGAGCCGAACGAGATGACGTACTTGGGGTCGGGCATCTGCTCGTAGAGCCGCTTGATCGCCGGCGCCATCTTGTCGGTGACGGTGCCGGAGACGACCATCAGGTCGGCCTGCCGGGGCCCCGGGGCGAACGGGATCACCCCGAGCCGGATGAAGTCGTGGCGCGCCATCGAGGTCGCGATGAACTCGATCGCGCAGCAGGCGAGGCCGAAGTTGAACACCCACAGGGAGTACTTGCGGCCCCAGTTCAGCACGTAGCGCGCCGGCTTCGGCGCCAGCCGCTGCAGCGCCCCCAGCGACGGCTGCGCGTCGCCGGCGGGACGCACCTCGGGCATGCCCAGGTTCACGTCCATGCCAGCACCCCGGTGCGCCAGGCGTACAGCAGGCCGACGGCGATGAAGCCGATGAAGATGCCCATCTCCGCCACGCTCGCCCAGCCGAGCACCTCGAACACGGTCGCCCACGGGAAGAGGAACACCGCGTCGACGGCGAAGATGACGTAGAGGTAGGCGTAGACGTAGTAGCGCACGTGGGTCTGCGCCCAGCCCTCGCCGACGGGGTCGACGCCGCACTCGTAGGTCAGCAGCTTCTCCGCGGTGGCGTGCGAGGGCCGCAGGAGCCGGTTGCTCCCGAACATCGCGCCCACCAGCAGCACACCGACGACCAGGATCGCCAGCAGCGGGAGGTACGTCGCGTAGTAGTCGCCGCCGTTGTCCGCCACGAGGCCACTCTAGGGACAACGGCACCCGTCCGCAGCGACCCCGGGCCGTTGCGGACGGCTGCCGGCCCGGGGCTCGCTGCTAGCCGGCGGCCCGGGCGTGCGCCAGCAGCCACGCGAGCAGGTAGCTGCGCGAGTTGCCGTCGTCGATCGCGGAGTCCGGCAGCTGCCGGCCCACGGCCAGGGCCCGCTTCGGGTCCGCCATCGCGAGGTACATCGTCAGGTAGTCGCCGAAGATCGTGTCGTACCCCTGGGCGGTGGTGTCCGCCAGGTTGGCGCGCACGCGCCGGGGGTCCACGTCGGCCTGGTCGAACACCGGCGGCATCGGCAGCAGCTGGATGCCCAGGATCGCCGAGGGCTCGGCGCTGAACCAGGTCGCCCACTCACGCTTGCCTCCCCAGTTCAGGGAGACGAACGGGTGGTCGAACCCCTGGGGCAGGTGCTCCGGCTGGAGCCAGTACGCCGAGGCTGCGGCGGACTCCAGGCTGAGCTGCCAGGTGGCCTGCCGCGCCAGCTGGTCGTGCCCGTCCGCCCGGGCCCAGAGCGCGAGCCCGTTCCAGGCGTTGACCGCCTCCGAGCTCGACTCCTGGTTGTTGCCGTCGGCGAAGGGCGAGGTGCCCGAGGCCCACGAGTGCCCGGTGAAGGGGTCGAAGCTGCGCAGCGCGGGCAGCTGCTCGCTCGCGACCGGCGAGGCGATGTCCTGGGCCAGCGCCGTGAGCGTGGAGCGCCACCGCTGCAGCAGCTCAGGGTGGTCCTGGCCGACCAGGGCGGCGGCGGCGAGGAAGTATCCGTAGTGGAAGTGGTGGTCGTTGAACTCGTCGGCTCCGAAGGAGGCCTCACGCCCGACCACGCCGCGGAAGGCGGTGTCGTAGAAGAAGCACTTCGTGGAGCCGGCGGCACAGGAGTCGGACTCCTTCAGCCAGTCGTCGAGCACGGCCACTGCGCGCTGGCGCACCTTCGCGGCGGCCTTGCTCGCTCCCGATGCCTCGGCGACCTGCTCGAGCTGCGCGAGCCGGTAGACCTGCTTGCCGCCGAAGTAGGTGTCGGTCGGGGGCGCGGGTGCGGCGAGGGCCTCGGCCACGTCGGCCCGGACCTGGCGGCGGAGCTCGGTCCGGTCGGCGTCGGTGAGCCGGCCGAGGTCCAGGGCACCGGTCGGCGTGATCGCCGGCACGTCGCTGGTCACCGTGCGCCCGCGGTACAGGCGCAGGGGACCGTAGAGGGAGTCGATGGTGGCGACCGGTTCCGCGGAGCCCTGCACACGCTGGTGGGGCATCGCGGCGACGACGGTCGGCCGGCGCTGCGCGGTGCGGTAGGTCAGCCGGGTGCTGGCCGTGTCGTCGTCGAGCGCGTAGCCGATCGCGGTCCCGGTGATCGGCACGGCGCCCGCGGCCAGGGTCGCCGCCGTGGCCTCGTCGGCTCCGGCGAAGATGACCAGGCTCTCGCCGGCGGCCAGGTCGAGGGAGCCCTGCGGCTCGGTCAGGGCCCGGTGGCTGCCGTCGGCGTGGCTGACCGCGACGCCGTACGTCGTCCCGGCGACCGTGCTGCCCAGCCACTGCCCGCCGTCGCGGGCGGTGAGCCCTGCGGGCAGGGTGACCGCCTGGTCGCGCTCGGCCGTGTAGGCGGCGTAGGGCCAGCCCTCGGCGAGCTGGAGCTTGCCCGCCGGCGTGCCGGCGGAGGTGTAGCCCGCGGTGACCGACACCGGGTCGGCTCGGGTGGCCTCGAACGCGTCGGTGGGCAGGCCCACCCGGAAGTCGGGGGCGAACGGGGCGGTGATCGTCCGCTCGGTCGCGCTCACCTTGGGCAGTCCGACGATGACGCCGTCGGGCTGCGCCTGCACCGCGAGCGGCAGCGCGAACACGGGCTGCGGAACGTCGCCGAAGAACATCCCGGAGTACCACCGGTTCGTCGGCGGGGCCAGGCCGTCCGCGACGCGCATGGTGCCGGGCTCGCCGGCGCCGTGCGGCAGCTCGGCGGCCTGGGGCCGCCAGTCCTCCGGAGCCTCCCGTGCGACCGGGGTCCATCCGCCGGAGGTGCGCGACGACGCGAAGGTGCCGGTGGCCGCGCGGCCTCCGGTGTCGGAGCCGGTGTCGACCAGCACGGTCGCGCCGACGACCGCGCCGACCACGGCCAGCGCGATCACCGCGATGACTGCCCTGCGGCTCCTCATGTCTCACCGCCGGGGGTGAGCAGGCCGGAGGCAGCCGCCTTGACCGACTCGACCAGGCCGTCCTCTCGCAGCCGCACCTCGGCACCGACCGGCGTGCCCGTGACGAAGAGCCCGCGGTTGTCGAGCTCCGGGGTCCGGGCGCGCACCCGGGTCTGGGCCTGCTGGCCGTCGGTCTGCACCTGGACCCGGGTGATCCGGGCCTCCACCTCACGCTGGTTGGGCAGCGTGACGGTCAAGGTCTCGGCGTCCCGCATCAGGGCGTACTCCTTGGGAGTCAGCCGGAAGTCGGCCTGCACGTAGCTGGTGCCCGCCTCCTCGATGCGCGCGAGCGTCGTGTTGGCCGTGACGAAGGCGCCCTCGATCGGCGCGACCGAGGCGACCTTGCCGGCCGAGGTGGCGCGGACCACCAGCTTGCTCTGGTCGCGGAGGTCGTAGGGCGAGGTGGACGGCCGGATCGCCCTGTCCGAGAGGTCGCGAGCCAGCTGGTTGCTCTGCACCACGAACAGCTCCTCGCCGGCCTTCACGTGGTCGCCGACGTCGACGTTCCGCTTGACGACGACACCCGAGTAGGGCGTCCCGACGGTGTAGGACTCACTCTCCACCGTCGCGCTGACCTCGTGGACGGTGCTGATGCGGGTGTTCAGGTTCGCGGCGAGCACGGCCACCGCGCCGACGACGAGCAGGCCTCCGAGCAGGTACTTGAGGCGGGTGAAGAAGTTCATCGTGATCCTCCGACGAGGTGGGTGGACGTGGTGGACGTGGGGGCCGGCGAGGCCGGGGCGGCCGCGGCGAGGCGCCGCTTGCCGCGGCGTACGCGGCGCGCCTGGGCGCGGATCTCCCGCGCCTCGCGCCAGGCGACGGACAAGAAGATGCCCAGGACGACGGTGTTCAGGGCGTTCCAGACCAGCGCCAGGCTGAAGGAACCGGTGACCTGGCCCTTCCAGAGGCCGACCACCGTGGTCAGCAGCAGGAACAGGAAGACGAGGGCCTGCGGGAACGTGTAGTTGAACGGCGACGACGAGGCGCCGACGCGCCCGGTCACGTGCCACTTCCGCTCGCGCTTGGTCAGGGCGTTCCAGAGCGCATGGATGTAGATCGGGAACGACGCCGAGGAGAGCATCAGCGTCTCCCAGCGGAACGAGCCCATCGTGTAGAGCGCGACCACGATCTGCATGAAGTAGAAGCCCGCGTAGTAGAGCAGCCAGGTGCTCGTGGGCACGCCCAGGTCGACCGGCGTGAGGTTGAAGTAGATCTGGAGCGGCGGGACCAGGAGCAGCAGCGCCGGCGCGATGCCGTTGAGGTAGAACGTGGCGGTCGTCAGGTACTGGATCCGCTGGTCGGTCGTCAGGTTGCGCTTGCGGCTCAACGGGTTGTGCCGGAACAGGATTTCGAACGCTCCGGTGGCCCAGCGCAGCTGCTGCTTGCTGTAGGCCTCGACGGTCTCCGGGGTGTCCCCCACCGCCAGGACGGCGCCGGTGTAGACCGAGCGCCAGCCGCGCTCGTGCAGGAGCACCGAGGTCCAGATGTCCTCGGACTTCGACTCCTGGTAGATGCCGCCGATGTCGGCGATCGCGTTGCGCCGGAAGACCACGTTGGTGCCCACGCAGAAGGCGGCGTTGAAGCGGTTCTTCCCCGACTGGATCAGGGAGTAGAACACCGACTGCATGTAGCCCGACCCGCGGGAGAGCACCGTGTGCAGGTTCCCGTAGGTCTGGGGCGTCTGGACGAACGCGACCTTGTCCGTGGCGAAGTAGGGCATCGTCTCGTGCAGGAACTCCTGCTTGGGAGCGAAGTCGGCGTCGAAGACCGCGAAGAACTCGCCGTCGGTCATGGCGAGGGCCTGGTTGATGTTCCCGGCCTTGGCGCCGGCGTTGTGCTCGCGCCGGACGTACTCCGCACCGAGCTCGAGAGCCAGCTCCCGGACCTCGTCGGACTTGCCGTCGTCGAGGACGAGGGTGCGGTGCTCACCGCGGATCGCGAGGGCCGCCGCGACGGTCCGGCGGATGACCGCGAGGTCCTCGCCGTAGGTCGTGATGAAGATGTCGACCGAGGTCTCCTGCTCGTGCAGGGACATCGGCCAGCGGTGCGGGGCGGTCTCGAGCCCGGCGGTCAGGATGCGGCCCGGGTCGAAGAGGTTGCGCTTCGCCTCGTGGTAGGCGAAGTCGCGGGCGTCGTACCCGCTGGAGAGGATCGTCCACAGGGCGAGCAACGCCTGGGCGATCAGCCAGGTCTCGGCCGTGATGACCAGGAGGAAGGGAAGCAGGTCGCCGTGGTGCGAGGGCCGGAGCAGGAAGCTCGCGTAGGCGAGCACTCCCAGCGTGGCGATCAGCACGAGCATCATCAGCGAGGGTGAGCTCGACCTGGTGGCGTCGAGGGTGTGGTCACTGCTGCGGCCTTCGGTTCCCGGGGAGGGACGCAGAAGCCGTTCGAAGTCGGTGGTGGTGATGCTGTTCTCCCAATCGAGGGCAGGCGGCTGCCTGGGACAGCCGGGAATCCGGCGCGTGACGCGCCGATGGTCAAGGTCTCGGGGTCCGGTGCGAGTGACCGGACGGCACCAGTCCCCGATCGTCGTCGACCGTGCTGGGACTCCCGGAGCCGCCGCTTCATGACGGGCGGGGAAGGTGCGAATGGTGATCAGCGCGAGAACGATGATCTCCCCCGGGCGCCATGGCCCTGCCGCGCGCTGTTCATTGAACCTAACAGTGTCCGCGGGGCCGACCCAACTCCTGGGGACGCGACGTTCGACACGTGAATGAGGGGGTTTAGCCCGTGGTGCGCCGGCGTCGCTTCTCCGCGGGAGCCTCGTCGTAGCAGCGACGGATGCTGCTGCCGAGCTCGCCGATGTCGGCCCCGTAGACGTGCAACGAGACGGCGGTCACGCGTCCCGTGTTCGCGACGTGGTGGATGTCACCGGGTGGCGCGATGGCGCTGACGGAGCCGCGGGCGTTCACCGTGGAGCCGCTGCGCACCAGCTGCCGGCGACCGCGGGGGCCCGCGAGCCGGTACAGCGTCTCGGTCTCCTGTCCCTCGTAGACGCCGACCGTGCACCACGACAGGTGGTCGTGCACGGGGGTCGCCTGACCGGGCAGCCAGACGAGCGCCACGACGGAGAACGCGCCGCCCGGCTCGACGTGCAGGACGTGCTGGGTGTAGCCGTCGGGGGATCCGCGCAGCGCCTCGGGCGGCACCAGCTCCGGCAGCAGCAGCGCCGGCTTGAGGTAGCGGGCCACGTCGGTGGCGGTGCGGGCCGGGTCGAGCCCGCGGTCGACCACGACACGGATCCGGGCGATGAGGTCGGTGAGCGGCGTCCGCAGCGCGGTCGTGGCGGTCATCTCAGCCCGCCAGCGATCCCGCGCCGGCGACGGTCCGGCCGAGCCGTCGTACGACGCCCCCGGCCTGCCGGCGCAGGTCCGGCACGGCGGCCACCTCCCACTCCACGCCACGCCGGGCCGCCCCGACGACGTGCACCGACCGAGCCGGGCGCCCAGCCGGGTCGAGCAGCCGGCCGGCCCGGTCGACGTCGAGGCCCAGCCCGTGCGGCCCCGGCCTCGCCAGGCCCCGGGCCAGCAGCGCGTCGACCAGCGGACTCCACCCAGGGGAGCAGGCGGGGGCCGGCCCGGTGCAGTTGACGACCAGCTCCACCTCGGAGGGCTGCGCCAGCGACGGGGTGCCGACCCGCAGCCGGCCCTCGAGCCGGAGGCTCTCGATCCGGGAGGCGACGCCCGGCGCCATCCGGTGCCGGGCGGTCTCCCACCGGCGCGCCGCGTGGGCGAGGAAGCGCCCTCGGTCCCCCGGGCTCCAGGCGGACCACTGGTCGTTGGCCGACAGCTTGAGCGACTCGACGAGCTCGCGCCACCCCTCCGGGTGGCGGACCCGCTCCCGACGCACTCGCTCGAGCAGATCCGTGAGCGACGGCACCACGGGGAACGGCCCGACCGGGGCCGGCGGCTGGTCCAGGTGCAGCAGGGGGAGCAGCCCGTGCCGGGACACCGCGACCAGCTCGACGTCTCGGTGTGCCGAGGCCAGCCGCAGCGCGACGTCGACCGCCGTGAGCCCGGTGCCCACCAGCAGCACCCGGTCCCCGTCCCGGACCCGCTCGGGCAGGTCCGGTGCCCACGGGTCCGCCGCGTAGGTGGTGGCCCGCTGCCGGTAGCTGGCGACGTCGCGCGGCGGCGGGTTGCCCAGGGCGAGCACCACGTCGTCGGCGGTCAGCTGGGCGCCCGAGGCGAGCGTGGCGACGTACGCCGACGATAGGTCGGCCAGCCCGACCACCGTGCCTCGCAGCCGGGTCACCCGGGCGTCGTCGCCGGGCCCCGGAGCCGGCACGAGCTCGCGAAGGTAACGACCGTAGGTATCCCGCCGGAGGAAGGAGTGCGGTCCGGCGGGGATGCCGTGCGCGTGGCACCAGCGCAGCAGGTGCCCGGGGTCGTCCTCGACCGCACTCATCCGCGCCGCATAGTTGTTGAGCAGCAGCGTGGGGTCGCCGGGCCGGTAGGCCAGCCCCGGTCCGGTCGTGGCCGCGCGCTCGACGATGCGCACGTCGAGCGGCTCCGTCGCCTCCCGCACCAGCGCGGCCGCGACGATCGCCCCGGCCGCGCCTCCCCCGACCACCAGCACCCGACGTCGTCTCATCCTGACTCCCTCGTCGTTAACTCAACTGTATCACTAGACTAACAACAGTATTTGAGGTCGTCGATGACACGCCCCCGCCGGAGCGTCGCGGTTGCCGCGGGAGCAGTCCCGGGCCGAGTACGGTCGGGGGACCCGGACGCCTGCAACCATCGGGGGCCCCATCGCGTCTATTGGTGCAGAGGACGCGACAACCCGCGCCGCACCACGACCACGGGAGCACGACATGGACACCACCCCCCGCCAGCCGCGCGACGCCGCGACCCCACGACGCCGCGGTCGCCGGATCGCCACGACGGCGGCCACCGTCTCCGTGCTGCTGCTCGCGGCCAGCGGAGCGGCGTACGGCGTCCTCGGGCTCAGCGACGCCACCGACACCGCCCTGCGCGACCGCACCGCCGCCCAGCCGCGCGCCACCGAGCAGGTGCCCTCACCCTCGACGAGCGAGCCGTCCGGCCCGGCAGCGACACCGTCGGCGACACCGGACCCGTCCCGCGCCCCCCAGCCGTCGGTCGCGCCCGAGCCGGAGCCCATCCCGGTGCTGGCTCCGGGCGCGGGCGGCCTGCAGGTCCGCGAGCTGCAGTCCCGGCTCGCCCAGCTGGCCTGGTTCGGTCCGACAACCACCGGGGACTACGGCCCCGACACCCGGACGGCGGTCGCCGGCTTCCAGGAGAAGCGCGGCCTGGAGTCCACCGGAGTGGTGGATCGGGCGACCTGGCGCCGGTTGCTCGCCATGACCAGCCGGCCGACCGAGGCCCAGCTGTTCAACCGGCCCGGGCCCGCGCTGTTCGCGCCTGGCGCCTCCGGCCCGCAGGTGCGGGAGATCCAGGCCCGGCTGCGCCAGATCGCCTGGTTCTCCGGTGACGTCACCGACGCCTACGGCCCGCAGACCCGGGACGCCGTCGCCGGCTTCCAGGGCAAGCGCGGCATCCCGCAGACCGGGTCGGTGGACCAGCGCACCCTGGACCTGCTCGAGGGGATGACCAGCGAGCCGACGGCCGACGACCTGGCCAACCGCGAGCCGAAGCCATCCGCCGGTGCGCCGCTGGACCCCCGCTGCCTCAGTGGACCGGTGCTCTGCATCGACAAGACCTCACGGAGCCTGCGCTGGGTGGTCGACGGCGAGGTCCGGGAGAACGTGGAGGTCAGGTTCGGCTCCGCGGAGCTGCCCACCCGCGAGGGGCAGTTCTCGGTCTACCGCAAGTCCCGCGACCACGTGTCCTCGCTGTTCAACACCTCGATGCCGTTCGCGATGTTCTTCTCGGGGGGCCAGGCGGTGCACTACTCGCCGGACTTCGCCGCCCACGGCTACGACGGCGCCTCGCACGGGTGCGTCAACGTCCGCGACTACGACGCCGTGGCGGCGCTCTTCGACGCGGTCCCGCTCGGGACCAAGGTGATCATCTACTGGAGCTGAGCCACCGGCGCCCCGACCGGCCCTTCGGCACGATCGCCGACGGGCACGGTCTGGGCGCCGCGGTGCGGTGCCAGCCAGACGGTCGCCCCTTCCCGGAGGCCGGCACTGCGCGCCTCGGCGCGGGTGAGCACGACCGAAACCTCCTCACGGCTCTCCGTGGTCACCGCGAGGCGGACCTCGAAGCCGACGCGCACCAGCCGGCTGACCACGCCGGGCACCGCGTCGAGGACCGCGTCGTGGTCGAAGACATCGATGTCGTGCGGTCGGATCAGGTGACCGTCCAGGGTGGTCACCTCGCCGAGGAACGACATCACGAACTCGTTGGCCGGCTCGTCGTAGAGCACGTCGGGAGCACCGACCTGCTCGATGCGACCCTCGTTGATGACCACGATCTCGTCGGCGACCTCGAGCGCCTCCTCCTGGTCGTGGGTGACGAAGACGGTTGTCACGTGCACCTCGTCGTGCAGGCGTCGCAGCCAGTCGCGCAGCTCCTTGCGGACCTTGGCGTCGAGAGCGCCGAACGGCTCGTCGAGCAGCAGCACGCTCGGCTCCACGGCCAGGGCCCGGGCCAGCGCCATGCGCTGCCGCTGGCCCCCGGAGAGCTGGGAGGGCAGCCGGTGCGCGAACTGCCTCAGGTGCACGAGGTCGAGCAGCTCCTCCACCTTGGCCTTGACCTCGGCCCTGGGCCGCTTGCGGATCTCGAGTCCGAACGCCACGTTCTTGGCCACGGTCATGTGCTTGAACGCGGCGTAGTGCTGGAACACGAAGCCCACGTTGCGCTTCTGCGGCGGCAGGTGGGTCGCCTCGGTGCCTTCGATGACCACGGTCCCGGCGTCGGCCACCTCGAGGCCGGCGATGATCCGCATCAGCGTCGACTTGCCGCCGCCACTGGGGCCGAGCAGCGCGGTCAGCTGCCCGCTGGGGATGGACAGCGACACGTCATCCAGGGCCACGAAGTCCCCGAACCGCTTGTCGATGCCGGTGATCTCGATACTCATCGGTCCTCCTGGGGACGAAGCAGCGACACCACGACGATGCAGAGCACGGCGGCGGCGGCGAGGATGAAGGCCACCGCGTAGGCGGTTTCCTGCTGGAAGTTCTGGTACTTCTGCTGGACGAGCAGGGTGGCCAGCTGGGTGTCCCCGGAGACGTTGCCGGAGACGACCTTGACGGCACCGAACTCGCCGAGGGACCGGGCGAGGCTCAGCACGACGCCGTACACCACCGCCCACTTGATCCCGGGCAGGGTGACCCGGCGGAAGGTCTGCAGGGCGTTGGCGCCGAGGCTGCGGGCGGCCTGCTCCTGGTCGTCCCCGATCTCCTCCAGCACCGGCACGACCTCCCGGACGACCAGGGGCAGCGCGACGAAGCAGGTGGCCATCACCATCCCGGGCGTGGCGAAGATGACCTGCAGCCCGCGCTCCTCGAGCGCCGGGCCGAACCAGCCGAACCGGCCGTTGTAGACCAGCACCAGCGCGAGCCCGACCACGATCGGGGAGACTGAGAGCGGCAGGTCGATCAGCACCGACAGCGTCCTCTTGCCGACGAAGTCGTAGCGCACCAGCAGCATCGAGATGCCGACCCCGAAGACCAGGTTGATCAGCACCGCGGTTCCGGCGACCACCGCGGTCAGCTGCAGGGCATGGGTGACGTCCGGGTCCGAAAGCGCGGTGCGCATCCCCTCGAGCCCGCCGGCGAAGGCGCGCCGGACGACGAGCGAGCTCGGCCAGGCGACGAGGAGGAACAGGTAGGCCACCACGACGAGGCGCAGCGACCAGCGGACGAGGGAGGAAGGCTCAGGCACGGCGGGACACCCGCCGCTGGGTCATGTCGAGCGCGACGATCGCGAGCAGCGCGACCACCAGCATGATGGTGGCGAGCGCCGCGGCGCCGGCCGCGTTCCCACCCTCGAGGTAGGTCAGGACGCGCACGGAGGTGACCTCGGTGCGGTTGGGGAGGTTGCCGCTGAGCAGCACCAGGGAGCCGTACTCACTGATCCCCCGGGCGAACGACAGCGCCGCGCCGGCGAAGATGGCCGGCACCAGGGCCGGCAGCACGACCCGGCGGAAGGTCGTCGCGGGGGTCGCACCGAGCGAGGCCGCCGCCTCCTCGACGTCGCGCTCGAGCTCCTCCAGGACCGGCTGGACGGTCCGGACGATGAAGGGCAGCGTGACGAAGGCGATGGCGAGGAACACCGAGGCCCGCGTGTTGGCCACGTCCACCCCGAGCGGGCTCTCCGCGCCGTAGAGGGAGAGCAGCACCAGCCCGGCCACGATCGTGGGCAGCGCGAACGGGATGTCGATGACGACGTCGAGCACGCGTCTTCCCCAGAACCGGTCTCGCACCAGCACCCAGGCGATCACGGTGCCCATCACCATGTTGAGCGCTGTGACGACCAGCGAGGTGGCGACCGTCAGCCGCAGGGCGGCCAGGGTCTGCGGGTTGGTGAGCGTCTCCTGGAACGTCGCCCAGCCCCCGCCGGCCGCCTTGACGACGACCGCGGCGAGCGGGATCAGGACCAGCAGGCTGAACCAGGTCATGGCGACACCGAGGCCGAGACCCGAGGCGCGGGTGAGCGCCCGCGGACGGGCCGCCCGGCGCGTGCGTCCGGGGCGGCCCGTGCCGGTGGCGGTGAGCGTCGCTGTCACTGCCCCGCCGCTGCCTGGAGCTTGGTGAGGATGCCGTCGTTCTCGTCGAAGAACTCGGTGTTGGCTTCACCCCAGCCGCCGAAGTCGCCGTCGATGGTCTGCAGGGTGGCCGGCGTCGGGAACGGGTCCGCCGGGTCGTTGGCACCCTCGACCTCGACGTCACCGGTGTCCACGAGTGGGCGGTAGCCGGTGGCGGCGTACGCCTTCTGGCCCTCGGCGCTCTTCTGGTAGTCGAGGAACTCCTGGGCGGCGTCGGAGGCGTCCTCGGTGACCGCGCACGGGTTCTCGATGAGCAGGGTCTGCTCGGGAACCACGTAGTCGAAGTCGGCCCCGCTCTGCCGGGCCAGGATCGCCTCGTTCTCGTAGGAGAGCAGGACGTCGCCGTTGCCGCTCTCGAAGGCGGTCGTGGCGTCGCGGCCGCTGTCGGGCAGCGCCACGGTGTTGTCGAAGAACCTGCCGATGTAGGCCTCCGCCTCCTTCTCGGTGCCGCCGGTGGCCAGCACGTGGCCGTAGGCGGCCAGCAGGTTCCACTTGGCGGAACCGGAGGAGGCCGGGTTCGGTGTGACGATGCCCACGCCGGGCTTCACCAGGTCGGCCCAGGTCTTGATGCCCAGCGGGTTTCCCGGACGGACGACGAGGACGACGACGCTCTGCGTGCAGATGCCCGCGGTGTCGTTGTCCTTCCAGTCCGGGGCCACCAGGCCGGCGTCGACGAGGCGGGTGACGTCGGGCTCGAGGGAGAAGTGGACCTCGTCGGCGTCCTGGCCCGCCTCGACGGCGCGGCTCTGGTCGCCCGAGGCGCCGTACGACGTCGTGAACTTCACGTCCTTGCCGGCTGTCGTGGCCTGGAAGTCCTTGATCACGGAGGTGTTGGCCTGCTCCAGGACGGAGTAGCCGACGACCTTGATCTCGTCGCTCTGGGAGCCGGACTCGGCGCTGGCGCCACCGCAGGCGCTCAGTGTCAGCATCGCCGTGATCGCGGTCCCGGCGAGAGCGAGGTGTGAGGCGCGCATGTCATGTCTCTTTCGTCGTGAGGCCCGAGCCCGTGGTGAGTAATAACAGTAAGTTACTACACTTAGTCGAGCGATCGCGCAACCGCTCCATGGATGGGCGTGGCGTGAGGCACTCCGCTGCGATTCGGACGAGGCGTGAACAGCCGTGGTCCCGGACGTAGCATTGAGGAGTTGTCGAGGCGGCCCTCGTGGGACGAGGGGCAGGGTTCCAGACGGGCCCAGCACGCCAGGGGAAAGAAGGCTTCAGCGTGACCAAGCAGGTCAAGCAGCTCGACCGCGTGATCATCCGGTTCGCCGGCGACTCCGGCGACGGCATGCAGCTGACCGGGGACCGCTTCACCCAGGAGACCGCCTCCTTCGGCAACGACCTCTCGACCCTGCCGAACTTCCCCGCCGAGATCCGGGCACCGCAAGGCACGCTGCCGGGCGTGTCGTCCTTCCAGGTGCACTT
The DNA here is from genome assembly GCF_014395785.1 of Nocardioides mesophilus. Lineage (GTDB taxonomy): Bacteria > Actinomycetota > Actinomycetes > Propionibacteriales > Nocardioidaceae > Nocardioides_B > Nocardioides_B mesophilus. The sequence continues at coordinate 2,450,807 of NZ_CP060713.1, read as the reverse complement.
CGCCGACCACGACATCCTCACCCCCGGCGATGCTCCGGACGTCCTGGTCGCGATGAACCCGGCGGCCCTCAAGGCCAACCTGGGGGACCTGAAGAAGGGCGCCACGATCATCGTGGACAGTCACGACTTCACCAGCCGGAACCTGTCGAAGGCCGGCTACGCGGAGAACCCGCTGGAGAACGGCACCCTCGACGAGTACGACCTGCAGGCGGTCGACCTCACCGACATGACCGTCGAGGCGGTCAAGGAGTTCGGGCTCTCCCGCAAGGACGCCGGACGCGCGAAGAACATGTTCGCGCTCGGGCTGCTGTCGTGGATGTACGGCCGTCCCACCGAGCCGACCACGACCTTCCTGGAGCGGCGGTTCGCGAAGGCACCGGACATCCGCGACGCCAACGTGACCGCGTTCAAGGCCGGCTGGAACTTCGGCGAGACGACTGAGACCTTCGTGGTGCAGTACGAGATCAAGCCGGCTCCGATGATGGCGGGGACCTACCGCAACATCACCGGCAACCTGGCCCTCGCCTACGGGCTGGTGGCCGGGTCCACCCAGTCGGGGCTGCCGCTGTTCCTCGGCTCCTACCCGATCACCCCGGCCTCCGACATCCTCCACGAGCTGAGCAAGCACAAGAGGTTCGGCGTCACGACCTTCCAGGCCGAGGACGAGATCGCCGGTGTCGGCGCCGCGCTCGGCGCGGCCTTCGCCGGCTCGCTCGGGGTGACCACGACCTCCGGGCCGGGCATCGCCTTGAAGTCGGAGACGATCGGCCTCGCGGTGATGGTGGAGCTGCCGCTCGTCGTCGTCGACGTCCAGCGCGGCGGCCCCTCGACCGGGCTGCCGACCAAGACCGAGCAGGCCGACCTGCTGCAGGCGATGTTCGGGCGCAACGGCGAGGCTCCGGTCCCGATCGTGGCGCCCCGCTCGCCCGCGGACTGCTTCGACGCGGCCCTCGAGGCGACCCGGATCGCGGTGACCTACCGGACCCCGGTGATGCTGCTCTCCGACGGCTACCTGGCCAACGGCTCCGAGCCGTGGAAGATCCCCGACGTCGCCGACCTGCCGGTCATCAACCCGGGCTTCGCGACCGCCCCCAACCACATCTCCCGCAAGGCCGAGCTCGCGGCCGGGGACGAGCCAGCGGAAGCCGACGAGTTCTGGCCCTACGTCCGTGACACGGAGACCCTCGCCCGGCCCTGGGCGGTGCCCGGCACGCCCGGCCTCGAGCACCGGATCGGTGGCCTGGAGAAGGGTGACGGCCACGGCAACATCTCCTACGAGCCGGCCAACCACGACCTGATGGTCCGGACCCGCGCCGCGAAGGTGGAGCGGATCGCGGACAGCATCCCGCCGCTGGAGGTCGACGACCCGTCAGCGGCCGGCGGCAACGGCGCCCGGGTGCTGGTGCTCGGCTGGGGGTCGACGTACGGGCCGATCGGTGCCGCGGTCCGCCAGGTCCGCGACGCCGGGCTGTCGGTGGCGCAGGCCCACCTGCGGCACCTCAACCCGTTCCCCAAGGACCTCGGCGACGTGCTGAAGCGCTATGACGCCGTCATGGTCCCCGAGATGAACCTCGGTCAGCTGTCGCTGCTGCTGCGGGCGAAGTACCTCGTGGACGTGGTGGGCTACAACCACGTGCGCGGGTTGCCGCTGCGCGCTGCCGAGCTCGCCGAGGCGATCACCCAGCTCGTCGAGACCACCCAGGAGAACGCACGATGAGCACCGCCGAGCTTCCCTTCCCCGGTCTGGCCGGAGTCCCCACCGCCGACTCCCCGCAGAACCGCAAGGAGTACACCTCCGACCAGGAGGTCCGCTGGTGCCCCGGCTGCGGGGACTACGCGGTGCTCGCCGCCGTCCAGGGGTTCCTGCCCGAGCTGGGCCTGCGGCGGGAGAACATCGTCTTCGTCAGCGGGATCGGTTGCTCGAGCCGGTTCCCCTACTACCTCGACACCTACGGCATGCACTCGATCCACGGGCGCGCCCCGGCGATCGCCACCGGCCTGGCCACCGCCCGCGAGGACCTGTCGGTGTGGGTGGTGACCGGTGACGGCGACGCGCTGTCGATCGGCGGCAACCACCTCATCCACGCGCTGCGCCGCAACGTGAACATGACGATCCTGCTGTTCAACAACCGGATCTACGGCCTCACCAAGGGGCAGTACTCCCCCACCTCGGAGCCCGGGAAGGTCACCAAGTCCACCCCCATGGGTTCGGTCGACAACCCGTTCAACCCGGTCTCGCTCGCGCTCGGCGCCGAGGGGACGTTCGTGGCCCGCACGGTCGACTCCGACCGCAAGCACCTCACCCACGTGCTCTCGGCCGCGGCCGCGCACCGGGGCACCGCGCTGGTGGAGATCTACCAGAACTGCCCGATCTTCAACGACGGAGCCTTCGACGCGATCAAGGGCAACGACACCAAGGCCGAGGCGATCATCCCGCTGGAGCACGGCCGACCGGTCACCTTCGGTGCGGTCGACGCTGCCACCGGGCTCGGCTCGCAGGCCGTGGTCCGCAGCAGCGGCGGCCTCCGGGTGTCACCGACCGCGGAGGTCGACCCCGCCGACATCCTCGTGCACGACGCCCACGACCCCGACCCGACGACGGCCTTCGCGCTGTCGCGCCTCACCGATGCCGGGACGCTGCACCGCGCACCGATCGGCATCTTCCGGCAGGTCGAGCACCCGACGTACGACGACCAGGCCCGGGAGCAGATCGTGACCGCACGCCAGGGCACGCCGGCGCCGCGAGAGGCACTCGCCGGGCTGCTCCACAGCGGCGACACCTGGACCGTGGTCTGACGGGTCCCCAAGACGGGACAGCGTGACGACGTCATTCGGAGGCTCGCCCAGTCGAGCACCTGGTCAGTCGTCACGCACCTGAAGGCCGACCAGCCGTCCGTCGACCAGTCCCACCACTGGTCCCCACGCGCCGGCGGCCTCGAAGAGCTCGTCGACCGCCCACAGAGGGAGCCCATCGACCAGCGGGGTGGCGACCGGCACGATGTCGGAGTCGGCGGCGGCCTCAGTCACTTCCGGTTCGGTGAGGTAGCCGGCCCATGCGGCCGGGTCGATCCGGTAGACGGTCTGCTCGGTTCCCCTGACCACACGGATCTCGCCGTCGCCGACGTGGACTTCGGCGCCGTATCTGCCGAGATGGGTCAGCAGCGCTTGCCAGGCTTCCTCGATGGTCCAGATCCGGCGGACGTACGGCTCGCCGGGGCTCCAGTCGGCGTCGATCTGCTGCCGGTAGCGACGCGCCGCCGCGAGCTGGGCCTCCGCCCACCAGCCCCGCGCGACGTCGTCCTGGACGTCCTGGCTCAGCCGAACCTCGAGCACGCCGTGGATCCGGCGACCGTGCGGCTCACGATCGCCTGGGAGCACCTCGGGGTCGGCGAACGACCAGCGCAACCGGACGCCCCCGGCTGCAGCCTCCGCGTTGTCGAGGCGCAGGCTTCGTGGGGTGCCCGGGACGTCGATCACTTCGGACGCGCGTCGCACGCCAGCAAGTTGCCGCTGCATGAGGACCCGCTCGCCTTGATCGCGTCGTTCTGGCTGGCGCCGCCCGTCACCACCCCGCCTGCTTGCTCTGGTCACGTGAACGAGCCTCGCACCTTGAACTCCCGGATGCGCGGCAATACCCGCTGCACGGCGCTGGACGAGCGCGGAGCGCGGCCGGAACCGGTTTGCCGCAGCGCCCGCCACCCGCGGCATGCCAGTGCGGTTTGTGGCATCGTGCGGTCATGTGGACGCGTGACCAGGTGCTCGAGGCGTCACACGCCTGGCAGTGGGTGCCGCCAGGTGCTGAGAAGTTGCGCATAGAAGGCGTCCTCGTCATCGACTACCCGGACTGGGCGCGAATGGGCTTCTACGCGATGCCCGGCCAGGTCCAGGACGCGGAGCGGGCGGTGAGCGCCGTTTGCGACGCAGCCCGGAAGCGCGGTCGGGTCAGCACCGAGTGGTGGGTGACACCGTGCACCTCACCGGCTGCTCTCGAAGGCGCGCTCATCGAGCGTGGCGCGGTGGCTTCTGACGAGGCGGAGATTCTGGCCTACGACATGACCGGTGGTCGTCCGACCATTCCGGTGCCGGAAGACGTCCACGCGGTGCTCGTGAACGACGCCCGAAGCCTCGACGATGCGGAGTCCGTGACGGCAGCAGTCTGGGGAGGTGAGCCCTCCTCCGGTGATCGCCGTGAGGACCAGCTGCGATCCCTGGGCGATTCTCTTGACGTCGGGGGTGGCTTCCGGGTGGTTGCCTATGCAGACGGCACGGCGTTCGCAACTGCAGGGTGCCAAGTCGTGGACGGCGTCGCCCGGCTGTACGGCGGCTGCGCCCTGCCGCAGATGCGCGGTCGCGGCGGCTACCGACAGACTCTGAACAAGCGGCTCGAGGTCGCTCACGACCACGGCGCACGTCTGGCGCTGGTCCATGCGCGCGTGAACACCTCGAAGCCGATCCTCGCGCGACTGGGATTCCAGTCCTTCGGCGAAGGCCGGCTCTACACCCTGATCGTCTGAGCCGTTGCCCGAGGGGCGACCGTTCATCGGCAGCTGCGCACCGACAGCGGCCAGTCAGGACGTCGCGGAGCATCGCGGGGCGCTGCTGAGGCATGCGGCGTTTCTGCTCGGATTCGAAGGACGCTGCGGCAGGATGTGCTGCGTGACGCGTCGGGGGAAAGCCGTTCTGGCTGGCCTGGTCGGCGCCCTGCTGGTCGGTGGCGTCTCCCAGACGTTGCTGTGGCGCTGGGGACCGGTCCTCGACAGGCTGGCGGACGTGACCGGATCCCAGTTCATGTGGGTGCTGCTGACCTTCGGTGTCGCCTGGGGATGGACGGGAGGCCGACTCGTCCCAGGGGCCGTTGCGGGCGGGCTCACCGGCCTGGGGCTGATCGTCAGGTCAGCTACTAGGCCATGCAATGGGCGGTTGATGGCCAGCACTCCACGGTGGCCCAGTTCACCAAGACCGGCGGGGTGCCGTGGACGGTGGCAGCGGTCGGGGGCGGGGCCGTCATGGGGCTCTTCGGTGCGCTGGCGGGCCTGGATGGCCACGACCGGCCGAGATCGAAGGCCCTCGGGTTTGCGACGCCAGCGCTCATCATCGCCGGTGGGCCACCGCTGTGGATCTGGGTCAACGGCCAGCACCTGAACGCGCCCGGCTTGCTGCCGGCGGTCGCGGCGTTCACAATCATCGGCGCCGCCTTGCTCGTGGTCAACGCTCGTACATGCGGGCGGGTCCCCTGTCTCCAGGCACTGGCGATCTCGTCCGGGTGCGGAACCATCGCGCTGGGTGGTCTGTTGATGCTGCAGACGCATGGCTGGCTCTACCTGACCTTCTGACCGCCAGCCCGGAACAGACCCGGGAGGTACGGCGCGTACAAACCCTCCGACTCGCTCATCGTCAGGACTCCGGACACCTGTCCGCGGTACAGAAAGCTGGTCGCCTACCGGCGTTTGCCGTCTTGGAAGAGGCCGATGGACTTCTCGATGCGGCGCCGTCGGGTGTCGGGGGACTTCGCCGCGTTGATGTTGTCCACGTGATAGCGCTGGAGGCTGTTGGGCAACGCGTCGAAGAACTGACGGGCCCCGTCTGCCGCATCAAGGGCGGCGGCGAAGTCGGGAGGCATCTCGACGGCGCGCGGAGAAGTCGCGACCGTCAGCGTCACTCGGATCGGGTCACCTCCAGCCAGCCCCGTGGCCGCGCGCACGGCGGCACTGAGACCGATGAGGTACTGGCCGCCCATCACCGCCACGGTGCTTCGGTACTCATAGCCGTTCACTTCAACAGCAACCGGGGGACGTTTGCCAGCGCCTAGCTGCGCGATGACGCCGTCGGGAACGACGATGCCCGTGTTGTTTCCGCTCGCGGTCAACGTGGTCTCGAAGGTGGCGGTCTTGGGTTCGGTAGAGGTCAACACGTCTCCTCGACGAGGGTAGACCGGACGCGCGCCAGCATACGGTCAGCAATGACTGGCCACCTGGTTCATCGAGCGACGGACACGCCCTGTCATCGGCGTGGTGACGCGCACCCAGTGCTGCAAGAGATGCGTTCATCGATGGAGATCTGGGCGAGACTGAACACGTGACGGAGTTACGACCCGCGGCGAACGCAGATCCAGCGCAATGGTTGCTCCGCCCTGATGCGGACTGGTGGGACCTTGTCCGCTACGGCCCACCGGGCTTTGACGTGTACGTGCGCATAGCGCTCGTCGGCGGCGGCGACCGGGGAGGAGATGAGCCTGCTCTCCGCATCGCACTCGCGACGCTGGTCAGCCACACGACCACGCCCGCGATCGGATACGCGGCGATCTGGGAGGGCTGGACGAGTCGGGAGCCGACCCCCAGAGCCCCGCGCGTGGCGATCCCGAATCGAGCGATGCTGCTGTTCAGCGGCCGCGTTGACGAACTCAGAGACGCGCCGGCGCTGGCTTGGTTCGGCTCGGCGGACGGCGTCTATGAAGAGCCGCACCTCGCATGGCCGGAGGATCAGGCATGGTGCCTGGCCTGCGAGGTTGACGAGGAGATCGAGTTCACCGTGGGGTGCTCCGAGGACGCGGCCCAAGGTCTGTGTATTGCCCTGCCCGGCACAGTTCGACGGGTGCGGTACGGAGCGCCTGCGCCGACGTACCGCGACTAACGCGGACCCGCTCCTCGGCCGTGATCGCGCTTCACTGTCCGCGGCGGATCAATGCGTTCCGTGATCTGGGATGGCTGGGTGGCAAGGTCCTGGCACCCTGACCTGCATGAGTTCGTTGATGCCGCACCTGGACCGAGTCACCCGTTCGTTCTGGCGTCTCAAGGGCCGGCCTGTCGACCTGTCCGGGGCGGACCAGTGGTTGTCGGCGCCGATGCACAACGGCCAAACGATCGGCGACGGCTGGCTCGAGGCTGCGGCCGCCACCCACGGCGGTGCGGTGCGGGAGGACGTGCCCGGCGCTGGTCTGCTGGCCGACATGGCGCAGCTCGACGGTCCTGGATTCAAGGCCGCCGATCTGCATCCGGAGATCCGCGACTTCTACGAGCACACATCCGACTGGCGGATGGAGGTGTGGACCCAGTGGAATCCGGTCTTCCAGCCTGGCGGAGAGATCATCTCGAGGTGGTTCGGGCGCCGAGTGCAGCAGCTCGCGCTACCGACCCGCCCCCTCGACGTCGCCCACGGCATGGACAGCAGAGTCGCGATCATCGCCGATGCCCAGCGTGAGCAGCGAGCAGCGGCATGGATCCGGACGCTGCGTGCGACGGGTGAGTACGTCTACAGCGGCTGCTACTCATCAAGGTTGCCCCGGTCACTCACAGCCCAGCGTGCACGTGGCCTTCCCCCTCGAGGCTGGGAATGTCCAGGTCTTCCTCCGACCCCGGGTGCTACCCGGTGGAGCGCTCGAGCTGAGCTCTCCGTCCCGCTCCTTCGGTGGCAACGGGGCCTACGTCGTGGTGGAGGATCGCGGCCGGACCCACGCGGCACGTGCTCCTATCCACGAATCCTTCCGCGTCTACCTCGATCGGGAAGGAGTGCTCCGGACCGACCACCACCTCTGCCTGTGGTCGGCTTCCGTCGTCCGGCTCCACTACAAGCTCTTCCGAGACAGCGCGTGAGTGGCTCACCCACGCCAGATCCGACGGCGGTCCTACTCTCCTTGCGACCATGCGGCGACCGGTAGTGAAAGGTAGACCCCCACGCTCCGCGTTCCAGCCGCTGCCACCACCGCCTCGCAGAGTTGCTCGCACCGCTCTTGGCGTGTCTCTGCCCGACCGGGGAACCACTTCGAGCGGATCTCGACAACGACGTCAAGGCCGCTGACGTCGTAGGGGCCACGCGGACGGAAACGGATCTCGACATCGCCCGGTTGAAGCGCCCCGTCGTAAGGCTCTTCCGGGCACTCGACCGCGAGCGAGACGGCGTGCGGCAGTGTCCGCGCCAATCGGAGAAGAGGTTCCTCAGCTACCGCAGGACCGTAGGTCACGTCGATGATCGGCATGCCGGACAACGTAGCGGCGGAAGCACCAGCTCTCGCGCCAGCAGAGCCGGCGTCACTCGCCGCGGCTAGGAGGTGCGGACGTTTCGCCGAGGTACCTGGCCTCATGATGGAGCCATGATCGTCCCCAAGCGGACCCCCGTCGTGCGCTCCGCGCGCACGGTACTGCGCCCTTTCCGGTCTGAGGACATCGACGGTCGGGTGCGATGCGGCAAGGACCCCGAGATCATCCGGATGTTCGGCGGATCTCCGGCCTTCAGCGAACCTGTCTCCATGCCGCTGGATGACGCGACTGCTTGGTACGACGAGGTCAGCACCGACTCCAACCCGCTGCACTGGGCAGTCGAGACAGAGGGGGAGTTCATCGGGACCGCCAGACTGCACGGACTAGATGAGACAGACCGGCGAGCGAGGTATGCGATAGGGCTCCTCGACCGTGGTCGGCTGGGCATCGGCCTCGGCACAGAAGTCACCCAAGCGGTCCTCCAGTACGGCTTCGGCACCCTGGGACTGCATCGGATCGATCTCCGCGTCCTCGCGTACAACACCCGCGCGATCCGCTGCTACCTCCGATGCGGATTCGTCGAGGAGGGACGCGAGCGCGATGCCGCCTACGTCCAGAACAAGTGGCATGACGACGTCATCATGGGGATCCTGGAGCACGAAGTCAGGACACCCTGATCTCGGCAGCAAGACCGCGGAGCTGGCGGCGCGCTCGACGATGGGCCGGCGGGCTTCGGCGAAGTCCGCGTCTTCGGAGCGTTGCAGCCGCGCCCGGAGGCCGGCGGCAGCAGCAAGGCCGGCGTAGCGACGCCACGCATCAGTAGCGGCACTCGACCCCCGGGGGTTGCGCCCGCCCTGATCCAAGCGGTCGGTCAACCGGCGGCGGCCAGGGCTGCGAACAGCCAGCCCTGGGATGCGGTGGCCGCGGCCCGGGGCGGCGGTTCGACGTCTCGGTGTAATCAACTCGGTCGAAAGCGCAACCAACTACGTTGCCGGCGCGTATAGACATCCAGAGATCACCACCTGCTCGGGAAGGGCCCCATGGACGAGGCTGAGTTCGACGACTTCTACACCTCCTCCTTTGTTCGCATCACCGGGCAGCTGTACGCGATGATCGGTGACCGCGACGAAGCACAGGACTGCGTTCAGGAGGCGTTCGTCAGGGCCTGGGCACACCGTGGAACGTTGACCCGGGTGGAGCACCCCGAGGCCTGGGTGCGGACCACGGCGTACCGCCTGGCCGTCAGCCGCTGGCGACGCCGAGGACTGGCGCGTCGACCGGCGGACAGGGCGGTTTCCCCCGTCACCCAGACCGAGGCTGCGGATGAGTCCCGGGTCGCGCTGATCGCGGCACTGCGGCGTCTGCCGGAGCCCCAGCGCCAGGCGCTCGTCCTGCACCACCTCTGCGACCTGCCCGTCCATGCGGTCGCCCGAGAGGTCGGCGTACCCGAGGGAACCATCAAGGCACGCCTCTCTCGTGGCCGCACCGCCCTCGCCGCCCTCCTCGACCCCACCGACGTGATTGATCAGGGAGCCCACCATGCCTGAGCACTCCCCCGACCCCCTCCGGGACCTCAAGGACTTCGGCCTCGGAGGCACGGTCCTGACACCGCTCGAGCCCGCCCAGGTGCGCCGCCTGGGAGACCGCCGCCGCGCACGCCGCCGCGGTGCCACCGCCGCGATCGCCGCTGTGGCCGTGGTGGCGGCCCTCAGCCCCGTCCTGCTGCTGAACAACGGCGCCAGCGACACAGGGTCGCCCGCCGACGGGGTCTCGACCCCCGCCTCCTCCCCTTCCTCTACCCCGCCGACCCTCCGAAGGTGATCACCTACTCCGGGATCGGCGTGGAGGTGGTCACCGACGCCGACGCCCAGAAGCTCGTGGGAACCACCCCCGCCTTCCAGGCCTACGTCACCGACGTCGCCCGCAAGATGAACGCCAACGGAACCGACTGCCCCGACGCCTTCCACGGGGTCACGGTGCAGAAGTACAGCACCGCGGGCTACGCCGTCGGCGGCGTGAACGACTGCGGCGGGTACGCCGCCCTCTGGGTGACCCGCGACGGCCAGTGGCAGGAAGCGTCCGGCACTCAGGACGTGTGGGACTGCGACGTCCTGCACTACTTCGACATCCCTCGCTCGTTCGCCGGCGACTGCGCCAACACCGGTGGCGGCTTCGGCCCGGCCGCGGTCAGCGGTCTGCGGATCCACATGGACAAGGCTGCGGTCATGGCGGCAGGCGGCACGGTCGAAGCGGGCACGGCCGACCAGTGCCGGGGTCTGCTGCTGCCCGACATGCCTCGCGTCGCCAATCAGACCGACGGCTGGATGTCCCCGACCAAGGGGCTGGTCGGGATCAGTGCGCGGCCGGGCATGCTGACCCCCGAGGGGATCGGACTCGGTTCGACCCGCGCCGCGGTGGAGCACGAGTACCCCCAGGGCCATCTCGAGAACGGCTACTGGGTGGTTCCGCTCACGGCGACCAGCGAATACGAGTTCGGCATCGAGGCCGACGGCACCGTAGGCGAAGCGCTGCTCGCCGCCACCGACCAGGACTGCGCCCGCTGATCACGGTTTCCCAAGGTCAGCAGGAGTTGCGCGGTCAGCGGTACGCCGCGCGGTCTACCCGGTCGTGGTAGCGGTGGCCGACCTTGCCGCCGAGCATCGCGAGCAGCAGGGTGCCCAGCACGATGACCACGGCGGTGATGATGCCGCCAGTCGTGAGCTGGTCGGTGGGGATCGGGATCCGCGGCAGGCTCACCCGGTCCAGAATGTTGTACTGCGAGCCGAACGCAGCCCCGGCCACGACCGCGACAATGGTCACGACGAGACCGATCAGCCAGACGCCGAGGCCCTGCTTGGCACCGTCGAAGCGCGACATCCGCCCGGCGACGTAGCCGCCGGTGTAGTAGGCGAGCAGCAGCACGACGACCAGCACGATGCCGGCCGTCAGTCCCACCGTCCCGGCCGAGCGCTGGGCCTCGGTCTGGGAGATGTCGGCGTTCGAGCCGATGGCTGCGACGAGGGCGCCGAGGATGCTGGTGAGCAGGATCGCGACCGCCATCGCGACGAGCCAGCCGAAGAAGCAGGCGCCGGTGTTGATGCCACCGAACTTGTCGCGGGCCTCGTCGCGCCGTTCGGACGGGTAGTCGGCGCGGGTCCTCTCGACGCGGCTCTCCTCGCGGGTCTCCTCGCGGATGGGTTCGGTGTGCGACATGAATTCCTCCGGTTGTGGTGCTCCGAGACAGCGCCGGCAGGGACGCAGGCCTGTGTGCAGTACCCGGAATTCCGGAACCGATGCACGCCACGCCGAAGCGGAAATTAGCCGGAATGTCGCCGACTGGTCCTGGGTAACGACGGCTGGTCAGCACGACATCGACCATCCGAGGGAGCACCATGCTGAACACCGAAGAAGCACGCAACGTCATCGGCCGCGACGCCTACGCGCAGGACGGCGACAAGCTGGGCAAGATCGGCCAGCTGTTCCTGGACGACGAGACCGGACGCCCCGAGTTCATCACGGTGAACACCGGTCTCTTCGGGATGAACGAAAGCTTCATTCCCGTCGCCGACGCAACGATCGACGGCGACCGCATCACGGTGCCGTTCGACAAGAGCACCGTCAAGGACGCCCCGAACGTCGACGCCTCCGACGGCCACATCAGCCAGGACGACGAGCGTCGCGTCTACGACCACTACAACCTGGGCTACTCCGAGACCCGCAGCGACACCGGCCTTGCCACGGGCGAGACGACCGGCTACGCCGGCACCAGTGACCTGGGCACCACCGACACCACCGGCACCGCCGACTTTGAAAGCGCCGGTCACGACACCTCCGGCCCGAACACCGACGAGGCGATGACGCGCTCGGAGGAGCGGGTCGACGTCGGCACCCGCGACGAGGAGTCCGGCCGTGTCCGGCTCCGCAAGTACGTCGAGACCGAGCACGTCACGCAGACCGTCCCGGTCCGCAAGGAGCGTGCCGTGCTCGAGCGTGAGCCGATCACCGACTCGAACGTCGGGGCGGCCACCTCCGGCCCGGCAATCTCCGACGAGGAGCACGAGGTGATCCTGCACGAGGAGCGTCCGGTCGTGGAGAAGACCACCGAGGCGGTCGAGCGCGTCCGCCTCGGCAAGGAGACCGACGTGCAGGAGCACGAGGTCTCCGAGGACGTCCGCAAGGAGCAGATCGAGGTCGACGGCGACGTCGACGACCGCCGCTGAACCATTGGCTAGCCGACCACCAGGTCGGCTCCAACGCGGTCACCGTGCCCCCGCCCGCCCGGACCTCCGGGCAGTCGGGGGCACGGCCGCGTCCGAGGCATGGGCGAGGGGCCGGCCCGTCCCGACCCTCTGTAATCTGCAACGGTGTCGGAGAACTCTCGCGGGCTGCTGCTCGGCATCGCCGCGTGGGCGATGTGGGGGTTCTTCCCGCTCTACTGGCCGCTGCTCGAGCCGACCGGCGCGGTGGAGATCCTGGCGCACCGGATCGTCTGGTCGATGATCGTGATGGTCCTCGCCGTCCTGGTCCTCCGCCGCGGGCGCCGGCTCCGCGAGACGGTCGCCGAGCGTCGTACGCTCCTGCTCCTGGCAGTGGCCGCCGTGCTGATCACCACGAACTGGGGCGTCTACATCTGGGGCGTCAACAGCCACCACGTGGTGGAGACCTCGCTCGGCTACTTCATCAACCCCTTGGTGAGCGTGCTGCTGGGGGTGCTGGTCCTCGGTGAGCGGCTGCGTCCGCTGCAATGGGTGGCGATGGGGATCGCCGGCGCGGCGGTCCTCGCGCTGACCGTGGAGTACGGCCGTCCCCCGTGGATCGCGCTGGCGCTGGCGCTCTCCTTCGGCTCCTACGGCCTGGTCAAGAAGGCGGCCGATGCCGGAGCCGTCGAGAGCCTGGTCGTGGAGACCCTGTTCGTGGCGCCGTTCGCCCTCGGCTACCTGGCCTACCTCGCCGCACAAGGCGTCTCCACGTTCGGCACGAACGGCGCGGGTCACGTCCTGCTGCTGGTAGGCACCGGGGTGGTGACGGTGATCCCGCTGCTGTGCTTCGGCGCCGCGGCCACCCGGATCCCGTTGAGCACGCTGGGGCTGCTGCAGTACCTCACCCCCACCGTGCAGTTCATCCTCGGCATCGTGGTCTTCGACGAGCCGATGCCCACCATGCGGTGGTTCGGCTTCGCGCTGATCTGGCTCGCCCTGGTGCTGTTCACCTTCGAGTCGCTGCGTCACCGCACCCAGGCCCGCAGCCTGCGGGTCGCTGCCGAGACGCCGACACCCTGAGGCTCCAGCCGCCCCGCGCGGTTGACCGCACCCCTCGGGGGGCACCATGGACCCATGCACCGCTTCTCGACCTCCGTCGCTTCCGACGGCGTGGTCAGTGCCTCACCGGACACCGTCTGGAAGGTCCTGACCGACCCGGAGCGGATCACCCGCATGACCCCGCTCCTCCACCGCATCGACCTCGTCGACGGCCGTGAGGACCTGTGGCGCTGGCAGCTCGCCACCGTGCCGGTCACCGGGATGACGGTGGTCCCCTGCTTCACCGAGCGGATGCGGTTCGCCGAGCCGACCCGGATCGACTACACGCACGAGCCCCAGGGCGGCACGCAGGAGCGCACCGGCGTCGAGGGATGGTACGAGCTCACCGAGGTGACCGACGGCACCCACCTGGCCCTCGGACTGACCGTGCACGCGGAGCTGCCGCTCCCCAGACTGGCGACGCCGGCGGTCCGCGGCGCGATGCACGCGGTGATGGGCACCATCGGAGCCGGCTTCTCCCGCAACCTGGTCCGCGAGCTCGAGCGCGAGCGCACCGGCTGACCTGCGGGATCCGGCTCAGGCGGTGCGGACCGCGATCAGCTCGGCGAACGCGTCGAGCGCCTCCCGGACCGGGCTGCCGTCCGGGAGCACCGTGAGCAGCTCGCGGGCCTCGGCCGCGCGCTCCTGGACGTAGCTGCGGGCCTCGGCCATCGCCGGGTGCGCGCGCAGCAGCCGCAGCGCCTCGGCGTGCAGGGAGTCGTCGGTGAGGTCTTCCTCGAGCAGCTCCAGGAGCCGGGCGTCGGCCGGGTCCGTGGAACGCTTCGCCAGCAGCACTGGCAAGGTGAGCACCCCTTCCCGAAGATCGGTGCCGGGAGTCTTGCCGGACTCCTCGGCGTCGCTGGCCACGTCGAGGATGTCGTCGGAGAGTTGGAACGCCTCACCGATCTTCTCGCCGTACGCCGTCAGCGCGTCCTCGACCTCCAGCGACGCACCCGCGAACCGGGCGCCGTACCTCGCGGACGTCGCGATCAACGAGCCGGTCTTGCCCGCGACGACGCGCAGGTAGTGCTCCAGCGGGTCGCCCTCGCCCGGACCCAGCGTCTCCAGGATCTGGCCCTCGACCAGCCGGGTGAAGGTCTCGGCCTGGATCCGCACTGCGTCCGCGCCGAGCCGGGCCGTGAGCTCCGAGGACTTGGAGAACAGGAAGTCGCCGGTGAGGATCGCCACCAGGTTGTCCCAGCGGTGGTTCGCCGACTCGGCTCCGCGGCGCAGCTCGGCCTCGTCCATCACGTCGTCGTGGTACAGCGAGGCCAGGTGGGTCAGCTCCACGACGCAGGCCGCCGTCACCACCCCGTCGGCGGCCGGGTCCCCGGTCTCGGCGGCAAGCAGCACCAGCAGCGGGCGGAACCGCTTGCCGCCGGCGTGCATCAGGTGCCGGGCCGCGTCGGTGACGAAGCGCGCCTCGCTCTGGATGACGCGCTCGAGCTCGTCCTCGACCTCCGCCATCCGGGCACGCAGCCGCTCGGCGAGGTCCTCGTCGAGGATCGGCAGCGCCAGCGAGGCGGCTGCTGAGGTGCTCACGCGGTCTGCTCCTTGGACTGGCTGCTCGGGGACTCGGATCAGCGGATGAACTGGCCGGCGGTCGCCGCCAGGTCCAGGACCGGACCCGGGAAGACGCCGAGCGCCGCGGTCACCGCGACGCCTACGGCGATCACGATAGTCGTCAGCACGCTGGGCATCACCACGGTGGGTCCCTCGCCGACCGGCTCGGAGAAGTACATCAGCACGATCACCCGGACGTAGAAGAAGGCCGCGACGGCGCTGAGCAGCACCGCGATGACCACCAGCGGCCAGGCGCCGCCACTGACCGCCGAGGTGAACACGGCCCATTTGCCGGTGAAGCCGCTGGTCAGCGGGATGCCGGCCATGCCGAGCAGGAAGAAGGCGAAGACGCCCGCCACCAGCGGGGACTCCTTGCCCAGCCCGGCCCAGCGGGACAGGTGCGTCGCCTCGCCACCGGCGTCGCGGACGACCATGACCACGGCGAACGCGCCCACGGTCATGAACCCGTAGGCGACCAGGTAGAACAGCATCGCCTGCAGCGACGTGATCTCGGTGGCGCTGCCGTCACCGGCGCTCGACACCTGCTGGAGCCCGACGAAACCGGTCAGCAGGAAGCCTGCGTGCGCGATCGAGGAGTAGGCCAGCATCCGCTTGATGTCGGACTGCGTCAGTGCCAGCACCGACCCGACCGCCATCGTCAGGATCGCGATCACCCAGATCATCGGCGTCCAGTCCCAGCGGGCGCCGCCGAAGCCGACGTAGAAGAGCCGCAGCAGCGCGCCGAAGGCGGAGATCTTGGTGCACGCCGCCATGAACGCCGTCACCGCGGTCGGTGCGCCCTGGTAGACGTCCGGCGTCCAGGAGTGGAACGGGGCCGCGCTGACCTTGAACAGCATGCCGACCGCGAGCATCCCGATCCCACCGAGCAGCAGCCAGTCGGCACCGACGGTGCCGGAGACCGCCTCGGCGATGTCGCCCAGGCGCATCGAGCCGGCGAACCCGTAGACCAGGGCCGCGCCGTAGAGGAAGAAGCCCGAGGAGAACGCGCCGAGCATGAAGTACTTCAGCGCCGCCTCCTGGCTCAGCAGCCGGCGCCGGCGGGCCAACCCGCACAGCAGGTAGAGCGGCAGCGACAGCACCTCGAGGGCCACGAACATCGTCACCAGGTCGTTGGAGGCCGGGAACAGCAGCATGCCGCCGAGCGAGAACAGCATCAGCGGGAAGACCTCGGTGTGCTCCAGCCCCCGGGTCGAGGCCTCGCGCTCCGCCTCGGTGCCGGGCAGCGCCGCCGCCTGACCTGCGAACGCGGTGATCCCGCCCTCGAGCTGGCGCTCGGCGAAGAGCAGGACACAGGTGAGCGCCAGCAGCAGCAGGGTGCCCCACAAGAACATCGTCGGGCCGTCCACGGCGATGGCACCCTCGGCGGCGATCTGGCCGAAACCGGCCGAATCCCCGCGCGCGGGGAGATCGAGGGAGACCAGCACGGTCAGCACCAGGGCGGCCACCACGCCGAGCACGGCGACGACCGTCTGGGACAGGTAGCGCAGGTGCCGGGGCGCGAACGCCTCGACCAGCACCCCGACCAGCGCGGCGCCGAAGATGACCAGCAGCGGCGAGAGCGCGAAGTACTCGATGCTCGGGGAGGAGAAGCCGGTGGCGGAATCGGCGAGCGTCGTCATCACTGTGCGGACTCCTCTTCAGCCTGCGAGGCGGTGGCCGGCGCAGGAACGTCTGGCTTCGGGTCGCTCACGCCGACCTGCTGGAGCGTGTCCTGGACCGCCGGGTTGATGATCGAGGTGAGCGGCTTCGGGAAGAAGCCCAGCAGCACGATCAGCAGCACCAGCGGCGCCAGCGCGCCCACCTCGCGGCGGGACAGGTCGCGCATCCCGGCGACCGCGGGGTGCACCGGGCCGGTCATGGTCCGCTGGTACATCAGCAGGATGTACAGAGCGGCCAGCACGATGCCCAGCACGGCCGCGGCGGCGTACCAGTAGTTGTGGGTGAACGCGCCGACCAGCACCAGGAACTCGGAGATGAACGGCGACAGGCCCGGCAGCGACAGCGAGGAGAGCCCGGCGACCAGGAACAGCCCGGCCAGCACCGGGGCCACGCCCTGCACGCCGCCGAAGTCGCCGATCGACTGGGAGCCGCGCCGCGAGATGAGGAAGCCGGTGACCAGGAACAGCGCGGCCGTCGAGAGGCCGTGGTTGAACATGTAGAGCGTCGAGCCCACCTGGCCGGCACTGTTCAGCACGAAGATGCCGAGCACGATGAAGCCGAAGTGCGACACCGAGGTGAAGGCGATCAGGCGCGGGATCGACCGCTGACCGATCGCGGCGAGCGCACCGTAGAGCACGCTGATCACCGCGAGCACCAGCACCACCGGGGTGGCCCACTGCGACGCCTCCGGGAACAGGCCCAGGCAGAACCGGATCATCCCGAAGGTGCCGATCTTGTCCAGGATGCTGACCAGCAGCACCGAGGTGCCGGGAGTGGCCTCGGCCGCCGCGGTCGGCAGCCAGGTGTGCACCGGGAACATCGGCGCCTTGATCGCGAAGGCCACGAAGAAGCCCAGGAACAGCCAGCGACCGAGGTTGGTGTCGATGTTCGCGGTGATCGGGGCCAGCTCGGTGAGGAGGTACGTCGGGCCGCCGGCGGAGTCGGCCGAGACGACGTACAGACCGACCACGGAGGCCAGCATGACCAGGCCGCCGAGGAGGGAGAAGATCAGGAACTTGACCGCGGCGTAGGCCCGGCGTGGTCCGCCGAAGCCACCGATCAGGAAGTAGATCGGGATCAGGGTCGCCTCGAACAGCACGTAGAACAAGAACACGTCCATGGCGGCGAAGACACCGATGGCCAGGCCCTCGAGCGCCAGCATCCAGGCGAAGAACGAGTTGACGCTCCAGCGGGCTCCGCTCACGTCGTCGGCGTCGTGCCAGGAGGCCAGGATCACGACCGGGGTGAGCACCGCGGTCAGCAGCACCAGCGTGAGGCCGATGCCGTCCACCCCAAGCGCGTAGTGGGCGCCGAACGCGGTGATCCAGTCGTGCTGCTCCACGAACTGGTAGCGGTCGCCGCCGACCTCGAAGCCGAGCCCGATCGCGGCCGCCAGCACCAGCGTCAGCACCGAGAAGCCGAGCGCGACCTGCTTGGCGAGCGCGCTGCCCGGGCGGGTGGGCAGCATCGCCACCACCACCGACCCGACGATCGGCAGCAGCAACGCCGCGGTCATCCAGGGAAAGCTCACTTCGACACCAGCCTCAACGACATCACGATCCGGGAGGAGAAGGGGGAAACGTCCCTCATGCGAGGTTCACCGCCAGCAGGGTGAGCAGCACGAGCACGGCCCCGGCGAGCAGGGACAGCGCGTAGGAGCGCACGAAGCCGGTCTGGATCCGGCGGAACCGGCTGGACATGCCGCCGAAGGAGCCGGCCGTGCCACCCACGACGCCGTCGATGCCGCGGTCGTCGAAGGCGACGAGGCCGTCGACGAAGCGGTCACCGGGCCGCATGAACAGCCCCTCGTTGAGGGTGTCGCCGTAGAGGTCGGCGCGGGCGGCGCGGGTCAGCACCGACACGTTGGCCGGCGCGGTCCGGGGTACGTCGTTGCGCCCGACCGTCAGCCAGGCGACGGCCACACCGGCGGCCACCGTGGCGACCACGATCAGCGTCAGCGCGAGCGGCGCGATCGCCAGCTCGTGCTCGGGGGCGGTGCCGACCACCGGCGCGAGCCACTCCACGATCCAGTCGCCGAGCAGCAGCAGTCCGCCGAGCACCGAGAGCGCGGCGAGCACCACGAGCGGGCCGGTCATCACGCGGGGCGACTCGTGCGGGTGCACGCCCTTCTCCCAGCGCTTCTTGCCGAAGAAGGTCATCAGCATCAGGCGGGTCATGTAGAACGCGGTCACCCCGGCACCCACCAGGGCCACCAGCCCGGCGACGAGGTTGTCGGCGAACGCGGTCTCGATGATCTTGTCCTTGGACCAGAAGCCGGCGAACCCGGGGAAGCCGATGATCGCGAGGTAGCCCATCGCGAAGGTGAGGAACGTGACCGGCATGGCCTTCTGGAGCGCGCCGTAGCGGCGCATGTCGACGTCGTCGTCCATGCCGTGCATGACCGAGCCGGCGCCGAGGAACATGTTGGCCTTGAAGAAGCCGTGGGTCAGCAGGTGGAAGATCGCGAACGCGTAGCCGGCCACACCGAGGCCGGCGGCCAGCATCATGTAGCCGATCTGGCTCATCGTGGAGCCGGCGAGCACCTTCTTGATGTCGTCCTTGGCGCAACCGATGACAGCACCCCACAGGAGCGTCACCGCGCCGACCACCATCACCGCGGTCTGCGCGACCTCGGTGTGGTCGAAGATGAAGTTGGAGCGGACCACGAGGTAGACGCCGGCGGTCACCATCGTCGCGGCGTGGATCAGCGCCGAGACCGGGGTCGGGCCCTCCATCGCGTCGAGCAGCCAGGACTGCAGCGGGACCTGGGCGGACTTGCCGCAGGCGGCGAGCAGGAACAGCAGGCCGAGAGCGGTGAGCGTGCCCTGGCCGGCCTGGTCGCTGACCTGGGAGATGCCCGCGAACGCGGTCGTCCCGAACGTGGCGAAGGCGAGCATCGTGCCCAGCGCCATCCCGATGTCGCCGACCCGGTTGACGACGAAGGCCTTCTTGGCCGCGACCGCCGCGGAGGGCTTGTGCTGCCAGAAGCCGATGAGGAGGTACGACGCGAGGCCGACGCCCTCCCAGCCGAGGAAGACGCCGAGGTAGTTGTCGGCGAGCACCAGCACCAGCATCGAGGCCACGAACAGGTTCAGGTAGCCGAAGAAGCGGGCGCGCCGCTCGTCGTGCTCCATGTAGCCGATCGAGTAGATGTGGATCAGGGAGCCGACGCCGGTGATCAGCAGCAGGAACAGCGCCGACAGCGGGTCGTAGAGCAGGGAGGCGTCGGCACGGAAGCTGCCGGCGTCCACCCAGGTGTAGAGGAACTGACCGATGCTCCGCTCGGACTCGTCTCGTCCGAGCAGCGCGAAGAACGCCAGCAGGCTGAGGACGAACGAGCCGAGCACGGTGGCGGTGCCGAGCAGGTGCGCCCAGCCCTTGGTGCGGCCGTTGCCGAGCAGCAGGATGACCGCGGCGCCGAGCGCCGGCAGCGCGATGATCACCCAGAGCAGGGAGAACACCCCGTCTGCCGCGGACGGCGCGATCACCGGGCTGTGCATCAGCTCACCGCCTTCGGAGAACACAAAAGACACTGTCGTCTCCCTCAGTACTTGAGCAGGCTCGCGTCGTCGACCGAGGCCGACCGGCGAGTCCGGAAGATGGTCATGATGATCGCCAGCCCGACGACCACCTCGGCAGCCGCGACGACCATGACGAAGAAGGCCGCCACCTGGCCGTCGAGGTTGCCGTGCACACGCGAGAAGGTGACCAGCGCGAGGTTGCTGGCGTTGAGCATCAGCTCGACGCACATGAAGATCACGATCGCGTTGCGGCGGGTGAGCACCCCGATGCAGCCGATGGTGAACAGGATCGCGGAGAGCGCCAGGAACGGCGTCGCGCTCATCGGTGGTCCTTCCCTGCGTCGTGGTCGTGGTCGTCGTCGAGGTCGGTCTGCTCGGCGCTGGCCGGCGACTCGCCGACCCGGCCCGGACGCACCACGCCGTCGTCACCGCGCATCCTGCGGGTGAGCTCGTCGATGTCGTCGGCGAGCGCGGGTGCGGACCGGACCGTACCGCGCGCGGTCAGCAGCCGGGACACCGAGGACGGCGCCGGGGTGCCGTCGGGCAGCAGCGCCGGGGTGTCGACGGCGTTGTGCCGGGCGAACACGCCAGGCGAGGGCAGCGGGCCGAGGTGCTTGCCGTGGTCGGCGTAGTCCCGCATCCGCTGGGCGGCCAGCTGCGACTGGGTGACCTTGGGGGTCAGTCGCTCGCGGTGGGCGAGCACCATCGCGCCGATCGCTGCGGTGATCAGCAGCGCGCTGGTGGCCTCGAACGCGAACACGAAGTCGGAGAACAGCAGGTCGGCGAGGCCCTCGATGTTGCCGTCGGAGTTGGTGCCACCGAGGCCGACGACGGTGCCCAGGGTGACCTGGGACAGTCCGACCACGAGCACGACGCCGAGCAGCAGCCCGGCGACCGTGGCCATCAGCCGCTGTCCTTTGATCGTCTCCACCACCGAGTCGGAGGCGTCCACGCCGACGAGCATGAGCACGAAGAGGAACAGCATCAGGATCGCGCCGGTGTAGACGATGATCTGCACCGCGAACAGGAACGGGGCGTTCTGCACGGCGTAGAGCACCGCGAGCCCGATCATCACGACCGCGAGCAGCAGGGCCGCGTGCACCGCCTTGCGCACGAAGAGGATGCCGAGCGCGGCCGCCACCATCACCGGCGCCAGGAGCCAGAAGGTCACCACGTCGCTCAGGCCTCGCTTCCGGACCGGTCGTGCGAGTGCTTGTCCTGGTCGGCGGCCCGTGCCGAGGACTGGACGTTGTAGGCGCCGCGGTAGTAGTCGCCCTCGTCGTCACCGAGCAGCATCGCGTGCGGCGGCGTCTCCATGCCGGGCAGCAGCGGGGCCAGCAGGTCCTGCTTCTCGTAGATGAGGTCGGCCCGGTTGTTGTCGGCGAGCTCGTACTCGTTGGTCATCGTCAGCGCCCTCGTCGGGCAGGCCTCGATGCACAGGCCGCACAGGATGCAGCGCAGGTAGTTGATCTGGTAGACGGCGCCGTAGCGCTCCCCGGGGGAGAACCGCGCGTCCTCGGTGTTCGAGGCACCCTCGACGTAGATCGCGTCGGCCGGGCAGGCCCAGGCGCACAGCTCGCAGCCGATGCACTTCTCGAGGCCGTCGGGCCAGCGGTTGAGCTGGTGACGGCCGTGGAACCGCGGCGCGGTCGGCTTCTTCTCGAAGGGGTACTGCTCGGTGACCACCTTCTTGAACATGGTCCGGAAGGTGACCCCGAACCCCGCGATGGGGTCCCAGAACTGTTCCTTGAGCGTTGGCATCAGCTGTGCTCCTCCGCCTGCTGCGAGGTAGTCGACGAGCCGCCCACGGTGACCGGGGCGTTGGGGATCTGGCCGGGCATGGGCGGGACCGGGTAGCCGCCGGCGAACGCGTCGAAGGGCTCTGGCTCACGCTCCGCGGGCTCCTCCCCCTCCTCGGTGCCGCCGACGAAGAACAGCACCAGGAAGAGCACCGCGACCACGCCGATGGCGGCCAGGAGATAGCGCCGGTCGAAGCCGTTGTCGAGGTTGATCGCACGGATCGTGGCGACCGCGACGATCCACACCAGGGAGATCGGGATCAGCCTGGTCCAGCCGAACTTCATGAACTGGTCGTAGCGCAGCCGCGGCAGCGTCCCTCGCAGCCAGATGAAGAAGAAGATGAAGATCATGACCTTCCCGATGAACCACAGGAACGGCCAGTAGCCCTCGTTGAGCATCCCGTCGTTGATCGCGGACAGCGGCCAGGGGGCGCGCCAGCCGCCGAGGAACAGCGTGGTGGCGAGCGCCGAGACGGTCACCATGTTGACGTACTCGGCGAGGAAGAACAGCGCGAACTTCAGCGAGGAGTACTCGGTGTGGAACCCGCCGACCAGCTCGCCCTCGGCCTCGGGGAGGTCGAAGGGCGCTCGGTTGGTCTCGCCCACCATCGAGATCACGTAGATCACGAACGAGGGGATCAGGATCAGCCCGAACCACAGCCGCTGCTGCGCGTCGACGATCTGCGAGGTCGACATCGAGCCGGCGTAGAGGAAGACCGCGACCAGCGAGAGGCCCATCGCGACCTCGTAGGAGATCATCTGGGCGGAGCTGCGGAGCCCGCCGAGCAGGGAGTACGTCGACCCGCTGGACCAGCCGCCGAGCACGATGCCGTAGATGCCGATCGAGGCGACCGCCAGGATGAACAGCACGCCCACCGGCATGTCGGTGAGCTGCAGCGGGGTCGTGCGGTCGCTGAACGGCACGTCGACGACCGGTCCGAACGGGATCACCGCGAAGGCCAGGAACGCCGGCACCACCGAGAGCACGGGCGCCAGCAGGAAGACCACCTTGTCGGCGGCCTTGGGGATGATGTCCTCCTTGAGGGCCAGCTTCACCCCGTCCGCCAGCGACTGCAGCAGGCCGAAGGGGCCGTTCACGTTGGGTCCGATGCGGTGCTGCATCCGGGCCACCACGCGGCGCTCGAACCAGATGTTGAACAGCGTGAGCAGCACCAGCACCAGGAAGATCAGCACCGCCTTGATGATCACCAGCCACCAGGGGTCCTGACCGAACGCGGACAGGTCGGCCTCGGCGAGCGCGGGGCTCGCGATGCCGGCCATGCCCGCCAGAGCGGCGCTCGAGGTCGAGATCATGCCGCACCTCCCTGCGACGGGCTCAGGGCACCGCCGGCGACTCGTACGGCGGACCCGGCACGCAGCCCGAGGTCCCGGGTGAGGTTGACGCCGTCGTTGTTGGCCGGCGCCCAGACGACGTCGTCGGGAAGGTCCGCGACCGCCACCGGCAGCGTCACCGTGCCGTGCGGGCCGTGCACCGTGACGTTGGCCCCGGCGGCGACTCCGAGGCCGGCCAACGTCGACGGCGAGACCAGCAGCACGGCTGCCCGACCCGTCGCCTTGTAGTTCTCGTCACCGTCCTGCAGCGACCCGTCGTCGACCATCTGCTTCCAGGTCGCAAGCGTGTAGGACCCCTCGTCGGCGGAGGAACCCGTGGTCGGTTCGGCGGTGGGACCGGTCGGCGCCGGCACCCGTGCCCCGTCCCAGGGCCCGATGTCGGCGAGCTCGGCGCGGGCCGCCTCGACGGTCTTGAAACCGAGCGGGCGACCGAGCTCGTCGGCGATGCCGGCGAGCACGCGCAGGTCGGGCAGGGCGTGCGACTCCTCGAGAACCTTCTCGAAGGGCCGGACACGTCCCTCCCAGTTGACGAACGAGCCGGCCTTCTCGACCACCGGTGCGACGGGGAAGACCACGTCGGCGGCCCGGGTGACGTCGGTCGCCCGCAGCTCCAGCGAGACCACGAAGCGGGCCGTGTCGAGCGCCGCCCGGGTCAGGCGCGGGTCCGCGGTGTCGTCGGGGTCCACGCCGGCCACGACCAGCCCGGCGAGCTCGCCGGCGGCGGCAGCGGCCACGATCGCCTCCGCATGCCGGCCGGGGGCGTGCGGCATGCTCGTGCCCCAGACGGTGCCCACGTCGACGCGGGCGGCGGCGTCGGCCACCGGGCGACCGCCCGGTAGCACGGTGGGCAGGCAGCCGGCCTCCACCGCACCGCGGTCCCCGGCGCGGCGCGGCACCCAGGCGAGCCGGGCGCCGGTCGTGCCGGCCAGCGCGACCACCGCCGAGAGCGCGCCGGGGACGGTGGCGAGCCGCTCGCCGACCAGGATGACCCCGCCGCCGTCGAGAGCGACCTCGCCGTCGTGGGCCAGCGCCTCGATCACGGCGGTCTCCTGACCGGGCGCGGTGCGCAGCAGCGTGCCGTCCATCTTGCGCAGCCCGCGGGTGGCGAACGGCGCGACGCTGTAGACCCTCAGCCCCTGGCGGGACGCCTTGCGCAGCCGCAGGAAGAGCGTCCCGGCCTCGTCCTCGGGCTCGAGGCCGACCAGCACGACCGTGCCGACCCGCTCGAGGTCGGAGAAGGTCACGTCGATGCCGGAGCCGGCCACCGTCGAGGCGAGGAAGTCGGTCTCCTCGGCCGAGCCCGGGCGGGCCCGGAAGTCGACGTCGTTGGTGCCGAGCGCCGTGCGGGCGAACTTGGCGTAGGCGTAGGCGTCCTCGAGGGTGAGCCGGCCGCCGGTGAGCACGCCGACACCCCCCTCGTCCGCGGCGGCCTGCAGGCCACGGGCGGCGATGGCGAACGCTTCGGGCCACGACGCGGCGCGGTGAGCGCCGGTCTCCGGGTCGCGCACCAGCGGGTGGGTCAGCCGGTCCTCGGCGCGGGCGTAGCCGAACGCGAAGCGGTCCTTGTCGGTGATCCACTCCTCGTTGACCTCGGGGTCGTCACCGGCGAGCCGCCGGACGACCTTGCCGCGACGGTGGTCGACGCGGATCGCCGAGCCGCAGGCGTCGTGCTCGGCCACGGACGGGGTCGAGATCAGGTCGAAGGGCCGGGCGCGGAAGCGGTAGGCCGCCGAGGTGAGCGCCCCGACCGGACAGATCTGGATCGTGTTGCCGGAGAAGTAGGACTCGAACGGCTCCTTCTCGTAGATGCCCACCTGCTGGAGGGCACCGCGCTCGATGAGCGCGATGAAGGGATCGCCGGCGATCTGCTCGGAGAACCGGGTGCAGCGCGCGCACAGCACGCAGCGCTCACGGTCGAGCAGCACCTGCGCCGAGATGTGGATCGGCTTGGGGTAGGTGCGCTTCACGCCTTCGTAGCGGGACTCGCCGCGGCCGTTGCTCATCGCCTGGTTCTGCAGCGGGCACTCGCCGCCCTTGTCGCACACCGGGCAGTCGAGCGGGTGGTTGATCAGCAGCTGCTCCATGACGCCCTGCTGCGCCTTGTCGGCGATGGGCGAGGACAGCTGGGTGTTGACGACCATGCCGTCGGAGGCGACGAGCGTGCACGAGGCCTGCGGCTTCACGCGGCCGGGCGGCCCCATCATCGTGCGCGGCTCCCCGTCGGGACCGGGCAGCGCGACCTCGACGAGGCACTGGCGGCAGGCGCCGACCGGCGCGAGCAGCGGGTGGTCGCAGAACCGGGGGATGGAGACGCCCACCTGCTCGGCGGCGCGGATGACCAGGGTCCCCTTGGCGACGCTGACCTCGATGCCGTCGATGGTGAGGGTGACCAGGTCGGCCTTCGCGACCTGGCCGGGCTGGGCGCCCTTGTTGCTGGTGATGCTCATGCAGAGGCTCCCGCAGTGGCGAAGAGGGTGGAGGCCGCCGGGTCGAAGGGGCACCCGCCGTGCTCGAGGTGGGCGACGTACTCGTCACGGAAGTACTCGATCGAGGACGCGATCGGGCTGACCGCACCGTCGGCGAGGGCGCAGAAGGACCTGCCGAGGATGTTGTCGCACTGGTCGAGGACCTTCTCGAGGTCGGCCTCGGTGCCCTGGCCCTTCTCCAGCCGGGCGAGGGTCTGCACCAGCCACCAGGTGCCCTCGCGGCACGGGGTGCACTTGCCGCAGGACTCGTGCTTGTAGAACTCGGTCCAGCGCAGCGTCGCCCGGACCACGCACGTGGTCTCGTCGAAGATCTGCAGGGCCTTGGTGCCGAGCATCGACCCCGCAGCGCCGACGCCCTCGTAGTCGAGCGGCACGTCGAGGTGCGCGGCGGTCAGGATCGGCGTGGAGGAGCCGCCCGGCGTCCAGAACTTCAGCTCGTGCCCCTCGCGGACGCCGCCGGCGACCTCGAGCAGCTGCCGCAGGGTGATGCCCAGCGGGGCTTCGTACTGACCGGGTCGGGTCACGTGGCCCGAGAGCGAGTAGAGCGTCATGCCCTTGCTCTTCTCGGTGCCCATCGAGCCGAACCAGTCGGCGCCGTTGCGCACGATGACGGGCACGGAGGCGATCGACTCGACGTTGTTGATGACGGTCGGGGAGGAGTAGAGCCCCGCGACGGCCGGGAACGGCGGACGCAGGCGCGGTTGGCCGCGCCGGCCCTCCAGCGAGTCCAGGAGCGCGGTCTCCTCGCCGCAGATGTAGGCACCGGCGCCCGCATGGACGGTGACCTCGAGGTTGTAGCCCGTGCCGTGGATGTCCTTGCCGATGTGACCGGCCAGGTAGGCCTCCTGCACCGCGCGCTGCAGGCGACGGATCACGTGCAGCACCTCACCGCGCACGTAGATGAACGCGTGCTCGGCGCGGATCGCGAAGGCGCTGATGATGACGCCCTCGACCAGCGTGTGCGGGCTGGCCATCATCAGGGGCATGTCCTTGCAGGTGCCCGGCTCCGACTCGTCGGCGTTGACCACGAGGTACTTCGGCTTGGGGTTGTCCTGCGGGATGAAGCCCCACTTCATGCCGGTGGGGAAGCCGGCGCCGCCGCGGCCGCGCAGGCCCGAGTCCTTGACCAGCGAGATCAGGTCGTCCGGGGCCATGCCCAGGGCGGTGCGCAGGGCGCCGTACCCGCCGGTGGACTCGTAGGCCTCCAGCGTCCAGGACCGCTCCTGGTCCCAGTTGTCCGACAGGACCGGGGTGAGAGTGTCGGTCACCGGTCGCCCTCCTTCTTCTGTCCCTGCGTCTGCTCGCCGTCGGCGGGCCGTTCGTGGGCCACGTCCGCCTTCGCGTCGAGCTTGCTCTCGGAGTCGGCCCGGCCGGAGTCGGTGGCTTCGGCGGCCTTCTGCGGGCTGGTGTCGAACAGCGCGTCCTGCTGTGCCCCGTCGGCGGCCCCGCCGGTCACCTCGGGACGGTCGACGGACGGTGCGCTCCAGCCGCGCTCGCGCGCGATCTGCAGCCCGACCAGGCTCGCCGGGCCCGCGCCCGGACCCTCGTCGGCACGGTCGTCGGGGAAGCCGGCGAGCACCCGCTCCGCCTCGCGCCAGGTGCAGATGCGCGGGCCGCGGGTGGACCGGACCTCCTTGCCCTCCCGCAGGTCGTCCACCAGCGCGGTGGCCGACTCGGGGGTCTGGTTGTCCATGAACTCCCAGTTGACCATCACGACCGGGGCGTAGTCGCACGCCGCGTTGCACTCGACGTGCTCGAGCGTGATCGTCCGGCCGGTTCCGTCGTCGGTGGTGGTCTCGTCGTTGCCGACGTCGAGGTGGTCCTTGAGCCGCTCGAAGATCGCGTCGCCGCCCATCACCGCGCACAGCGTGTTCGTGCACACGCCCACGTGGTAGTCCCCGACCGGGCGCCGCTTGTACATCGTGTAGAAGGTCGCCACGCCGGAGACCTCGGCCGCGGAGATGCCGAGGATGTCGGCGCAGGCCTCGATCCCCCGGGAGGTCACGCGGCCCTCGACGCTCTGCACGAGGTGCAGCATCGGCAGCAGCCCCGAGCGTGACTGCGGGTAGCGCGCCGCGATCTGCCGCAGCTCGGTGAGGGTCTTCTCGTCCAGGGAACCCGTGGACATCTCGGACTGTGTCACTAGCGGTCAACTCCACCCATCACGGGGTCGATCGAGGCGATGGCGACGATGACGTCGGCGACCATGCCGCCCTCGCTCATCACCGAGGTCGCCTGCAGGTTCGTGAACGACGGGTCCCGGAAGTGGACCCGGAAGGGACGGGTGCCGCCGTCGGAGACGACGTGCGCGCCGAGCTCGCCGCGCGGCGACTCGACCGGCACGTAGGCCTGTCCGGCCGGCACCCGGAAGCCCTCGGTCACCAGCTTGAAGTGGTGGATCAGGGCCTCCATGGACTCGCCCATGATGTGCTTGATGTGGTCGAGGCTGTTGCCCATGCCGTCGGTGCCGACCGCAAGCTGGCTGGGCCAAGCGATCTTCTTGTCGGCGACCATGACCGGGGCGCCCTCGAGGCCGGCCAGCCGATCGGCGCACTGCTCGACGATCTTGAGCGACTCCCACATCTCGTCGAGCCGGATCCGGAAGCGACCGTAGGCGTCGGCGCTGTCGCGGGTGGGGACCTCGAAGTCGTAGTCCTCGTAGCCGCAGTAGGGCTGCATCTTGCGCAGGTCCCACGGGTAGCCGGTCGAGCGGAGCACGGGACCGGTGATGCCGAGGGCCAGGCAGCCGGCCAGGTCGAGGTGGCCCACGCCGACCAGTCGGCCCTTGAAGATCGGGTTGGCGTTGCACAGGTCGGCGTACTCGGGCAGGCGCTTCTTCATCAGCGCGACGAAGTCGCGGATCTGGTCCAGGGCGCCCGGGGGCATGTCCTGGGCGACGCCGCCGGGCCGGATGAATGCGTGGTTCATCCGCAGCCCGGTGATGAGCTCGAAGAGGTCGAGCACCAGCTCACGCTCGCGGAAGCCGATGGTCATGACCGTCAGCGCGCCGATCTCCATGCCGCCGGTGGCGATCGCGACGAGGTGGCTGGAGATCCGGTTGAGCTCCATCAGGAGCACCCGCATGACCTGGGCCTTCTCGGGGATCTGGTCCTCGATGTCGAGCAGCCGCTCGACGCCGAGCACGTAGGTCGCCTCGTTGTAGAACGGGGAGAGGTAGTCCATCCGGGTGCAGAAGGTGACGCCCTGCACCCAGGAGCGGAACTCCATGTTCTTCTCGATGCCGGTGTGCAGGTAGCCGATGCCGCAGCGGGCCTCGGTGACCGTCTCGCCCTCCAGCTCGAGGATCAGCCGCAGCACCCCGTGCGTGGAGGGGTGCTGGGGGCCCATGTTGACGACGACCCGGTCCTCCCCCGTGTCGCCGATGCCGCTGACGACGGAGTCCCAGTCCTGGCCGGTCACGGTGAAGACCTTGCCGGCGCTGGTGTCCTGCGACGAGGCGTAGGGGTCGGCCGTGGGATCGAATGCAGTGCTCATCAGTTGTAGCTCCTCCGCGTGTCCGGCGGTGGGATGGTGGCGCCCTTGTACTCGACCGGGATGCCGCCGAGCGGATAGTCCTTGCGCTGCGGGTGGCCCGGCCAGTCGTCGGGCATCTCGATGCGCGTCAGCGACGGGTGGCCGTCGAAGATGATGCCGAAGAAGTCCCACGTCTCGCGCTCGTGCCAGTCCGCGGTCGGGTAGACCGCGACGACCGAGGGCACGTGCGGATCGGCGTCGGGGCAGACCACCTCGAGCCGGATCCGGCGGTTGTGGGTCATCGACAGCAGGTGGTAGACCGCGTGCAGCTCGCGCCCCGCGTCATCGGGGTAGTGCACCCCGGAGACGCCCGAGCAGAGCTCGAAGCGCAGCCGCTCCTCATCACGCAGCAGGCCGGCGACGGCGAGCAGGTGCTCGCGACGCACGAAGAGCGTGAGCTCGCCGCGGTGCACGACGACCTTCTCCACGGCGTCGGCCACGTCCTTGGCCGCGAGCGCGACCTCCAGGGCGTCGGCGAACTCGTCGAACCAGCCGCCGTAGGGCCGCACGGTGCCGCCGGGCATCGCCACCGGGCGCACCAGGCCGCCGTACCCGGAGGTGTCCCCGGTGCCGCGCACCCCGAACATGCCGGTGCGGACCCCGACGACCTCGGGCTGGAGCTGGGAGGGGTCGGCGGGGAGGGTGTTCTCCGGCGCGAGGTCGGTCGCGTCCGGCTCGGTGCCGCCGCTGACCTCGGGAGAGGCGTCGAGCGTCTCCTGGGGGGTCGGCCCCGCGGGACCGTTGCCGGGCTTGGACTCGTCACTCACCGGAGCAGACCCTTCATCTCCGAGGTGGGAAGTGCGTTCAGGGCGTCGGTCTCGGTGGAGACGATCTCGGCCTGGCGGTGCGCGCCGAGCTTGCCGTGCTGGACCTGGTCGTGCAGCTTGAGGATCGCGTCGATCAGCATCTCCGGCCGCGGCGGGCAGCCGGGGAGGTACATGTCGACGGGGACGACGTGGTCGACGCCCTGCACGATCGCGTAGTTGTTGAACATGCCGCCCGAGCTCGCGCAGACACCCATCGCCAGCACCCACTTCGGGTCGGGCATCTGGTCGTAGATCTGGCGCAGCACCGGCGCCATCTTCTGGCTGACCCGGCCGGCCACGATCATCAGGTCGGCCTGGCGCGGCGAGGCCCGGAAGACCTCCATGCCGAAGCGGGCCAGGTCGTAGCGGGGACCGCCCGAGGTCATCATCTCGATTGCGCAGCAGGCCAGTCCGAAGGTCGCGGGCCAGAACGACGCCTTGCGCATGTAGCCGGCCACCCCCTCGACGGTGGTCAGCAGCACTCCGCTGGGGAGCTTCTCCTCGATGCCCATCTCTCAGTCCTTACTCGCCGGTGCAGCCACGGTCGCGATCAGTCCCACTCGAGGCCACCCCGGCGCCAGACGTAGGCGTAGGCGACGAAGACGGTGAGGATGAAGATCACCATCTCGACCAGGCCGAACATCCCGAGGGCGTCGAAGCGGACCGCCCAGGGGTAGAGGAAGACGATCTCGATGTCGAAGACGATGAAGAGCATCGCGGTGATGTAGTACTTCACCGGGAACTTGCCACCGCCGAGAGCCTGCGGAGTGGGCTCGATGCCGCACTCGTAGGAGTCGAGCTTGGCCCGGTTGTACCGGCGCGGGCCGACCAGGCTGCTCATCACCACCGAGAAGACCGCGAAACCCGCTGCGAGAATCCCGAGTGCGAGAACGGGTGCGTAGAGCTCCATCGCTCGCCTCCCTCCTGTCCTGTCCTGCTTCGGGTCCTGACCGCTAGGCGGCCGGGACCGCCTTTGCCAGCGCGTTGATCACCCGGTCGGAGACGTCGCCGTCCCGCGGGTCGGTGAGGTTCGCCATCAGCTTGAGGGTGAACCTCATCAGGGTCGTGCGGGGCAGGCCGTACTTGGTGGCCTGCTTCATGAAGGTCGGGTTGCCGATCATCTTGGCGAAGACCCGTCCGAGCGTGAAGTAACCCCCGTACGTCGCTTCCAGTTCCGCAGCGTAACCCGTGAGGATCCGCTCACGCGCGGGGCCCTCGGGCATCGCCAGCGCCTGCACGACGGTCTCGGCCGCGATGTGACCGGACTCCATCGCGTAGTCGATCCCCTCACCGTTGAACGGGTTCACCATGCCGCCGGAGTCGCCGGCCAGCAGCACCCCGCGGTAGTAGTGCGGCTTGCGGTTGAACGCCATCGGCAGCGCGGCCGAGCCGATCCGGCCGACGCGGTTCTCCTCGCGGAAGCCCCACTCCTCGGGGGTGTGGTCGAGCCAGCGCTTGAGGATGTCCTTGTAGTCGACCTGCTGGAACGCCTTGGAGGTGTTGAGGATCCCGAGGCCGACGTTGGCGGTGCCGTCGCCGACCCCGAAGATCCAGCCGTAGCCGGGGAGCAGGTTGCTCTCCCGCGGCTTGCCGTCCCAGAGCTCGAGCCAGGACTCCATCCACTCGTCGGCGTGGCGCGGCGTCTCGTAGTAGGCACGGACCGCGACCCCCATCGGCCGGTCGTCGCGCCGCTCGAGGCCCAGTGCGGTGGCGATCCGCGCGGAGACCCCGTCGCAGGCGATGACGACCGGGGCGGTGTAGGTGACCTCGTCGCCGACGCGGCGGCCGCGCTCGTCGACCGTGCGGGCGCTCACGCCCCGCACCCGGCCGGTGCGCTCGTCGAGGACCGGCCCGGTGACCGCCGTACGCTCCTGCAGCCGGGCGCCCGCCTTCTCGGCGTGCCGGGCGAGGATCTCGTCGAAGTCGCTGCGGGTGCGGACCATGCCGTACGGCGGGAACGACGCCAGCTCGGGCCACGGCAGCTCGAGCCGGTGGCCGGCGCCGACGATCCGCAGGCCCTTGTTCTTCATCCAGCCCGGCGCCTCGATGTCGATGCCCATCGCGATCAGCTGCTTGACCGCGCGCGGGGTCAGCCCGTCGCCGCAGATCTTGTCGCGGGGGAACGTCGCCTTCTCCAGCACCAGCACGTCGACGCCGGCCTGCGCGAGGTGGAAGGCCGCCGAGGACCCGGCCGGACCGGCGCCGACGACGATGACGTCGGCCTCACGCTCATCGGCGTTGGTCCGGCTCATCGAGCACCTCGTTGGTCCAGG
This sequence comes from Nocardioides mesophilus, assembly GCF_014395785.1. Lineage (GTDB taxonomy): Bacteria > Actinomycetota > Actinomycetes > Propionibacteriales > Nocardioidaceae > Nocardioides_B > Nocardioides_B mesophilus. Next base: position 2,418,522 of record NZ_CP060713.1, on the reverse strand, counting down.
GCGGGTCAGGCTTGCGACTTTGTGAAAGCGTTCACATGGGGCGACAACGGCCCCAGTCTAGAGGCACGCGTCACATCGTGCGACCCGGCCCCGGTGTCCGCTTTCAGCGGCCGAGTCCGGCGTCCCTGGCGCGGATGATCGCCTCTGCCCGGTCGACGGCCGGGAGCTTCGAGAGGATCGCGTGGACGTGGTTGCGCACCGTCTTCTGGGACAGGTAGAGCCGGGCCGCGATCTGGCCGTTGGAGAGCCCCGCGGCCACCAGGTCCAGCACCTCCCGCTCGCGCGCGGTGAGCATCCCGAACACCTCCTCGGCGCGGCCGGCCCCGCTCGCCCCCTGGGCGAGGAAGTCCGCGACCCGGCCCGCCAGCACCGCGCCGAAGACCACCCCGCCGGCCGCCACCGTCGTGATCGCCCGGACCACCTCGGCGGGCTCGGCCCCCTTGAGCAGGTAGCCGCGGGCCCCGGCCCGCAGCGCGTCCACCAGGGTGCCGTCCTCCTCGGACATGGTGAGCACCACGACCCCGGTGCCGGGGTGCGCGGCCAGCAGCCGGCGGGTCGCCTCGATGCCGTCGAGCCCGGGCATCTGCACGTCCATCACCACCACGTCGGGCACCAGCCGGTCGGCCAGCTCCAGCGCCTCGAGCCCGGACGCCGCCGTGCCGACCACCTCCACCGCGTCGATGCCGGCCAGCAGCGCCGCGAAGCCCTCCCGGAAGACCGGGTGGTCGTCGGCGACCAGCACCCGCAGCGGGGCGCTCACCGCCGGCCCTCCGCCGCGAGCGCCGCGCCCGCAGGCTTCGCGGCGTCCGGAGCGGCGTCCGCGGCGGCGGCGCGGCCGGCGTCGGGAAGCGGCAGCTCGGCGCGCACCAGGGTGCCCCCGTCCGGGCCGGCGGTGACCGCGCACCGGCCGCCGAGCTCGGCGGCCCGCTCGCGCAGCGAGACCAGCCCGACGCCGGCCGGAGCCTCCGGGTCGATGCCGCAGCCGTCATCGCCCACCTCCACCACGAGCGCGCCGGCCTCGCGCCCCAGCCTCACCGTGCAGTACGACGCGCCGGCGTGCCGGACCACGTTGGCCAGGGCCTCGGAGACGATCCGGAAGGCGGCCACCTCCACCGCGGCGGGCAGGTCGCCGAGGTCGCCGGGCTCCGCCACCCGGATCTCGGTGCCGGGCCGGCGCAGCCGCTCGGCCAGCTGCCGGACCGCGCCGGGCAGGCCGACGTCGTCGAGGGCGGGAGGCCGCAGGCCGTGGACCAGCCGGCGCACCTCGGCCAGCGTCCCGGTGATCTCCTCACGCGCCAGCGCGAGCGAGCGGTCGGCCTCCTCGGGCGAGCGGGGCGCGGTCATCCGGGCCACGTCGATGCGCGAGGCCACCGCCGCCAGCGTCGGACCCAGGCCGTCGTGCAGCTCGCGGCGCAGCCGGCGACGCTCGTCCTCGACGGCCGTGACCAGCCGCTCGCGGCTGTGCTGGAGCTCGGCGGCGAGGTGCACCGCCCGGGCCGCGGCCGCGGTCTGCCGGACCACGTCGGCGAGCAGCCTCTCGTCGGCCGCCGAGAGGCCGGTCCTCGGGCCGGCGACGGCGGGCACCAGCAGTCGGCCGATCCGCTCGCCGCGGTAGCTGATCGGCAGCGCCTGCGTGGCGTCCGGCCGCTCGCCGTGCTCGACGAGCAACCGCTCCCCGCTGACCTGGACGACCTCCACGCCGACGTACCGGACCCGGAAGGCGCGCGCCACGGTCCGGGCGACGGCGGTCAGCTGGGCCTCGGAGTCGTCGGACTCCTCGAGCAGCTCCGCCAGCCCCGAGACGACCCGGTAGGGGTCGTCTCGCTCGCCGAGCACGACCCGCCGGACCAGCCGCCACAGCCGATGCCGCAGCGGCGCGTAGAGCACCGAGACCACGAAGACGGCGAGCACCAGACCCTCACCGTCGTCGAGGCGCGGCCCGAGCAGGCGGCCGGCGGTGCCGAGCAGCACCAGGTCCAGCAGCCAGGTGGACGCCAGCAGCAGCCCGTAGACCAGCGTGCCGCCGAGCAGCCGGTCGACGTCGACGAGCTGCGGGCGCACGATGCCGACGGCCACCGCCGCGCTCGTGACGACGACCGCGACGGTCAGACCCAGGCTGCCGGAGGAGTCGGGCAGCAACCGGATGGTCAGCATCACCAGGAGGTCCACCACCGCCGCCCACAGCAGCCACCGCATCTGCGTGCGGGTCGTCCCGCCGGCGCCCCGGTAGCGGCGCACCACGACCGCGAAAGGGACGACGAGGCTGAGCGGCAGGCAGAGGTATGCCACCTGCAGCAGCGCCGACCACACCGGGTCGGGCAGCGGCACCCGGACCGGGTCCAGCTCCAGGGCGCGCAGCGGCGCCGGCATCGACTCGGCGCCCGAGCTGACCTGGGCCACGTCGGAGGGCGCCGCGACCAGCGCGAGCGGCAGCAGCGCGGTCATCACCAGGCTCGCCACCGACACCGCCCGCCAGCGGCCGGTGGGCAGCCGGCCGTCCGGGAAGAGCAGGAGCAGCAGCGGGAGCAGCAGCAGCAGCCACGCACCCAGCCGCTGGAAGACGAAGAACGCCACGGAGGCGCCCGGCAGCGCGGGGGTGTACGTCGTCGCGAACGCCAACCACGCGGCCGCGGCGCCGTCGAGGGCCCACCAGGCCCCGAAGCCGGCGAGCACCCAGCCGAGACGGTGGCCGGGACGGCGGCCCAGCACGACCGCGCCGCCGGCGGCGAGCGCGAGGCCCGCGACCGAGTCGCCCCAGCGCCACTGCAGCTCCAGCAGCGCCCGGTGCGCGTCGCTCACCCGCAGGCCCAGCAGCACCGACACGGTGGCCGCGGTCACGGCGACGCCGAGCAGCGCCGGGCCGGCGGCCGGGCGCTGTCGCGGTCCGGGCGCAGGGGCGGTCATGTCGTGCACCAGCACAGGGTGCCGCACGTCGCGTCCCGTTGTCCCTGGGACGGCGGTCCTGGTCGCTCCGGGACAGCAGAGGGGACCGGGAACGGGACGCGCCTCCCTGACGGCCTGGGTCACCGCCCCGGGAAGGTCGACCTCGAGGCGGTGAGAGCCACCGCCCACCACGAACCGAGGAGTCGCCATGACCCAGATCGCCAGCACCCAGGAGTCCAGCACCCACGTCTCCACGACCCCGGCCCGCGCCCGCACCGACGTCGGGGCGCCCGTCTCGGCGGCCGGGGGCCCGTCGACGGCGACCGTCCGCCGGCTCGCGCTCGGCCTCTCCGCCGGGGCCTTCACCTGGGCCGTCGGCAGCTTCGCCTACGGCTTCGCCCCGACGAACGAGACCGGCGTGAAGATCAGCGACCTGACCGGCCTGGCCTTCCAGCTCGGTCTGTGGTCGCTGCTCACGCTGCAGCGACGGACCCGGGCCACCGGAGTCACCCGCGCGGCGCGGGCGATGTTCCTCGTCGAGCACGTGCTGCTGACGCTGGCGATGGCCTGGACGTTGGTCCACGCGCTGGTGCCGGCCGCGCGCGGCACCCTCTGGCTCGGCGTGCTCGACCTGTTCTGGCCGCTGTCGATGATGGGCATGTTCGTCATCGGCGTGAAGATCGCGCTCGCGGGCCGCTGGCGCGGGGCGGCCCGGGTGTGGCCGCTGGTCGCCGAGAGCTGGGTGGTCGTGACCCTCCCGGTGCTTGCCGTCTTCGGCCACCAGGCGGGCGACCTGGTCGGCTCCTCGCACCTGCTGGTCGGCTACACCACGCTCGGCCTGCTCGTCGCCGCCCGGCCGGCCCTGGTGCTCGACCGCGGGTGAGCCCGCGCGGGGGCGCCGCTCGGGGGCGTCCCCCGCTCCCCCGCAGGACGGGTCAGGCGGTGGCGCGGTGCAGCGCGACGATGCCGCCGCTGAGGTTGTGCCACTGCGTGCCGTGCCAGCCGGCCGCATCGATCCGGCGGGCCAGCGCCTCCTGGTCGGGCCAGGCGCGGATCGACTCGGCGAGGTAGACGTAGGCGTCCGGGCTCGAGGAGACGGCGCGCGCCAGCGAGGGCAGCGCCTTCATGAGGTACTCGATGTAGACGGTGCGGAACGGTGCGTTGGTCGGGTGGCTGAACTCGCAGACCACCAGCCGGCCACCGGGCCGGGTCACCCGCAGCATCTCGCGCAGGCCGGCGTCCGGGTCGACGATGTTGCGCAGCCCGAACGAGATCGTCACCGCGTCGAAGGTGTCGTCGGCGAACGGCAGCCGGGTGCCGTCGCCGGCGGTGAACCCCAGGTGCGGCCGGGCCTGCTTGCCGACGCGGAGCATCCCGAGGGAGAAGTCGCAGGGCACCACCTCGGCGCCGCGGTCCGCGAACGGCTGGCTGGAGGTCCCGGTGCCGGCGGCGAGGTCGAGGATCCTCTCCCCGGGACGCGGGTCCACGGCGTCGACGGTGCGGGTGCGCCAGCGCCGGTCCTGGCCCAGCGACAGCACGTCGTTGGTGAGGTCGTAGCGGCGGGCCACGTCGTCGAACATCGCCGCGACGTCGGCGGGCAGCTTGTCGAGGTCGGCTCGGGTCACGGCGCCAACGATAGGGCGGACCCCGCAACCTTCGGCGCCCGGTCGTAGGCTGGGTCCTCGTGAGGCAGTCCGGTACCCCTTCGGCCGCTCCGGCCCCCGAGGCCGCACCGCTGGTCGTGCGCACCGTCGAGATCGACGACCCCGGCCCGCTGCTCGCCCTGCTCCCCGACTCCGGCCCCAACGCCTGGGTCCGACGCGGAGAGGGCCTGGTCGGCTGGGGCGTCGCCGCCGAGCTCCGCACCGCCGGCCCCGACCGGTTCGCCGAGGCGCGTGACTGGTGGGCCGGGCACGCCGGCACCGCCGTGGTCCGCGATGAGGTCCACGAGCCGGGCACCGGCCTGGTCTGCTTCGGCTCCTTCGCCTTCGCCGACGAGCCCGGGGACAGCGTGGTGGTCGTCCCCGAGGTGGTCGTCGGCCGACGCGGTGAGCGGACCTGGCTGACCACCGTCACCGCCGGCGGGATCAGCACCCCGCCGCTGCTGGAGGCCGCCGGCGAGCCGCCCGCCCCGGTGGACGTGACCTTCGCCGACGGCGCGGTGGGCGGCGCGGCCTGGGAGGGGGTGGTCGCCGAGGCGGTACGCCGGATCGCGGCCGGCGAATTGGAGAAGGTGGTGCTCGCCCGCGACCTGCTCGCCACGGCCGCCGAGGACATCGACGTACGGTGGCCGCTGCGCATGCTCTCCGAGGGCTACCCCACCTGCTGGACCTTCCACGTCGACGGGCTGTTCGGTGCCACCCCGGAGATGCTGGTGCGCCGCGAGCGCGGCCTGATCACCTCCCGGGTGCTGGCCGGGACGATCCGCCGCACCGGCGACGACGCCCGCGACCTCGGCCTGGCCGCGGCCCTCGCCCGCTCCTCCAAGGACCTCGAGGAGCACGAGTACGCCGTCCGCTCGGTGGCCGACGCGCTCGCGCCGCACTGCACGTCGATGAACGTGCCCGAGGCGCCGTTCGTGCTGCACCTGCCCAACGTCATGCACCTGGCCACCGACGTGGCCGGGGTGGTCCACGACACCGCCACCGCGCTGGACCTGGCCGCCGCGCTGCACCCGTCGGCGGCCGTCGGCGGCACCCCCACCGACCGCGCCCTCGCGCTGATCTCCGAGATCGAGGGCATGGCGCGCGGTCGCTACGCCGGCCCGGTCGGCTGGATGGACGCCACCGGGGACGGCGAGTGGGGCATCGCGCTGCGCTCCGCCGAGCTCGACGGGCCGCGGGTCCGGCTGTTCGCCGGCTGCGGGATCGTGGCGAGCTCCGACCCGCAGGCCGAGCTGGCCGAGGCGCAGGCGAAGTTCGTGCCGGTGCGCGACGCGCTCACCACCGACGGCCGACCGGCCGAGGGCCGTCCCACCGAAGGCTGACCGGCCCGCCGAGAAGCCGCCGTACTGCTCAGCCGAGCTGCTCGTCGACGAAGCACCAGCGCCACACCTCGCCCGGCTCCGCCGAGCGGATCACCGGATGGGTGGTCGCGCGGAAGTGGCCGGTGGCGTGCCGCCGCGGCGAGGAGTCGCAGCAGGCGACGTTGCCGCAGGTCAGGCACTGGCGCAGGTGCACCCAGGTGGTGCCCTCGCGCACGCACGCCTCGCACACCCGGATGTCCACGGACTCCTCGGGCACCGGCGCCGCGGCCAGGTGCTCGCACGCCGGCGGCGTCCCGGTGCCGCCGGTCAGTCGCGCGTCGGTCTCCGACTCCCGGTCCCGGCGCTCGCCGTGGTCGGCCAGCATCGACTCCTCGACGTCGAGGGCGGTGAGGACGTCGGCGATCACCTCGTGCGCCACCCGGCCGCTGGAGCGCACCTCGAGCACCTTCTCCCGCTCCGCCTGCAGCATCTGCCGCCGCAGCCGGGCGTAGGCCTCGCTCGGCGTCTCCTCGCCCGGGGCGGAGCCCCCGACCCGCTCCCACGCCGCGAGGTCGCGCTGCTCCGCACGCATCCGCACCTTCTCGACCGTGCCGTGGAGGTCCTCCTCCTCGGCGGCGTGCTCGTCGAGCCACGCGGTCCCAGCGGCGCTCGCCTCCTGGAACAGCGCGGCGCGGGTCAGGGCGTCCCCCCGTGCGTCCGGTCCGACGAGGCCGAGGCGACGGACCAGCCACGGCAGCGTCGAGCCCTGCAGGAACAGCGTTCCCGCGGTGACGAAGAGGGCGATCAGGATCAGCAGGTCCCGCTCGGCGAAGTCCTCGGGGATCACGAACGCCGCGGCCAGGGTGACCACACCGCGCATGCCGGCCCAACCGAGCACGGTCGTCTTCGCCCAGGACGGGTGCTCCCCGGCGTGCGGGCCGTCGCCGGGATAGACCAGCAGGTAGCGGGCGGGGTAGACCCAGACGAAGCGGGCCACCACCACCGCCGCCAGGGTCGCCACGCAGGCGGCGACCACCTCGGTCCACGGCACCTCCCCGACGACCGCCTCCACGATCGAGCGGAACTGCAGCCCGATCAGCAGGAACACCAAGTTCTCCAGCAGGAACGAGATCGTCCGCCAGTTGAGCCGCTCGGCGATCCGGGACGAGGCGGTCTGCAGCACCGGGGCCTGGTGGCCGAGCGCCAGCCCGGCGATCACGACCGCGAGCACGCCGCTGCCGTGGAAGGACTCGGCGACGACGTACGCCGCGAACGGGGTCACCAGGGAGACGCTGGTGTCGAGCACCGGGTCGGTGACCCGCTTGCGCAGCCAGCCGACCACCACGAAGACGAGCAGCCCGACGGCCACTCCGCCGACCGCGGCACGGACGAAGTCGAGGCTCACGTCGAGGAACGACACCGCGCCGAGGGAGGCGCCGATCGCGGTGCGCAGCGCGACCAGCGCGGTCGCGTCGTTGAGCAGCGACTCGCCCTCGAGGATGGTGACGGTGTTGCGGGGCAGCCCGATCCGGCGGCCGATCGCGGTGGCGGCGACGGCGTCCGGCGGGGCGACCACGGCGCCCAGCGCGAACGCGGCCGGCCAGTCGATGCCGGGCACGACCGCGTGGACGACCACGCCGACCACGGCCGTGGTGAACGCGACCAGGCCGATCGAGAGCAGCAGGATCGCCCGCCGGTTCGCGTTGAAGTCGACCAGCGAGGTCTGCAGCGCCGCGGAGTAGAGCAGCGGCGGCAGGAAGCCGACCAGCGCCAGCTCGGCGCTCAGCTCGACCTCGGGGAAGAACGGCACGAACGAGGCGGCGGCGCCGATCGCGACCAGGGCCAGCGGCGCGGGGATGTCGAGGCGGTGGGACGCGGCCGCCACCGCGATGACGACGGCCATGAGGACCGCGACGGTCACGACGAGATGCACAGCGGCCATTCTCCCCCGGCCGGGAGGGTGCTCCCGTCGGGGGACGAGTCGTGGACCGGGCGACCGGTCAGGTGCGCGGCTCGGCCACCCAGCGCATCGGGTCGCCCCAGCCGAGGTCGGTGATGCCGGCCGCGTCCAGGGCCAGCGCGACGAGGGTGCGCCGGTGCGCCGCGAAGGTCAGGACGTGGGCGATCATGCCGCCGTAGGTGAACACCTCCGCCGGTTCGCACAGCGCGTCGACGAACGTGTCGTCGAGCCGGCCCTGGTCGATCACCTCGCGGACGTGGGCGAGGTACGTCGGTCCCTCGACCGCGAGCCGGGCGCGCAGCGAGTCCAGCGACTCGTGCTCCTCGACGGACCAGTCGTAGTCGCGGTCGGCCAGCGCGGCGTTCCACATGCCCATCTGGCCGACCAGCCGGGAGAGCAGCGACCGGATCGTCTGCGGGTCCTCGTCGACCGACAGCTCGATCCGCCGGTCGAGCTCGTCGTCGGGGAGCCGGGCCGCGTGGGCGATCATCTCCCCGGTCAGCCACACGTGGTGCTCGACCATCGAGGTCAACAGGTCCATGGGGGTCACCTTCTGCTGGGCCGGCAGCCGCAGGCTGCCGGGTGGGTGGAAGTGCACGTCGTTCGGCGCCGGCAGCCGGATCTGTCCGGGCCGGCCCCGCCACTGCTGCGGGCTGACGCCGTACGCCCGGGCGAACGCCCTGCTGAACGCCTCGTGCGAGCCGTAGCCGGCCTCGGCACCGACGTCGATGATCCGGGCCCGGGTGGTGAGCAGCCGGTAGGCCGCCCGCTCGAGCAGGATCCGGCGCCGGAACGCGGCCGGCGGCTCGCCACCGACCGAGCGGACGATCCGGTCCAGGTGGAACCGCGACAGGTAGAGCCGCCCGGCGAGCACCTCACCGGTCGCCCCGGGGTCGTCCAGCGCCTCGGCGAGCACCCCGACGAAGCGGGTGAAGTGGTCGGCCGCGGTGCTCATGAGGTCGATTCTGCGTCCCCGGACCGGCGCGGCGCTTGATCGTCCTTGCGCAGGCCGGTTCACGTCCGCCCGGACCCACGGGTCGCTCGGGGCCTCGCGTGCTGCCGGGGTCCGCCGGCGGTCAGGACAGCAGGGCCCGGACCTGCGCGTCCAGGTCACGGCGGCCCGCGCGGCCCACGACCGCCTCGACGACCTCGATGCCTCCCGCCGGGCTGGCCAGGGCGTGCTGCAGCTCGGCGAGGGTGTCGACCCGCCAGTGGGGGGTGCGGGTCGCGGCGCACAGGCTGGCCAGGTCGACGTGGTGCGGCGTGCCGAACAACCGCTCGAACGCGTCGGCGTACGGCGGCGCGCCGGGCTCCAGCGACGCGAAGATCGACCCTCCGTCGTCGTTGACCACCACCACGGTCAGGTCCGGCCGCGGCTCCTGCGGCCCGAGCACCAGCCCGTTGGAGTCGTGCAGGAAGGTCACGTCGCCGAGCAGCGCGAACGCGCGGCTGGTGCTCGGCCGGCCGAGTGCGGCACCGATCGCGGTGGAGACCGAGCCGTCGATGCCGGCCAGGCCGCGGTTGCCGATCACCAGCCGCCGGTCGCCGACGCGGTAGCGCGGCACCATCAGGTCCAGGTCGCGCACCGGGTTCGAGGCGCCGACGAACAGCAGCCCCTGCGGCGGCAGCGCGGCGGCCACCGCGGCGGCGACCTGCTGCGGCGCCAGCGCCGGCTGCGCGGCGAGCAGCGCGTCGAGGGCGCGGGAGGTGTCGGCGTCGCGGCGCAGCCACTCCTGGAGCCAGTCGTCGGGGTGCGGCGGGTCCAGCTCCGGGGCGTCGGCGCGCCAGGTCGGCACCGCGCCGTCGAGGGCGAGGCCGGTGACCACCCGGTGCACCGCGTGCCCGGGGTCGGACCAGCCCGCGTGGCCCTGCACCGCGATGATCTCGACGTCGTCGCGGGCGAGCAGCCGGCTCACCGGCCGCGAGAGCGTCGGGTGCCCGAAGACGACCACCCGCTCGATCCGGCCGGCCAGCTCCTCGTCGGCGAGCAGCAGCCGGTAGGTCCGGACCGCGTTGGCTCCGGTGCGCGAGCCGCTGGTCGGCTCCGCCAGCAGCGGCCAGCCGGCCGACTCCGCGAGGATCCGGGCCGGAGGTCCGGCGTCGTCCCCGGCGACCACGACGGTGCGGCGCTCCCGGTCGATCGGCTCCGGCGAGGGCAGCGGCGGGTCGCCGGGCAGCATCCAGGGCGCGCCGTGCGGCCGCGGCGACCCGGTCGGGGTGTCCCAGCCGTCGGCGTCACCGGGGGCGAGCGGCTCCTCGAACTGCAGGTTCAGGTGCACCGGGCCGGGTCTGCCTCCGAGCCGGCCCCGGGCGGTCCAGGCGGCCTTGGCGGCCAGCGCCCGCCACCCGGCGAGCTGGCGGGCCTCGCCCGGACCCGGGTGGGCGGCCGGGACGTCGGCGAACAGCCGGACCGCGCCGCCGAAGAGCTTGACCTGGTCGGTGGTCTGGTTGGCGTTGGTGCCGCGCAGCCGGGCCGGCCGGTCGGCGGTGAGCACCAGCAGCGCCAGTCCCGCGTGCGAGGCCTCGAGCACCGCGGGCAGCAGGTTGGCGACCGCGGTGCCGGAGGTGGTGACGACCGGGACGGGGGTCCGCGAGGTGCGGGCCAGCCCGAGCGCCAGGAAGCCGGCCGACCTCTCGTCGACGCGGGTGTGCAGGGCGAGCCGGCCCTCGACGTGCGCGGCGTGCAGCGCGAACGCCAGCGCGGCCGACCGGGACCCCGGTGACAGCACGGCGTGCCGGACGCCGCAGCGGACCAGCTCGTCGACCAGCGTGCTCGCCCAGGCCGTCGCGGCGTTCGCGGGAGTGCTCACGAGGACCGATCCTCCCCCATCGCGGAGGCGCGCGCCTCGACCTCGGCCAGCCGGGCGCGCCAGTGGGCCTGCCGCTCCGGGGCCGCCGCCAGCCGGGCCAGCGCCGCCGGGTCCACCGCCGGGGCCCCGACCGGCAGCGCGCCGTCGACCGGCAGCAGCGGCCGGACGGCGACGTCGTCGGTGAGCAGCTGCACGGTGGCCAGGCCGCACGCGAACGGCAGCTCCGGCAGCGCCGCCGCCAGCGCGACCCCGGCCGCGATCCCGACCGAGGTCTCCAGGGCGCTCGAGACCACCACCGGCAGCCCGATGTCCTCCGCGATGCGCAGGCAGGCCCGGACGCCGCCGAGCGGCTGCACCTTGAGCACCGCGACGTCGGCGGCCTCCAGGTCCCGCACCCGGTAGGGGTCCTCGGCGCGCCGGATCGACTCGTCCGCGGCGACCGGCACCTGCACCCGACGACGTACGACGGCGAGGTCCTCCACCGAGGCGACCGGCTGCTCGACGTACTCCAGGCCGCCGGCGGCCCGGTCCAGCAGCGCCACCGCGCGCACCGCCTCCTCGACCGACCAGAGCCCGTTGGCGTCGACGCGGATCCGGCCGTCCGGGCCGAGCGCGTCGCGGACCGCCTCGAGGCGCGACTGCTCCTGCGCCAGCGTCTGGCCGGGCTCGGCCACCTTGACCTTCGCGGTGCGGCAGCCGGCCGAGGCGCGCACGATCGCCGCGGCCTGCTCCGGCCCGACGGCGGGGACGGTCACGTTGACCGGCACGCTGTCGCGCAACGGTGCCGGCCAGCCCTCGTCGGCGGCCTCGCGTGCGGCGCGCAGCCACGGGGCGGCGACCCGGGCGTCGTACTCCAGGAACGGGCTGAACTCGCCCCAGCCCGCCTCCCCGCGCACGAGCATCCCCTCGCGCACCGTGATGCCGCGGAAGCGGGTGCGCATCGGCACCGACCACACGTGCCAGTCGCGGGGCGGCCGGGACTCAGGCATCGGGCCGCCCTGCCAGCTCCGCCAGCCGCAGCCGGTCGGTCTTGCCGTTGGGCAGCAGCGGCAGGTCCTCGACGCGCAGCAGCTGCCGGGGGGCCCAGGACCGCGGATGCTCGGCGGCCACCCAGTCGCGGGCGTCGTCGAGGGTCAGCTCGCCGACCACCACGGCGACGACGCGCCGGCCCCACTCCGGGTCCGGCACCCCCAGCACCTCCGCGGCGCGCACCGCCGGGTGCTCGCGCAGCCGGGTCGCGACCGCCGGCCCGGGGACGTTGACGCCGCCGGAGAGCACCACGTCGTCGGCGCGGCCGAGCACCTGCAGCCGGCCGTCGTCGTCGATCCGCCCGAGGTCCTGGGTGAGGAACCAGCCGTCGGCGAGCACCTCGTCGGTGAGGTCGGGAGCGCCGGCGTACCCGTCGAACAGCACCGGTCCGCCGATCCGGATCCGGCCGTCGCCGCGGATCGCCACCGCCACCGCGTCGAGCGGCACCCCGTCGTAGACGCAGCCGCCGCAGGTCTCGCTCATCCCGTAGGTGGCGACCACCCGGACGCCGGCCGCGGCCGCCCGGGCACGGAGTTCGGCGGGCACGTGCGCGCCGCCGACCAGGACGGCGTCGAACCGGCGCAGCGCCTCGAGGTCGGCGCTCCCGTCGCCGCCGTCGCTGTCGCCGCTGTCGTTCGGGGCACCGGGCAGCATCCGGTGCAGCTGGGTCGGCACCAGCGAGACGTAGCGACGACCGCCGGTCAGCCGGCCGGCCGCCGCGGCGAAGTCCCCGTCCTGGATCACCGGCTCGGTGCCGGAGCGCAGCGAGCGGAACAGCACCTGGAGGCCCGCGACGTACGTCGGCGGCAGGTTGAGCAGCCACTGCCCGGGGCCGCCGAGCCGGGCCGCCGTGGCGTCGGCCGAGGCCCGCAGCGCCCGGCGCGACAGCAGCACCCGCTTCGGCTCGCCGGTGGACCCCGAGGTCTCCACGAGCAGCGGCTCCGGCTCGTCGGCTGCGGCGTCCCAGGCCCGGAGCAGGTCGAGCAGCTCGGCCGCGGTGCCACGCAGGGGTCGGAGGCTGCTCACGAGGCCCCACCGTATGCCTGCCACAATCACCACCCATGGCAACCCCTGAGCAGTGGCTCGCCGGCGCCCGACCCCGGACGCTCCCGGCGGCGGTGGCGCCCGTCCTGGCCGGCACCGCGGTGGCTGCCTACCTCGACTCGGTCGTGTGGTGGAAGGCGCTGCTGGCCCTGGTCGTCGCGCTGGCGCTGCAGGTCGGGGTCAACTACGCCAACGACTACTCCGACGGGGTGCGCGGCACCGACGCCGACCGGGTCGGCCCGATGCGGCTGGTCGGCTCCGGCGTCGCGGCCCCGCCCGCGGTGAAGCGGGCGGCGTTCGCGGCGTTCGCGGTGGCCTGCGCGGCGGGCCTGGTGCTGGTGGTGACGACGTCGTGGTGGCTGCTGCTGGTGGGCGCGCTGTCGGTGGCGGCGGCGTGGTTCTACACCGGCGGCTCCTCGCCCTACGGCTACCGCGCCCTGGGCGAGGTCATGGTGTTCGTCTTCTTCGGCCTGGTCGCGGTGCTCGGGACGACGTACGTCCAGACGCTCACGCTGCCGCTGCCCGCGTGGTACGCCGCGGCCGGGACCGGGGCGCTGGCCTGCGCCATCCTGGTGGTGAACAACCTGCGTGACGTGCCCACCGACCGTGTCGCCGGCAAGCGCACCCTGGCGGTGGTGCTGGGCGAGGAGCGGACCCGCTACCTGTACGCCTTCCTGGTCGCGGTCGCGGCGGTCCTGCTGGTCGGGGTGGCGCTGGAGACCGGTCTGGGCGCGCTGCTCGGGATGGCGTTCCTGCTTCCCGCGGTGCCCGCCACCCGGGTCGTGCTCGACGGGGCCGGCGGCCCGGCGCTGGTGCCGGTGCTGGGCAGGACCGGGATGGCCGAGCTGCTCTACGCCGCCGGGATGTTCCTGGGGCTGCTGCTCACCTGATCCGCCGGCGCTGCCGGGGCCGCGGGCTCAGCTGCTGGGCTCGTGCCAGTCGCCGGACTGCGCGAACTTCTCCAGCGTCGCCAGGTACGGCGCGATGTCGAGGCCCTGGGCGGCCAGCCACCCGTCGTCGTAGTAGGTGTGGCCGTAGCGCTCGCCGCCGTCGCAGAGCAGCGTGACCACCGAGCCCGCGCGGCCGTCGCGGCGCATCCCGGCGATCAGCCGCAGCGCCCCCCACAGCGCGGTCCCGGTGGAGCCGCCGACCATCCGGCCGGTCACCGCGCTGCACCAGCGGGCGGCCGCGATCGAGGCGGCGTCGGGCACCGAGATCATCTCGTCGACGACCGAGGCGATGAAGGACGGCTCCACGCGGGGCCGGCCGATGCCCTCGATGCGCGAGCGGCCCTCGGTGGTGCAGCCGGGGTCGCCGGTGGCCCAGCCCTCGAAGAACGCGGAGTTCTCCGGGTCCACCACGCACACCCGGGTGTCGTGGCGGCGGTACCGGACGAACCGTCCCAGGGTGGCCGACGTGCCGCCGGTGCCGGCGCCGACGACCACCCAGGAGGGCACCGGGTGCCGCTCCAGCGAGAGCTGCTCGAAGATCGACTCCGCGATGTTGTTGTTGCCGCGCCAGTCGGTGGCCCGCTCGGCGTAGGTGAACTGGTCGAGGTAGTGGCCGCCGCACTCCTGTGCCAGCCGGCGGGCCTCGTCGTACATCGTCGCCGGGTCCTCCACCAGCTGGCAGCGGCCGCCGTAGAACTCGATCAGCCCGATCTTCTCCGTCGAGGTCGAGGCGGGCATCACCGCGACGAACGGCAGCCCGAGCAGCCGGGCGAAGTAGGCCTCCGAGACCGCGGTGGAGCCGGAGGAGGCCTCGGTGACCGTGGTGCCCTCGTGGATCCAGCCGTTGACGAGCGCGTAGAGGAACAGCGAGCGGGCCAGCCGGTGCTTCAACGAGCCGGTGGGGTGCACCGACTCGTCCTTGAGGTAGAGGTCGACGTCCCAGTCGGCCGGCAGCGGGAAGACGTGCAGGTGGGTGTCGGCCGAGCGGTTGGCGTCGGCCTCCACCCGGCGGATCGCCTCGCTCACCCACGCCCGGTCGGCGCTGCTGTCCCGGCTCGCCACCGTGCAGCAGCCCTCGCGGCGGGTCTCCATTCAGTCCACGTCTTCCCGCGAGCGGGCCCGCTCGAAGGACTCCGACGCCCGGTGGGCGCGCCGGTCCACGACGGCGGCGAAGCGCTCCCGCGGGATCCGCAGCAGCGGGTAGGAGACCACGGCCGAGATCGCCGCCGCGAGCAGCAGCGGCCAGAGCAGCGGGAGCTGCTCGCCGCCGGTGACCAGCAGGTAGATGCCGGCCACGACGGCGTACGACGCCACGAAGACGCCGAGCCGGGCGAGGGTGTAGACCGCGAACTCCTTCACGTGCTCCAGAGTAGTCACCCGGGGCTTGCTGCCCAGGCATACCCTGGACCCGTGGGTAGGGCAGTTCTCGTGATCGCAGTCCTCGCGCTCGTCATCTATCTCCTGATCCGGCTGGTGGAGAAACGCCGAGGCGTCCGTCAGCCGCGACCTCAGCAGCCTCCGCGGCGTCCGGTCGTCGCCCCCGACGACGACGTCGACTTCCTGCGCGAGCTCGAGCGCCGCAGACGTCGCCAGCAGCGCGACGGGCAGCCCGAGCAGCCCGACAACTAGCCGCCGGCGTGGCCGCGCTTCGGCGGGCCCGGTGGAACGGGGATCAGCCGCCGGCGTAGGAGTGCATGCTGCCGCCGCCGAAGAAGAAGTTGATCCCGACGAAGTTGAACAGCAGCGTGGCGAACCCGACCAGCGCGATCACCGCGGCGGCGCGGCCGCGCCAGCCGGCGGTCGCCCGGGCGTGCAGGTAGGCGGCATAGACCACCCAGCTGATGAAGGCCCACACCTCCTTGGGGTCCCAGTTCCAGTAGCTGCCCCAGGCGTACTCGGCCCACACCGGGCCGGCCACCAGGGCCGCGAAGGTCCAGATCGGGAAGCCGAAGGCGTGCAGCCGGTAGGCGACGCGGTCCAGCGACGGCAGGTCGGGGAGCCGGTCCAGGTAGCCGCCGGGACGCAGCCGGCCGCGGTTGATCGAGCGCTCCTTGACCAGGAACAGCAGCGAGGCGATCGCGCCGACCGCGAAGGCGCCGGAGGCGATCACCGCGGCCATCACGTGGATCACCAGCCAGTAGGAGTGCAGCGCCGGCACCAGCGGCCCCGCGGGCACGTAGAGCAGCAGCACCGCCAGCATCAGCACGATGATCTCGAAGCCGGTGACCGGCAGCCCCATCCAGCGCAGGTTGTGGCGGCGGCCCAGCACGAGGTACATCAGCGAGACGCCGAAGGCGCCGGCCAGGGTGAACTCGTACATGTTGCCCCACGGCACCCGGATCGGGTCCGAGCCGAGGCCGCGGGAGACCAGCGCCGCGAAGTGCAGCAGCACCGCCACGATCGTGAGCGCGACACCGATCCGGCCCCACTTCTCGATCCGCAGCTCGGCGTCCTCGTCGGCCTCCCCGTCGGGGCCCGCGGTCGCCGTCAGCGTGGTCCCGGAGGCGCTGCCGCCGGCCCCGGAGGCGGGCGCCGCCACCGCCGCCCGCGTCGTGCCCGCGCGGGAGACGGCCCGGGTGGCCGACCACTCCATCACGTGGGCGAGGAACGCCAGCGTGTAGACGATCGAGGCGAACATGATCGCGTTGTTGGAGAAGGCAGCGAAGTCCGCGGTGCTCACGATCTCTCCTCGTGGTTCGGTGCGTCGTTGTCGTTCGGTACGTCGGAGCCGGACACGTCCGGGACGTCGGGGCCGCCAGGGCTCTGCGCATGCTCACCGGCCGCTCCGCCGCGCAGGCGGCGCTCCAGCTCGTCGATCTCGTCGCCGAGGTCGCCCCCCGAGCTGCGGTCGAGGCCGGCCAGCTCCACCACGGTACGCCGCCGCCCGGAGCCGCCGGGACCGGCCGGCCCGGCGGGCCGGACCCGCACCCAGGCCCGGCGCGGCCGGATGAACAGCGAGCCCATCAGCCCGAGGATGCCGAGGATCACCCCGAACAGCGCCCAGCCCTTGCCGGGGCTGTCGCTGACCTGGAGCTTCACCCAGCGCTGGACCCCGTCGAAGCGGATCGAGCCGGCGCCCTGGGGCAGCTGCACCTCGTCGCCCGGCGAGAGCTTGATCCGGGCCGCGGCCCCGCGGGAGGCGTCCTTGCTCTTGAACGGCTTCAACCGGTCCTTGTCGAGCTGGTAGACCGACTGGGGCTTGCCGTCGTCGAGGCCGAGGTCGCCGGAGTAGGGCACCAGGGAGAGCACCGGGTCCAGGGCGTCGGGGAACTGGGAGAACGGTCCGCGCGCCATCGTGAAGCCGTAGGTCGGCAGGAACAGCCCCTCGAAGCCGAGCTGGGTGGGGGCGGCGTCCGGCACCTTGATCACCCCGAAGGAGGCGAACGAGCTGTCCTGGGGCAGGAACACCGCCGGCCCGGAGAAGGCGACGTCGCCGTTGCCGTCCTTGACCGTGACGACCGGTGCGTAGCCGTGGCCGACCAGGAACACGCTGACCCCGTCGAGGGTGAGCGGGTGGTTGACCGCGACCTCCTGGGTCTTCTCCGGGGCACCCGGCGTCGCGCTGTAGCGGACCTTGGCCCGGAAGTCCCGGGGCTGGCCCATCTGCGGGCCGCTGGTCAGGAAGTCGACGTCGAAGTCCTCGACGGTCAGGTTCAGCGGGGTCAGGTCCTGGGGGTCGAAGAGCGATCCCGGCGCGAAGTCGTCGTACTGCGTCAGCGAGTTGGAGAAACCCTGGCCGACCACGGTGATGACGCCGCCCTTGTAGCCGAACAGCTGCCCGGCGGCGAACGCGACCAGCACCAGCAGCACCGAGGAGTGGAACAGCAGGTTGCCGGCCTCGCGCAGGTAGCCGCGCTCCCCCGCCACCGCGTCACCGTCGACCTCGACCCGGTAGCGGCGCCCGCGTAGCACCGAGACCGCCCGCTCCAGCACCGCCGCCGGCTCCCCGTCGAGCTCGAAGGTGCGCGACTGCGGCAGCCGGGCGAGGTTGCGCGGCGCCCGCGGAGGACGCGCCCGCATCGCCCGCCAGTAGACCCGCAGCCGGGGCACCACGCAGCCGACCAGCGAGATCATCAGCAGGATGTAGATCGCCGCGAACCAGACCGAGCCGTAGACCGAGAACAGCCCGAGCGCCTCGTAGATCGGGGTGAGCCGGGGGTGGTCGGCCTGCCAGCCGTTCACCGCGATCGCGTCGATGTTCTCCTGGGGCACGACGCTGCCGGGGACGGCCGCGAGCGCGAGCAGGAACAGCAGCACCAGCGCGGTGCGCATCGAGGTCAGCTGTCGCCACGCCCAGCGCGCCAGCGCGACCGGGCCGAGCCCCGGGGGCGCCGGCGGCGGGGTCGGGTTGGAGGCCGCTCCGCCCGCGCCGGCGGCGGGCCGCGGCGAGGCGTGGTCGCGATCGGTCAGGCTCACACGACCACCTCGAAGCCGCCGACCCAGCCGCGGAGCTCCGCGACCCAGACGTCCCACAGCCCGCTGACCAGCAGCAGCCCGACGCCGATCAGCATCACCCCGCCGACCCGGGTGACCCAGGCCTGGTGGCGGCGTACCCAGGCGACGGCGCCGAGCGTGCGCCGGAACGCCAGGCCCGCCAGCACGAACGGGATGCCCAGGCCCAGCGAGTAGGCGACGCTGAGCGCGGCGCCGCGACCGGCGGTGCCCTCGTGCAGCGCCAGGGTCTGCACGGCCGCGAGGGTGGGCCCGATGCAGGGGGTCCAGCCGAGGCCGAAGAGCACGCCGAGCAGCGGTGCGGCCGCCAGCCCGACGGCCGGCACCTTGTGCACCCGCACGTCGCGCTGGAGCCAGGGGACGAGGCCGAGGAAGGCGACCCCGACCAGGATCGTCACCACCCCGAGCACGACGCTGATCGGCCGCATGTACTCCCACAGCCAGTCGCCGAGCGCGCCCGAGAGCGTGCCGAGCGCGACGAAGACGAACGAGAAGCCGAGCACGAACAGCACCGACCCGAGCACCATCCGGCCGCGCCGCGCCTCGGCGAGGTCGGCTCCGGAGAGGCCGGTGGCGTAGGAGAGGTAGCCCGGCAGCAGCGGCACCACGCACGGGGAGAAGAACGAGACCAGCCCGGCCACCGCGGCCACCGGGAGCGCGAGCACCAGCGAGCCCGAGAGCACCGTGCTCTCGAACCAGCCGGCCAGGTCCATCGCGACGATCACGAGGCCTCGCCGCCCTGGACTTCCTCGACGAGGTCGTAGAGGGTCGTCCGGGTGATCGGGCCCTGGACGCTGGCGGCCACCCGGCCCTCGCGGTCGATGATCACCGTGCTGGGGATCGCGTTGGGCACCAGCGTGCCGCGGAACGCCAGCAGCGTGCGGCCCTGCTGGTCGTAGATGCTCGGGTAGGGGATGTCGAAGGTGCGCACGAAGGCCCGGGCCTGCGCCCGGTCGGGGTCGCGCGAGTCGATGCCCAGGAAGGCGACGTCCTTCGCCGCCAGGTCGCGGGCGGCGTCGGCCAGCATCGGCGCCTCACCGCGGCAGGGTCCGCACCAGGAGCCCCAGACGTTGACCACGACGACCTGGCCGGCGTAGTCCGAGAGCGCCAGCGGCTCGCCGTCGATGGTCGTCCCGGAGACCTCGCCCGGCGCCTCCCGCTCGGCGGCGGGCAGCGTGGTGATGATCCCGGCGCCGGAGACGAAGCCCTGCTCGCCCGAGCTGCCGACGTCGCTGGAGCAGCCCGTGAGCGTGGCCGCCACGGCCAGCCCGGCGAGGGCGGCCGCGGCACGGGTACGGCGGCGTGGCGGGAGCGACGGCGTCATCGGCTCAGGCGTCCTCGCCGGACGGCTTCAGCTCGGGGCGGCACCGCCGGCGGAGAACGGCGCGGACCGGTCCTGGACCGGGATCAGGTCGGCGGCCGGCTCGGAGTAGCGCAGCGTGGTCAGCTCGTCCCCGACGAAGGTGAGCGAGGTCAGCGAGCACAACGTGCACTGGCGGCGGCGCGGGTCGTGCAGGAAGGAGCGCCGCTCGACGTGCAGCCGGGTCGTCCAGATCGGGAGCTGGTGGGAGACCAGGACGGCCTCGTGGCCGCGGGCGCCGTCCCGGGCGTCGTGCACCGCCGCCATCATGCGTGCGGCGATCTCCTTGTAGGGCTCGCCCCAGGACGGCCGCCACGGGTTCCACAGGTAGCGCCAGGTGCGCGGCTGCTTGAGGACCCCGCCGCCGGCGAACCGCTCGCCCTCGAAGACGTTGGCGGACTCGATGATCCGGGCGTCGGTGCCCACCTCGAGCCCGCGGGCGGCGGCCAGCGGCGCCGCGGTCTCCTGCGCCCGCTCCAGCGGCGAGGCAGTGACGCTGACGATGTCGCGGCCCTCGACCGCGTCGGCGACACGCTGCGCCATCTGCCGGCCGAGGTCGGAGAGGTGGTAGCCGTCGCTGCGGCCGTAGAGCACGCCGGAGGGGTTGTGGACCTCGCCGTGCCGCAGCAGGTGCACGGTGGTGGTCTCGAGGGTCATGCGTCTCCCTGGTCGGTGTCGGCGGGGCGGGCGGATCGGTCGGGGGGTACGGCGGCCGCGGCCCGGGCAGCCGCCGGCAGCGCCTCGAGGACCCGGTCCAGCACCGCGTCGTCGTGGGCGGAGGAGAGGAACCACGCCTCGAAAGCGCTCGGCGGCAGGTAGACGCCCTGGTCGAGCATCGAGTGGAAGAAGGCCTTGTAGCGATCGAGGTTCTGCGCGCTCGCGCCGGCGAAGTCGGTGACCGCGGTGACGTCGCCCGCCGACTCGTCGAAGAGGAAGACGCTGAACATGTTGCCGCCGGCCTGCACCAGGTGCGGCACCCCGGCGTCGGTGAGCGCCTTGTCGGCGGCGGCGCCGACGATCCCGGCCGCCCGGTCGAGCTGCGCGTAGACCTCGTCGGTCGCGTGCTGCAGCGTCACCAGGCCGGCGGTGGTGGCGACCGGGTTCCCCGACAGCGTGCCCGCCTGGTAGACCGGCCCCTCCGGGGAGAGCATGCCCATCACGTCGGCGCGGCCGCCGAAGGCCGCGGCCGGGAAGCCGCCGCCCATCACCTTGCCGAAGGTGACCAGGTCCGGCCGCCAGCCCTCCCGGGCGCCGTCGAGCCCCCACTGGCCGGACCGGGAGACCCGGAAGCCGGTCATCACCTCGTCGCTGACGAACAGCGCACCGTGGCGGCGGCAGGTCTCGGCGAGGAACTCGTTGAAGCCGGGCAGCGGCGGGACCACGCCCATGTTGCCGGGCGACGCCTCCGTGACCAGGCAGGCGATGCCGGCGCCGTGCTCGGCGAAGGCCTGCTCGACGGCGGCCCGGTCGTTGAACGGCAGCACCAGGGTCGCCGCGGTCGAGGCAGCCGGCACCCCCGGCGTGCCGGGAACCGCGAAGGTGGCCAGCCCGGAGCCGGCCGCGGCCAGCAGCGAGTCGACGTGCCCGTGGTAGCAGCCGGCGAACTTCACGACCAGGTCGCGGCCGGTGAAGCCGCGGGCCAGCCGGATCGCCGACATGGTCGCCTCGGTGCCGGAGGAGACGAAGCGCACCTTGTCGACCGGGGTCCGCGCCACGATCTCCTCGGCCAGCTCGACTTCGGGGCGGGTCGGGGTGCCGTACGACGTACCGCGGGCGACCGCCGCGACGACGGCCTCCTGCACGGCGGGGTGGGCGTGGCCCAGCAGCATCGGGCCCCAGCTGCACACCAGGTCGACGTACTCGTTGCCGTCGACGTCGCGCAGCAGGGCGCCGCGCGCGCTCTCGATGAAGCGGGGGGTGCCGCCGACGGCGTTGAACGCGCGCACCGGCGAGTTCACCCCGCCCGGCGTGACCGAGTGGGCACGCCTGAACAGCGCGGCGGATCCGGAGGTCGTGGAGGGGGTCACCACTTCATTGTCACCGAGGCCTGGTCACCGTTCGAATCCGGTCCGCCCCCGGGCGGTGTGAGGCTCACCATGCCCGGTCCCGCTCGCTCCCGCCGGACGGACGCCGCGCCGTGACGACCGGGCCGGGCGTAACCTCGCGGGCCCGCGCTCGTTGGCTGTGTGGAAGAGGGAGATCCCGGGTATCCGTGGGGGACACAAGGGATGGTTCGGGCATGACGAACGGGGAGGGAGACGCATGTCTCACCGTCTGACCACCTGGCAGAAGGCCACCGCGCTGGTGCCGCTGGCGCTGCTGTCGGGTGCCTGGACCACCAGCCTGGCCGGGTTCGGCACCGCCTCCGCCGCCACCGAGGAGCCGGGCACGCTGCCCGATGGCACCACGCTGCCGGCGGCCGCCGTGCAGGCGCCGGCGAGCCTGTCCGCTCCCGGCGAGATCGCCCCCGGCGTGCCCAGCGGCGCCGCCGACGCGGTGGTCCGCTCCGCCTCCCCCAACGGCATCCCCTCCGCGGCCCTGGCCGCCTACCAGCGCGCCGCCCAGGTGATCGACTCCGCGGACCGTTCGTGCCACATCGGCTGGCAGCTGATCGCCGCCATCGGCCGCGTCGAGTCCGACCACGGCCGCTACGGCGGCAACACCCTCTCCGACGAGGGGGTGAGCACCCCGGGCATCTACGGCATCCCGCTCGACGGCTCGCACGGCACGCAGAAGATCGGCGACAGCGACGGTGGCCGGTTCGACGACGACGCGGTCTTCGACCGCGCCGTGGGCCCGATGCAGTTCATCCCCTCGACGTGGCGGGTGGTCGGTGTCGACGGCGACGGCGACGGGGTGCGCGACCCCCAGGACATCGACGACGCCGCGCTGGCGACCGCGGTCTACCTCTGCTCCGGCGAGGAGGACCTCGCCACACCGGCGGGGCAGCGCTCGGCGGTCTACCGCTACAACCACAGCCAGGAGTACGTCGACCTGGTGCTCGCGATCATGGAGGCCTACACCGACGGCGACTACAGCGCGGTCCCCAACCAGGCGGCGGCGCCCACCAGCTTCTTCCCCTCCTACGGCAGCCCCGCCCTGCAGCCGGTCATCCGCGGCAAGAACCAGGCCGCGCCCGGCCCGAGGTCCGGCGCGGGGGCCGGCGCACAGGGCGGCGCGTCCGGCGCCGGCGCCGGCACCGGCGGCACCGGGAGCAGCGGCGGCACTGGCGGCACCGGCGGGACGACAGCGCCGGCGACCCCTCCTGCCACCGGCGGGGGCGACGCCCCCGACCCGGTGAAGGAGACCGTCAAGAAGGTCACCGAGCCGGTCGCGCCGGTCGTCGAGCCGGTCATCAGCACCGCGCAGGCCGTGGACCTGTGCGTCGCCGAGCTCAACCAGCAGTACGGCGCCGCACCGCAGAAGGCCGTCGACGCCTGCGTCGCGGCGCTGCAGGGCAAGACGCTCGCCGAGGCGCAGGGTGCCGTCGGCGGGGTCGTCGCCGGCCTGGCCGACCTGGTCAAGAGCCTGCTCGGCGGCGTGCTCGGCGGCCTCGGCTGACGCTCCGCGTCCGCGCGGCGCCCCGCCGGGTCAGGTGTAGAGGCAGAACGGGTGCCCGGCGGGGTCGAGCAGCACCCGCACGTCCTCCTGCGGCTGGTGCTCCGGCAGCTCCGCGCCGAGCTCGAGGGCCCTTGCCACCGCGGCCTCGAGGTCGGTGACCTGGAAGTCGAGGTGCAGCATCATCTGCTGGCTCCCCGGTGCGGCCGGCCACACCGGGCGCACGTAGTCGGGGTTGTGCTGGATCGCCAGGTAGGCCACGCCCTCCCCGAGGTCGAGGGCCGCGCCGTCGTCGCCCTGCGACCAGATCGGCCAGCCCCGCAGCCGGGAGTAGAACTGCGCCAGCACGTCGACGTCCGGCGCGTCGAGCATCACGCCCCACCAGTCCGAGCGCGACCACCGGTCGCGCTGGTCGGGCCGGTCGGGCCGGTCGGGCCGGTCGGGCTGCGTCTCCTCACCCATGGGAAGACGGTACGCCGGACGGGCCCGACGAGTCAGCGAGCGGCGCGCAGCAGCCGCGCGACCTCGGCGGCCCAGTAGGTCAGCGTGACGTCGGCACCGGCGCGCCGGATCGAGGTGAGCGTCTCGAGGATGGCGGCCTCCCGGTCGATCCAGCCGTTCGCGGCGGCGGCCTCGAGCATGGAGTACTCGCCGGAGATGTTGTAGGCCGCGACCGGCACGTCCACCGCATCCCGGACCGCACGGATCACGTCGAGGTAGGCCAGCGCCGGCTTCACCATCACCAGGTCGGCACCCTCGGCCACGTCGAGCAGCGCCTCGCGGACTCCCTCGCGGACGTTGCCGCCGTCCTGCTGGTAGGTCCGCCGGTCCCCCTGCAAGGAGGAGTCGACGGCCTCGCGGAACGGGCCGTAGAACGCGGAGGCGTACTTCGCCGAGTAGGCCAGGATCGCCACGTCGGTGTGCCCGGCGGCGTCCAGGGCGGCCCGGATCACGCCGACCTGGCCGTCCATCATGCCGCTGGGCCCCACCAGGTCGACCCCGGCCGAGGCCTGGGCGAGCGCCATCGCGGCGTACACCTCCAGCGTGGAGTCGTTGTCGACCGAGCCATCCGGCGCGACCAGGCCGCAGTGCCCGTGGTCCGTGAACTCGTCGAGGCACAGGTCCGCCATCACCGGCAGCGCGTCACCGACCTCGGAGACCACCTCCTCGATCGCGACGTTGAGGATCCCGTCGGGATCGACCGCCCCGCTGCCGCGAGCGTCCTTCCACTCCGGGACCCCGAACAGCATGATTCCGCCGAGGCCGAGCTCGGCCGCCTCGGCCGCGGCCCGCCGTAGCGAGTCGTGGGTGTGCTGGACGACCCCGGGCATGCTGCTGATCGGCACGGGCTCGCTGATCCCCTCGCGGACGAACGCCGGCAGCACCAGCTGGCGGGCCTCCACGGTGGTCTCCGCGACGAGCCGGCGCAGCGTGGGCGTGCGCCGCAGCCGCCGCGGCCGGGCGACCGGGAACGCTGCCTCGGCCACGCTCAGGTCGCCTTGCGGCGAGCCGATGGGCGACGCTCCGAGGGCCGGGTGACCGGCGCTCCGGCCTCGAGCAGCGACGCCCGGCGGGCGGCGCCGAAGTCGGCCAGGGCGTCGACGAGCACCTCCACCGACGGCGAGGGGGCCAGCACGTCGACGCGCAGCCCGTGCTCCTCGGCGGTCTTGGCGGTCGCCGGGCCGATCACCGCGATGATCGTCGAGGCGTGCGGCTTGCCGGCGATGCCGACGAGGTTGCGCACCGTCGAGGACGAGGTGAACACGACCGCGTCGAACTTGCCGCTCTTGATCGCCTCGCGGGTCGGCGCCGGCGGCGGGGTCGCGCGCACGGTCCGGTAGGCGGTCACGTCGTCGACCTCCCAGCCGAGCTCCACCAGGCCGGCCACCAGCGTCTCGGTGGCGATGTCGGCGCGCGGCAGGAAGACCCGGTTGATCGGGTCCAGCAGCTCGTCGAAGGGCGGCCAGTCCTCGACCAGGCCGCGGGCGGACTGCTCGCCGGCCGGGACCAGGTCGGCGCGCAGGCCCCAGGCCTCGATCGCGGCGGCGGTCTTCTCACCGACCGCGGCGATCTTGAGCCCGGAGAAGGCGCGCGCGTCGAGGCCGTACTCGTCGAACTTCTCGCGGACCGCGCGGACCGCGTTGACCGAGGTGAACGCGATCCACTCGTAGCGACCCTCGACGAGGCCGCGGATCGCCTTGTCCATCTGCTGCGGGTTGCGCGGCGGCTCGACCGAGATCGTGGGGACCTCCTCGGGCACCGCGCCGTAGCCGCGCAGCCGCGCCGACAGCGAACCGGCCTGCTCCTTGGTGCGCGGCACCAGCACCCGCCAGCCGAACAGCGGCTTGGTCTCGAACCAGGACAGCGTGCTGCGCAGGTCGACCACGTCGCCGACCACGGTGACGGCCGGGGGCGACATCCGGGCGGCGCGGCAGTCGGCCGCGATCTCCTCGAGGGTGGAGACGACCGTCTCCTGCTCGGTGGTGGTGCCGACCCGGGTCATCGCGACCGGCGTGGACGCCGACCGCCCGGCCGCCACCAGGGCGTCCGCGATCACCCCGATGGAGCCGACCGCGGAGAGCAGCACCAGCGTGCGGTCGTCGGCGTAGACGCTCCAGTCGACCTTGGCCTCCGAGCAGTTCACCACCGCGACCTCGCGGTGCTTCTTGTCGGTCAGCGGGACGCCGGCGTAGGCCGGGACCGCGGTCACCGAGCTCACGCCCGGGACGATCTCGAAGCCGACGCCGGCCTTGACGCAGGCCTGCGCCTCCTCCGGGCCGCTCGCGTAGAGGAACGGGTCGCCGGCCATCAGCCGGACCACCCGCGCGCCGGACTTGGCCTGCTTGACGACGGCCTTGGCCCGGGCCGCGTGGGTCAGCGGCTGCCCGTCGGTGCCGAAGCCACCGTCGACCACGGTCGCGCCCGGGGCCAGTCGCTCCACGAGCGCGGCGTGCTCGGGGGCCTCGGTCACCACGATCTCGGCCTGCCGGAGCAGGTCCGCGGCGCGCACGGTCAGCAGGTCCGGGTCGCCCGGGCCGCTGCCCACGAAGGAGACGAAGCCTGCCCTCGTCGACGGGGTCGGCACGGCAGGCGTCTCGGCCTTCACCGTGGCGGCACGGGTCGTCGCGCGGGTGGCTGCGGTCTTGGAAACGCTCTTGCTCACAGTCGCCTTCTTGCTGTTGTCGCTGACGCGGGTGCTCCCGGTCATCGGACTGGTCCTCGTGGTCATCCTGCTGTCGGTGCTGCTCGTGCTGCTGGTGCTGGTGGATCCGGTCGAGGTGGTCAAGGCACCCGCTCCTCGAGCAGCGAGCCGGCCCCGTCGACGACCATCTCCTCGGCGAGCCGGTGCCCGACCCCGGCGGCGTCCTCCGGCCGGCCGGTCATCGACCGGCGTACCGCGAGGCTGCCGTCGAGCGACAGCGCCACCGCCCTGATCCAGAGCTCGTCGCCGTCGTCGCCCTCGGCCACCTCGGCCAGGGCCCCGACCGGAGCCGAGCAGCCGGCCTCGAGGTCGGCGAGCACGACCCGCTCGGCGGTGACGGCCGCACGGGTCCTCGGGTCCTCCAGGGCCTGGCGTACGTCGTCGACGAGGTCGCTCCGGACCCGCAGGCACTCGATCGCCAGCGCACCCTGCCCGGGGGCGGGGAGCATCTGCAGCGGGTCGAGCACCTCGGTCACCTCGTCGAGACGACCGAGGCGTGCCACTCCGGCGCGGGCGAGCACGACGGCCTCGTACTCCCCCTCCCGGACCTTGCGGATCCTGGTGTCCACGTTGCCACGGATCCCGGCCACGTCGAAACCGAGACCGAGCGCGTGCAGCTGCGAGGCGCGGCGCGGGGACCCGGTGCCGACCCGGGCGCCCGGCCCCAGCTCGCCGAGGGTGAGCCCGTCGCGGGCGACGACCACGTCACGCGGGTCCTCGCGCAGGGGGACGGCGGCCAGCGCGATGTCCGGGTGCTCCGCGGTGGGGAGGTCCTTGAGGGAGTGCACCGCGACGTCCACGTCACCGCGCACCAGCGCGTCGCGCAGCGCGCTCACGAAGACGCCGACGCCGCCGAAGGAGACCAGCGGCGCGGCCGAGACGTCGCCCGCGGTGGTCACCTCGACGAGGACCACGTCGCGGTCCAGGGCGGCGGCCAGCGCGTCCGCGACGTGGCCGGACTGGGTGCGGGCGAGCAGCGAGGCGCGGGTGCCGACCCGCAGCGGGGTGCCGGTCATGCCATCCCCTCCGCCCGGGTCACGGCCTCGACGGCGTCGGGGTCCAGGGAGAACAGCTCGGCCAGCGCCGCGGCGTAGGAGACCGCCCCGGTCTCGTTGGCCAGCTCCTTGACCCGGACCGTCGGCTGGTGCAGCAGCTTGTCGGCGACCCGGCGGACCGTGTGCTCGACCTCGGCCCGGACGGCCGGGTCCAGGTCGGGCAGCCGGCTGCCCAGCCGGGCCATCTCGGCGTCGACGACTCCGGTCGCCATCGTGCGCAGCGCCACCACCGTGGGCGTGACGGCGGAGGAGCGACGGGCGGCGAGGAACGAGGTGACCTCCTCGGTCACCACCCCGCGCACCGCCATCACGTCGTCGGCGATCTCGCCGCCGTGCAGCTCGTCGGCCAGGCTGGCCAGCCCGATCAGCTCCAGGTCGGGGAGCTCGCCGACCGCGGGGTCGACGTCGTGCGGCAGCGCCAGGTCGACGACGGCCAGCGGACCCTTCGGGGTGGTCCGGGCGGCCGCCACCATGCTCAGCGGCAGCACCACGCCGGCGGCGCCGGTGCAGGAGATGAGGAGGTCCGCGGCGGCGATCTCGCGCTCCACGTCCTCCAGCGGGACGGCGCGGGCGGCGTACTGCCGGGCGAGCCGCTCGGCGTTCGCCTGCGTGCGGCTGGCGACCACGACCTCGCCGGCCCCGAGCCGGGTGACGGTGGCGACCGAGAGGCCGGCCATCGAGCCGGCGCCGACGACCAGCACCCGCAGCCCCCGCACCGGTCCGACGTGCGCCGCGGCCCGCTCGAGCGCGACGGAGACCAGCGAGGGCGCCGCCCGGTCGATGTCGGTCTCGGCGTGCACGCGCTTGCCGACCCGCAGCGCCTGCTGGAACAGCGTGTTCAGGGCCGGCCCGAGGGTCCCGTGCTCCTGGCCGACGCGCAGTGCCTCGCGGGTCTGGCCGAGGATCTGACCCTCGCCGACCACCATCGAGTCGAGGCCGGAGGCGACGTGGAACAGGTGCGAGACCGCGCCGTCGTCGTAGTGGACGTAGAGGTGCGGCACCACGTCCTCGGGACGCTCCTCGGCGAGATCGCAGAGCATCCGGGAGACCGCCTCGACGCTGCCGTGGAAGCGGTCCACGTCGGCGTAGATCTCGATGCGGTTGCAGGTGGCCAGCACCGTCGCCTCCGAGACGTGGTCGGAGCCGCAGACGTCGCGCACCAGCTTCTCCACGCCGGAGGCGTCGAGGGCGAGCCGCTCGAGGACCGACACCGGCGCGGTCTTGTGGGACACGCCCACCACCAGGACGCTCATCGGCCGACCGCCTTGGCGGGCAGGTCGCCGGGCAGCCCGGACAGCCCGGGGAGCAGGGCCGACTTGCGCTGCTCGTGGTAGGCGAGGATCTGCAGCTCGATGGAGAGGTCGACCTTGCGCAGGTCCACCCCGTCGGGCACCGAGAGCACCACGGGGGCGAAGTTCAGGATGCTGGTGATCCCGGCGCCGACCAGCCGGTCGCAGACGGCCTGCGCGGCCGGGGCCGGGGTGGCGATCACGCCGATCGCGATGCGGTGCTCCTCCACGAGCTGCTCCACCTGCTCGAAGCCGAGGATCTCCAGGTCGCCGACGCGTTCGCCCTGGCGCTCCGGGTCGGCGTCGAGCAGCGCGGCGATCCGGAAGCCACGCGAGCTGAAGCCGGAGAAGTTGGCGAGCGCGTGGCCCAGGTTGCCGATGCCCACGATGACCACCGGCCAGTCCTGGGTGACCCCGATCTCGCGGGCGATCTGGTAGCGGAGGTACTCCACGTCGTACCCGACGCCGCGGGTGCCGTAGGAGCCGAGGTAGGAGAGGTCCTTGCGGAGCTTGGCGCTGTTCACGCCGGCGGCGGCGGCCAGCTCCTCGCTCGAGCAGGTGGCGGTGCCGCGCTCGGTGAGCCCGACCAGCGCCCGCAGGTAGACCGGCAGCCGCGCCACCGTGGCCTCGGGGATGCCCCGGTCGTTGGACCGGTCGGCGACCTTCGCAGCGGTCGGTCGGGCGGCGCCCGGCACGGGCGTTCCGTTCCGCGGACTGCGTGGTGAGGTCACGACTCTTCGGGCTCTCCTGGACACTGCCGTTGGCGACGGGGACCCCGTATCTCGGGCCGCGGTGAGGCCGGCAGCACGGCCACTTTAGGAGTTTGTGAACGCGGGAACAAACTGAGCGGTCGCGCGACCTAGCACACGTGACCTCGCTCACCCGTCGGGGGGTCGGCCGACCTGCGCCTGTCTAGGCCAGTGCGGCGCGGAGCCGGGCCGGGTCGACCCGCCAGAAGTCGTGCTGCCGGCCGTCGACGAAGGTCACCGGGATCTCCTCGCCGAAGCGGTCCTGCAGGTCCGGGGAGGTGGTGATGTCGACCTCCTCGAAGCGCTCGCCGAGCTCGGCGCACACCTGCTCGACGACGGTCCGGGCGTCGTCGCACAGGTGGCAGCCGGGCCGGGAGTAGAGCAGCACCCGCGCCGGACGCCCGCTCATCCCTGGAGCCCCAGGCCCCGGTGCCGGCGGGCCGCCCGCAGCCGTCCCTTGGCGACCTTGCCCGTGACGGTGTGCGGCAGCTCGACGACGACGTGGACCTCGACCGGCTGCTTGAACCGGGCCAGCCGGGTCGCGCAGTGCTCGCGCACCGCCTGCTCCAGCTGCTCGTCGGACCCGGACCACCCGGGGGTGGGCCGGACGTAGGCGAGCACCGCCTCGCCGGTCTGCGGGTCGGGGCGGCCGATCACCGCGGCCTCGGCCACACCGGCCACCTCGACGACCACCTCCTCGACCTCGACCGGGTAGACGTTGAAGCCCGAGACCATCACCAGCTCCTTGAGCCGGTCGACCAGCACCAGGTTGCCGTCCCCGTCGAGGTAGCCCACGTCTCCGGTCGCGAACCAGCCCTGCGGGTCCGGCGCATCGGCACCGTCGGGCCAGTAGCCGCTGAACAGGTTCTGCCCGCGGAGCCGGATCTCGCCGGGGTCCTCGCCTCCGGGCACCAGCCCGGCGTCATCGAAGAGCTGGAGCTCGATGCCGGGCAGCGCGGCCCCGACCGATCCGCGCCGGTTCCGCGCGCTGCACAGCGTGGAGGTGACCACCGGCGCCGCCTCGGTGAGCCCGTAGCCCTGGTGCACCTCCAGGCCACCGGCCGCGGTGAAGGCGTCGGCCTGCTCGGGGGCCAGCGGGGCGGAGCCGGACAGGACCAGGCGTACGCCGCGCAGGTGCTCGCGCAGGCCGGGGACCCCCGTCCAGGCGGTGAGCACCGACGGGGCCACCGGCAGCACCGAGACCGCCTCCCGCTCCACCAGCGCCAGCGAGCCCTCGGGGTCGAAGCCGTCGACCAGCACCAGCCGCGCGCCGCGGTGCAGCACCCCGCCCAGCACCGCGTTCAGGCCGTAGACGTGGAACAGCGGCAGCAGCCCGAGGACGACGTCGTCGCCGGTGAACATCGGCGGCTCCACGGCGGCGACCTGCTCGATGTTGGCCAGCAGCGCCCGGTGGCTGAGCATCGCCGCGCGGGGTCGGCCCGACGTACCGCTGGTGTAGAGCAGCACCGCCAGCGCCTCGGGGTCACCGCCCTCGGGGAAGCCCGGGGCGGGCGCGTCCGGGTCGTCGAGCAGCTGCGCGTACGGCGTCTCGCCGGGCAGCGCCGGAGCGCCCACGACGGCGATCTGCGGCACCGGGGCGGAGCGCAGGAGCTCCTCGTCGGCTCCGACGAGGGCGTCCGCGAGACCGGCCGCAGCCTGCCGGACGGTGGTGAGCGCCTTCGCGTCCGCGATCACCAGGCGGGTCTGCGAGTCGGCGACCATCCGGGCCAGCTCCCCGGTCGCCGAGCGGGGGTTCACCGGGACGGCGACCAGCCGGGCGCGCAGACAGCCCAGGTAGCTGGTGACGAACTCGACCCGGTTGCCGAGGGCGAGCATCACCCGGTAGCCGGCGACCAGGCCGCGCCGGTTCAGGCCGCGCGCGACGCGGTCGACCTCGCGGTCCAGCTCGGCCCAGGTGACCCGGCGACCGTCGGCCTCGACCAACGCCACCCGGTCCGGATGCTCCGCGGCGGCACGGGTCAGCAGCTCAGGCAGGTGCGCGCTCACCCTGGCGAGTCTGGCACACGACCGCAGCGGCGGCGGACCACTACGCTGGCCCGGTGAACGCGGCACGATCCTCCCGGCGCACGGCCTCGCCAGCCGATCGGGTCGACCTGCGCAGCCGCTCCGTGCTCGCCGGCGAGGCGTCCGCGGCCGCCGCCGAGGTGGAGAGCTCGCTGGCGACGCCACCGGACCTGACCGCCGCGGCCTTCTTCGACGTCGACAACACCGTGATGCAGGGCGCCTCGATCTTCCACCTCGCCCGGGGCCTGCACCGCCGCCACTTCTTCACCACCCGCGACATCCTGGGCGCCGCCTGGAAGCAGACCTACTTCCGGCTCGTGGGCGTCGAGGACCCCGAGCACGTCGCCGAGGCCCGGGCCTCCGCGCTCGCGTTCATCAAGGGGCACGAGGTCACCGAGCTGGAGTCGCTGGGCGAGGAAATCTTCGACGAGGCGATGGCGCACCGAATCTGGCCGGGCACCAGGGCGCTCGCCCAGCTCCACCTCGACCAGGGGCAGCGGGTCTGGCTGGTGACCGCGGCCCCGGTGGAGATCGCGACGATCATCGCCCGCCGGCTGGGGCTGACCGGTGCGCTCGGCACGGTCTCCGAGCACGTGGACGGGGTCTACACCGGCCGGCTGGTCGGCGACATGCTGCACGGGCCCGCGAAGGCGGAGGCGGTCAAGGCGCTTGCCGAGCGGGAGGGGCTGGACCTCGCCCGCTGCTCGGCGTACTCCGACTCCTTCAACGACCTGCCGATGCTGACCCTCGTCGGTGACCCGTGCGCGATCAACCCCGACGCCAAACTCCGCGACCACGCCAAGGCGCACGGCTGGCGGGTTCGCGACTACCGCACCGGCCGCAAGGCCGCGCGGGCCGGGCTGTTCGCCGCCGGTGCAGCGGGCGCGGTGGCCGGCAGCGCCGCCGCGGCCGTGGCGATCCGGCGCCACGTGCTCTGACCGAGGCGCGCTCTCCGCTCGCCGACAGCGCTGGGTGGATGAGCTACGGCCGGAAGGGTGCCGCGGTCGGCTGCTCGACGAGGTCGGGCAGCGCGGTGCGGTCGGCGAACGCGGGTCGCAGCCACAACGTCCGCTCCCACTCCCAGGACCACAAGGTCGTGGTGACACCGGACTGGGACCAGGGGACGAAGAGCGCGGAGAGCAGCCCGACGAAGGTCAGGTGGACGCCGTCGAAGTCGGCAGCCGCCGCGTCCCACACCGGGGCGGGTCCGTGGTCGATGTCGGCCGCCTCGAGCAGGTTGCGGTCGGGTCCGGCGTAGCCGGCCGGGTCGCCGTACCTGGTGACGAGCCGGTGCCAGTCAGCAGGCCCGGCGATCTCGAAGATGCGCGCGCGAGGTGCCACCCGCACCCGGGCCTGCACCAGCGGGTAGGTGGGGGTCCAGTCGCCGCGGCCGGAGGCCAGGGCGGCGTGTGCGCCGGACCGGATCGGCTGTTCCTGCGGCACCGGCAGCTCGGTGGAGGTGATCAACCCCTGCGCGGGCTGCTGGGCGTAGGTCTGCCAGCGAGCCGATGCCGCGGTCGGTGCTGGCGCGGTGTCGGGTTCGCTGAGCAGCAGCTGGTGGTCGCGGTCCAGGGGCGCCGCCCACCAGCCGGTGCGAGGGTCGCTCAGCACGGCGTTCACGAGGCCGTGGAGCTCGGCGGCCTGGTCGACGAACCGGCGTCGCGCATGCGCTGCCGGCTCCGCGCCGTTCCAGGGATCGAGGGCGTCCGCGGCGGCGGCGGCCAGGGCGGTGGCCGTGGCGGGTTCGGCGAGTGCGTCGGCGAGCAGCCCGTGCCGGTGGGCGAGCACGAACACCGCCGCCGCGAGCGGGGCTTGCAGCAGCTCCGCGGCACGGCCGGCCAACCCGGCCGTGTCGGGCCGGCCGGGATCAGCAGTGCCGCCGCCGGCGGAGTGCTGCGGGTCGGTCATGGCAGTCGCAACCTCGTCGTGGGCCCAGCAGTCGGTGACGGAGCCGTTCGGCCAGGAACCGGAGGTGCCGACCGCTGGGGGTGCTCAGGCGGACCGTACACGTCCGAGGTTCGGCGGGGATTGCGGTGACCTGTCCCGGGGTATCCCCGATGTGAGCGGCGCCACAGGGGCGAGGTGCGGCTCCTGGTTACCGATCGGTTCACAAAGCAGTCGAACCGACCTACTCTGGACCGATTGACCCTGGGGAATGAGGGCCCGGCGCGCGCCGGGAAGGGAGATCTCGGTGTTCACACGCGAGGCGGAGCTCGACGGCGGGCTGCAGGCCCTCCGGCGCGCGCTCGCCGCCGCCCTGGACCCGGCCCCGATGCTCGCCGCCGGTGTCCCCGCCAGTGGTGGGGCTGCCGGTCCCCGCGCCGGCCGTGGCGCACGCTCGGCGTGGCTGCTCTCCGAGGCGGTGGAGCTGCAGCCGGCGGGGCCGGACCGTGATTTCACCGACGCCGCACTGGCCGCCTCCTCCGAGGCCGACGAGGCGGAGGCGAGCCGGCTGATCGCGCTGGTCGAGCTGGCCCGCGGCGGCGACTCCGAGGCGTTCGGGATGCTCTTCGACCACTACCACACGGCGGTCTACCGGTTCCTCTACTACCGCGTGGGTTCGGTGGCGCTCGCCGAGGACCTGATGTCCGAGACGTTCTTCCGGGCGTTGCGCGGCATGGGCTCGTTCCGCTGGCAGGGCAAGGACTTCGGCGCCTGGCTGATGACGATCGCCCGGAACCTCGCGACCGACCACTTCAAGGCCGGACGGACCCGCCTGGAGATGACCACCGAGGACATGTCGGCGCACGACGACGTGACCGAGGGGCCGGAGACCAGCGTCCTCGCCGCACTGACCAACGAGGCCCTGCTCGCCGCGCTCAAGGAGCTGCCGTCCGAGCAGCAGGAGTGCCTGATCATGCGGTTCCTCCAGGGCCTCTCCATCGCCGAGACCGCCCGGGTGCTCGGTCGCAGTGACGGCGCGGTCAAGCAGCTGCAGCTGCGCGGGGTCCGCAACCTGGCCAAGCTGCTCCCCGAGGGGCTGCGATGAGTGCGACCGGCTGTGGTGCGCGGCACCGCGGGACGCCCGTAACCTCCGGCGCCGGTCCCTCGTTGAGCGAGGTGATGGGGCACCGGCCGCTCGGGTCCGGCGCCTGGACCTCCCTCGCACAGACAGGACGACCGCGATGACCTCCTTGTTCAGCACGCGCAGACGTGCCGAGGAGTTCGCCCGGGCCGTGGACGGCGTCGTCCTCCGTCCTGCCGTCGAGCCCGACCCAGGCCTCCAGCCGTTGCTCGCGGTGGCCACCGCGCTGCGCTCCCAGGCACCAGCCGCCCCGCGGGCCGACCTGGTCGCCGACCTCCGGGCCCGGCTGCTCCTCGAGGCCGACGAGGTACTGGTGCCCGGCGCCGCCCTGGTGCTTCCGGTCCGGCAACGACCGCGCGAGCGCCGACTGGCCGCGGCGGCCTCCGTCGTGATCGTGCTCGGCAGCACCGCCGGAGTGGCCGTGGCGGCGCAGAGCGCGCTGCCCGGCGACGCGCTCTACCCGGTCAAACGAGGCATCGAGCAGGCCCAGGCGGGCCTTTCGACGAGCCCCGCCGGCAAGGGCCGCGACCTGCTGAGCGCCGCGGGCGACCGCCTCGACGAGGTCGAGGGGCTGCTGGCGCAGGACGATCCCACCTCCGCACCGCAGATCCCGGGTGTCCTCGAGGACTTCACCGCGCAGGCCGGCGAAGGAGCAGACCTGCTGCTCGGCTCCTACGCGGAGACCCGCGACCCGGCCAGCGTCGCAGCGGTCCGGACCTTCGCCGCCGACGGCATCACCATGCTCGAGCAGCTGTCCGAGACCGCCCCGCCCGAGGCGCAGGACGAGCTCGCCGCGGCAGCGCTGGCCCTCGGCGACATCGACGCCCGGGCGGTCCAGGCCTGCTCCGGCTGTGCGGACCTGCCCGAGCTGCAGGTGCCTCCGATGTTCCGGGCCGCCGCCGACGTGGACCGCACGCTGGCGCGGCTGAGCCCGACGGACCTCGCCGGCCTCGACAACAGCCACCCGGTCGTCGTCCAGCGCGGGCACACCGGCACCACCGAACCGGATGCTCCCGCGACAGGTGCCGCCGGTGGCACCGACGCCGCCACCGCACCCCAGGGGTCGACCGCGGGCTCCGGAGGCGACACCTCGTCCGGCGGCGCGCTCTCCGGCGACACCGACGTCTCCAAGGCCGGTGACGACCCGGTCACCAAGGTGAAGAAGACCGTCGAGGACACCGTGGACGACACCGTGGACGGGGTCGGCGGCGTGGTCGGGGACGTGACCTCCGGTCTCGGCGACGCCACCGCGACGTTGCTGCCCGACCCCGGCACCGGCGACCTGCTGCCCTGACCCCGCCGGTGCGCGAAACCGGTCGCGTCCACCGACCCCCGCGCGCCCACAACGACGGCTGTGCGCGGATACGGTCGCGGGGTCAGTGGAAGACGGAACGCCGCTGCATGAGCAGGGTGTACAGCGTCTGCTGGATGGTCTCCCGGACCTGGTCGGTCACGTTGAACACCAGCATCGGGTCGTCCGCAGCGCCCTCGTCGTAGGAGTCGGTGCGGATCGGCTCGCCGAACTCGATCAGCCACTTGGAGGGCAGCGGCACCAGCCCGAGCGGCCCGAGCAGCGGGAAGAACGGCGTGATCGGGATGTAGGGCACGCCCAGCAGCCGCGCCAGCGAGGGCAGGTTGCCGACCAGCGGGTAGATCTCCTCCGCACCGACCACCGAGCACGGGATGATCGGCACACCGGTGCGCAGCGCGGCGGAGACGAAGCCGCCGCGGCCGAAGCGCTGGAGCTTGTAGCGCTCGGAGTAGGGCTTGCCGATGCCCTTGAACCCCTCCGGCCAGACCCCGACCAGCTCGCCGCCGCGCAGCATGCGCTCGGCGTCCTCGTTGCAGGCCAGCGTGGCGCCCGCCTTGCGGGCCAGCTCGCCGAAGACCGGCAGCCGGAAGACCAGGTCGG
Organism: Nocardioides mesophilus; assembly: GCF_014395785.1. Taxonomy (GTDB): domain Bacteria; phylum Actinomycetota; class Actinomycetes; order Propionibacteriales; family Nocardioidaceae; genus Nocardioides_B; species Nocardioides_B mesophilus. The sequence goes on along the minus strand of NZ_CP060713.1, from coordinate 2,382,254 downwards.
CCCCGAGCGGACGGAGGTTGCGGCCGGTGTGGTCGTGCACCGACACCATCGTCATCAGGCCGTCGACCGGAACCGTGCCCGAGTGGTTGGAGACCAGCAACGCCCCGCCCTCAGCGGGGATGTTCTCGGCGCCCCGGACCTCCACCCGGAACCACTTCTCCTTGAGCGGCCGGACCGCTGCCAGGAAGAACCGCTCGGTGACCTCCGGGTCGAAGCCGTAGGCGTCCACCGAGTAGTCGCCGGTCACCCGCCGCCGCAGGAAGGCCAGCAGCTCGGCGGTCCGGCGCTCCCAGCCCTCGCCGAACACCTCGCGTCCGGCGCTCGCGAGCGCCTCCAACCAGTCGGCCACCGGGATGCCGGTGTCCGGCTCCTGCTCGGAGGTCGTCACCGGCGGCCGGTCGGGGTCGCTGCTTTCCGGGGCCTGCGCGGCGGCGGGACCACTCCCGGCGCTGCCCGTCGCACGCGGCGTCCCCGTCGGCCTCCCCTTCGTCGGGCCGGCGGCACCGCCCGGCGCGGCGGAGTCCGTGGTGCTCGCGCCGGTCTCGGGGTCCGGCGCCCGGCTGGTACGTCGTCGTGGCGAACCGCTCGCGCCGCCGCCGGAGAACTCGCCGGGCGGGTCGGCCGGGGACCGGTCGGTCGCGGACCCGGTGGCGGACCCGGTGGCGGCGGATCCGGCGGACCCGGGACCGGGCTTGGACCCGGCCAGCGTGCGCGCGGCCGACGACGGCTTGGCGTTGCCGCTGCCGCGACCCGGCCGGCCGCGGGTGCCCAGCGGGATGATCTCTGCGTCAGCCATGGCGGGCCTCCGTGGCGGCGGTGAGCACGCCGGCAGCGAGCTGGGTCGGCGGCACCATGCCGGGGGTGACGGCACCGGCGAAGTCCGCGAACGCGGAGGCGGTGTCGTGCTCGGGCGTGAAGCCGAGGACGTCGCGGAGGCGCTGGGTGTCGAGCCCGCGACCGAAGGTCAGGTAGCTGACCAGCTCGCGGTCGGGGCCGCGCACCCCGACCCGCTTCAGCAGCGTGCCGAGGTTGTCCAGCGCGAAGGCGGGCAGCTGGACGCTGGGCCGGCCGAGCCGGCGGACCGCCTGGGACAGCATCAGCACGCCGTCACCGGCGACGTTGAAGGTGCCGTGCACCCCGCCCAGCGTGGCGTGCCGCAGCGCGGCCAGCAGGTCGTCCTCGTGGACGAACTGCAGCCGGGCGTCGAACCCGAGCGGGGTCGGCACCACCGGCAGCCGGAAGTAGTCGGTGAGCGGCGAGCGCACCCGCGGGCCGATCAGCGGCGCCGCACGCATCATCGTCACCGCCACGTCGGGACGCCGGCGGGCGAACCCGCGGACGTACCCCTCGACCTCCAGCACGTCCTTGCCGAAACCGGACCCCGGCAGCCGCTTGGCGGCCTGGTCCTCGGTGAACATCGCCGGGTCGCGGCTCGAGGAGCCGTAGACCTCGGAGGCCGAGCGCACCACCAGCCGCTCCAGGCTGGGCGCCTTCTGGCACGCGGCGAGGAGCTGCATCGTCCCGATGACGTTGTGCTCCTTCACCGAGGTGCGACCGCCGGCGTGCCCGAACGGCGAGACGCTCATGTGCACGACCGTGTCGACACCCTGCGCCGCGATCACCTTGGCGATGACCGGGTTGCGGATGTCGGCGCGCACGAACTCCACGACGCCGAGGTCACGGCGAGGTGGTACGACGTCGACGCCGATCACCCGCTGCGCCGGGTCGGACGCGAGCAGGCGCGCCAGACGTCCGCCGAGGTCGAGGGAGACCCCGGTGACGAGCACGGTGCGACCCACGGGCGAACCTCCGCGATCGGGAGCTCTGAGGACTACCGGACTTACTTGCCCTGACGACGACGCTGGATGCGCGTCTTCTTGAGCAGCTTGCGGTGCTTCTTCTTGGCCATTCTCTTGCGACGCTTCTTGATGACGGAACCCACTACGGACCTTCTCTGCCTGGTGGACGCGACGAGGCTGCGCAGCATGGTGCGTGCGCAGCACGGAAGGGACAGCGTATCCGCAGCCACCGCGTGGAGCGAACCGCGGGTGCATAGACCAGAGATAACCCCCAGTTGGGGCGTTTCGGGGAAGATGGCACAGTCAACCCTTCGCACCTCGGAGCTGATCTTGGGAGGGTCATGCGCTTGCGAAGTCACGCCCGTGCACGAACTGTGGACGCGGGCTCGATCATCAGGTTGTTCGTGCTGGGGCTGGCCCTGGTGCTTGCCGCGACGGTGGCCGCCTGGCCCCCGGGCGGCTCGGGACCGGGCTCCGCGGCGCGGCTGGCGCCGCGGGCGGCCACGTCGATGAGCAGCAGCACGTACGAGGAGAAGGTCCAGCGGTGGGTCAACCGCAGGCGTGCCGAGCACGGCCTGCGCCGACTGAGGCTGCAGAGCTGCACCGACGGCGCGGCCGAGTCGTGGGCTCGCAAGCTCGCCCGGAGCGGCGACTTCTACCACCAGGACCTCGGCACGCTGATGGGCGGCTGCGGGGCGACGTACGCCGGTGAGACGCTCGGCAAGGGCACGATGTCACCGCGGCGCCTGGTGAGCATGTGGATGCACTCCCCCGGGCACCGGGCGGTCCTGCTCAGCAGGTCCCCGCGTCGGATCGGGATCGGGTCCTACCTCGACGGCGCCGGCCGCTGGGTGACCGCGGCGGACTTCACGCGCTTCGGCTGACACGTCCGCAGACGCGAAGGAGCCGCCCGGACGGGGCGGCTCCTTCGGCGTCGTGGGACCTGCTCAGCCGGTCTGGAAGAAGCTCTTGCGCAGGTAGTCGTTGACGGCGTCCTCCGGAACCCGGAACGAACGCCCCACCCGGACCGCGTCGAGCTCGCCCGAGTGGACCAGGCGGTAGACCGTCATTTTCGACACCCTCATGACGGCAGCCACCTCGGCCACGGTCAGGAACTTCACCTCGGAGATGTCTCCGGAGCTGTGAGACGCCATCATGCACCGCTTTCTCGCAGCACATTCCGCCTCCGGCTTCCCCGCCGGAGGGAAAAGCGTATGTGCTTGTCGTGAGAGTAGAGCCTAGAGTGACAAGTGGGGAAGGGGTGACTTTGCCCTTCGATTTTACCCTGCCACCGGCGTGTCGGCTGGACTCGCTCAGGGCATCGGGTCGAGACCGTTGAGCGGGAAGACCGCCTCGCGGGTCGCGTGGATCGCCCGGTCTAGCCACACCGAGGGGTCGTAGCCCTCACTCCAGTCACGGTACGCCGGGAGCCGGCCGTCGGTCATCCGCATCGGCGCCGTCCGCCCGAGCAGGCTGCGGATGTGCTCGCGCCACCCCTCCGGCGTCGGGGTGAGCGGGTCCACCGGCATCCCGCCGACGATGCCGAGCAGGTGCGCCCAGGCCCGCGGCACCACGTCCACCACCGCGTAGCCGCCACCGCCGGTGGCCAGCCACCGGCCGCCGCACAGCTCGTGGGCCAGGTCGTGCAGGGCGAGGTACGACGCGCGCTGGCCGTCCACGGTGAGCATGAGATGGGCCAGCGGGTCCTCGATGTGGGAGTCGCATCCCTGCTGGGTGACGAGGATGTCCGGGGCGAACTCGCGCAGCAACGGCGGCACCACGGCGTGGAAGGCCCGCAGCCAGCCGGCGTCGGAGGTGCCCGGCGGCAGCGCGACGTTGACCGCGCTGCCCTCCGCGCCCGGGCCGCCGACGTCCTTGGGGAAGCCGGTCCCCGGGAAGAGCATCTGCCCGGTCTCGTGCAGGCTGATCGTGAGCACCCGCGGGTCGTCGTAGAAGATCCGCTCGACGCCGTCGCCGTGGTGGACGTCCACGTCGACGTACGCCACCCGCTGCGCGCCGTGGTCGAGCAGCCAGCGGATCCCGACCGCGACGTCGTTGTAGACGCAGAAGCCGCTGGCCTTGCCCGGCATCGCGTGGTGCAGCCCGCCGGAGACGTTGGCCGCGTGCAGGGCCTCGCCGGTCCAGACCCGGCGGGCCGCCTCGACGGTGGCCCCGACGATGTGGGCCGAGGCCTGGTGCATGCCCTCGAACGTCGGGTTGTCCGCGGTGCCCAGGCCGTGCTCCTCGTCGACCCGGTAGGGGTCCTTGCCGATCTCCTCGACCGCGGCCAGGTACGCCGGGTCGTGCACGGTGGCGAGCAGCTCGTCGGAGGCCATCGGCGCCGGCACCGTCGCGAGCGCGGAGCCGCCGACCAGGCCGAGGTCGGTGGCCAGCCGCATCGTCAGGTCGACGCGGATCGGCGCCATCGGGTGGCCGGCTCCGAAGTCGTAGTCGGTCAGGGACGGGTCGAAGACCACGCACGCGTTTCCTGACATGCGACGGAGAGTAGCCCGGCTATGCTGGGCCCGTGCACACGACCCGCAACCACGGTTGCCCCCAGTGGTGGCCCGCCCTCTAGGCGGACCACTCAGCGCGCACACCCACGCACCTGACCCACGGCCGCCTCCGGGCGGCCGTCTTGCTCCCTGCACGTGCGACGACCTCCTGGACGGCCCCTTCCCAGGAGGAGTCCCATGCAGCACCAGCCAGAGCACCCGTCGCGGCACCAGACGCCGGGCGGGCGCCCGCCCCGGAAGCTGAGCCTGATCACCCCCAGCGGCCGGCTCACCCTCGGCAACCACCTCGGCGCGCTGCGCGGCATGGTGGCCGCGCAGGACCACGCCACCTGCTTCTTCGGGGTCTCGGACCTGCACGCGATGACCACCGCCCACGACCCGGCCGAGCTGCGTGAGCGCAGCCGTGAGGTGGCGACGCTGATGCTGGCCTGCGGCCTCGACCCGGAGCGGGCCACGCTGTTCCGGCAGAGCGAGGTGCCCGCGCACACCGGGCTCGCCTACCTGCTGGAGTGCACCGCGCTCACCGGCGAGCTCAGCCGGATGATCCAGTTCAAGGAGAAGCGCAGGCAGGCCGGCGGCGCGACCGGGGCCCGCGCCTCGCTGTTCACCTACCCGGTGCTGATGGCCGCCGACATCCTGCTCTACCGGCCCGAGGCGGTCCCGGTCGGCGACGACCAGCGCCAGCACGTGGAGCTGACCCGGGACCTCGCGCTCCGGTTCAACCGCAGCTACGGCCCGGTCTTCACGGTCCCGGAGATCGAGGTGCCGCCGGTCGCCGCCCGGCTGCGGGACCTGGCCGACCCGACCCGCAAGATGAGCAAGTCCGCGGTCTCCGACGCCGGGGTGATCCGGCTGCTCGACGATCCGGCGACCGTGCGCCGCAAGATCGGCCGTGCGGTGACCGACTCCGACACCGGCCCGGACGCGGTCCGGCACGACCCGGTCGCCAAGCCGGGCGTCAGCAACCTGCTGGAGCTGGTGGCGGCCTGCACCGGCAGCTCACCCGAGGCGGTCGCGGGCGGCGCACCGACGTACGGCGCCCTGAAGAAGCTGGCCACGGACGCGGTGGTCTCCGTGCTGGAGCCGGTGCAGCGGCGGTACGGCGAGCTGGCCCGGGACCCGGGCGCGGTGGAGGAAGTGTACGCCGCCGGGGCGCGCCGCTGCGTCGAGGAGACCGGTCCGGTGCTCTACGCCGCCCGTGCCGCGATCGGCCTCGGCTGATCCGGCGGCCGCCCGGGGCTGGGTCAGGAGCTGCCCTCGGCGAGCGCCCGGGAGCGGTCCCGGGCGGCCTCGAGCGCGGTCAGGAACGCGGCACGGACCTTGTGGTCCTCGAGCTCGCGGACGGCCGCGGCGGTGGTGCCGGCCGGCGAGGTGACCCGCTCGCGGAGCACCACCGGGTGCTCGCCGGTCTCGCGCAGCAGCTTGGCCGAGCCGACCACGGTCTGGACGACCAGCTCGGAGGCGGTGGAGCGGGGCAGGCCGAGGTGGACGCCGGCCTCGATCATGGCCTCGACGACGAAGAAGATGTAGGCGGGACCGGAGCCGCTGACCGCGGTGACGGCGTCCTGCTGCTTCTCCGGGACCCGCAGCACGCGGCCGACCGAGGCCATCAGCTCCTCGGCCTCGAGCAGGTGCGACTCGTCGCAGTGCGAGCCCCGCGAGATCGCCGCCATCCCCTCGTCGACGAGGGCTGGCGTGTTCGGCATGACCCGGACGACCGCGACCCCCTCGGGCAGCCGGGATTCGATCAGGGCGGTGGTGATCCCGGCGGCGAGCGAGACGACGAGCTGGCCGGGCCGGACCACGGGGGCGATCTCGGCCAGCAGGTCGTCCATGTCCTGCGGCTTGACCACGATCACGATGGTCTCGGCGGTGCGGGCGGCCTCGACGTTGCCGAGCACGGTGACGCCGTACCGCTCCTGCAGCTCCTCGCCGCGCTCGCGACGCTTCTCGCCGACGAGCAGGTCCTCGACGCGGCGGCCGGCGCGGATCAGCCCGGAGAGCAGGGTCTCCCCCATCACGCCGGCGCCCAGGATGGCGGTCCGGGAGTCTGCGGACATGGCTCGGCGCCTCACTTCTTGGAGATCAAGGACCTCAGGAAGAATGTCAGGTTGCTCGGGCGCTCGGCGAGGCGTCTCATCAGGTAGCCGTACCACTCCTCGCCGTAGGGCACGTAGACGCGGACCTTCTCACCGGCCTCGGCCAGGCGGCGCTGCTCGTCGGGACGGATCCCGAAGAGCATCTGGAACTCGTAGCTGCCCTGCGCGCGGTCGTTGCGGGTGGCCAGCGCGCCGCCGATGTCCACCATCCGCGGGTCGTGGGTGGCGACCATCGGGTAGCCCTGGCCGGCCATCAGCACCTTGAGGCAGCGCACGTAGGACTTGTCGACCTCGTGCTTGTCCTGGAACGCCACCGACTCCGGCTCGTTGTAGGCGCCCTTGCACAGCCGCACCCGGGAACCTTCGTAGGCGAGGTCGCGGCAGTCCGCCTCGGTGCGGTGCAGGTAGGCCTGGACGACCGCGCCGGTCTCCGGGAAGTCCTTGCGCAGCTCGCGCAGGGTGCTCAGGGTGGAGTCGGTGGTGGTGTGGTCCTCCATGTCGAGGGTGACCGTGGTGCCGGCGTTGCGGGCCGCCTGGCAGATCACCCGCGCGTTGTCGAGGGCGACCTTCTCTCCCCGGTCGGGCAGCGCCTGGCCGATGGCCGAGAGCTTGACCGACACCTCGGCGTTGCGGGAGAGCCCCTCGTCGGTGAGTGCCGTCAGCAGCCCGGTGTACGCCGCCACGGTGGCGTCGGCCTGCGCCCGGTCCACGGTGTCCTCGCCGAGGAAGTCCAGGGTGACGTGCAGGCCGTCGGCGATCAGACCGCGGGTCGCCTCGACGGCGGACTCCGTGGCCTCCCCCGGCACGTAGCGCGACACGATGCCGCTCGACACCGGCATCGCGGTGACCAGGTCCTTCACCATCTCGCTGCGCGAGAGCATCAGCAGGGGCTGCCGTAACACCGTTCTCCTCCGAAGGCTCGTGCGGGACCGCCGGGGGGTGTCTGGCTCTGCCAAGGCGGACTCGGCAAGGGTACGCCGGGCGCGGCCGCCGGCGGGCCCGGGCCGGTGCATCCGCGACCCGGTCAGACGGCCGGCGCATCCGCACCTGTCAGGCAGTACGCCGGCGCAGCGTCGTCGCGCCGAGCACCAGGCCGGCCACCGCGAAGCCGACGATGACGGCGATGTCGCCCCACACGGCCGTCTCCACCGATCCCAGCGCGGGGCCGGTCGTGCCGGCAACGCTGCTCATGGCGTCCACGGCGTAGGAGAGCGGCAGCACGTCGGAGATCGCCCCGAGCACCGGGGGCATCGCGTCGCGGGGCACGAACAGCCCACAGAGCAGGATCTGCGGGATCACCACCGCAGGCATGAACTGCACCGCCTGGAACTCGGTGCGGGCGAAGGCGGAGACGAACAGCCCCAGTGCGGTGCCGAGGACGGCGTCGGCGATCGCCACGACCACCAGCATCCACACGTCGGCGGCGACGTCGAGGCCGAGCAGCGTCACCGAGAGCAGCACGGCGAGCGTGGACTGCACCGCGGCGACCAGGCCGAAGGTGAGCGCGTAGCCGAGCAGCAGGTCGACCTTGCCCATCGGCATCGTCAGCAGCCGTTCGAGGGTGCCGGAGGAGCGCTCGCGCAGCGTGGTCACCGAGGTGACCAGGAACATCACGATGAACGGGATCAGCGCCAGCAGCGGCGGCCCCAGCGAGCTGAAGCCGGTGGCCGCGGCGGGCAGGTCGTCGAACATCCACCAGAGCAGGGCGAGGATCAGGCACGGCAGCACCAGCAGCATCGCCAGCGTGCGGTGGTCGCGCAGCAGCTGGGTGAGCACCCGGGCGGCGACCGCGAAGGTGATCCGCGGCGTCATGCCGCGCCGTCCTCGACCAGCCGCAGGAACGCGCCCTCGATCTCGTCCGCGCCGGTCGCCGCCAGCAGGCCGGCGGGGGTGTCGTCGGCGAGCAGCCGGCCGTCGCGCATCAGCAGCAGCCGGTCGCAACGCTCCGCCTCGTCCATCACGTGGCTGGAGACCAGCACCGTGGTGCCCTGGTCGGCCAGTGCGTGGAACATCGCCCACAGGTCGCGCCGCAGGACCGGGTCGAGACCGACGGTGGGCTCGTCGAGGACCAGCAGCTCGGGCCGGCCGAGCAGGGCGACCGCCAGGGAGGCGCGGGACCGCTGGCCGCCGGAGAGCCGGTCCACCACCGCGTCGCGGCGCTCGCCGAGGTCCACGGCGGTGATGCACCGGTCGACCTCGCCGCCGTCGACGCCGAGCACCCGGCCGAAGAAGCGGAGGTTCTCCGCGACGGTGAGGTCGCCGTAGACGCTCGGGTCCTGGGTCACGTAGCCGATCCGGTCGCGCAGGTCGCGGTGGCCGGCCGGTCGGCCGAGCACCGTCACCGTCCCGCCCTGCACGATCTGCACCCCCATCAGCGAGCGCATCAGCGTGGTCTTGCCGCAGCCGGAGGGGCCGAGCAGCCCGGTCACCTGCCCGGGCTCGGTGCTGAAGCTGACCCCGTCGACGGCCCGGGTGCTGCCGCGCACGACGTGCAGGTCCCGCACCTCCACGACCGCCGGCTGGCCCATGACCGCATTATGGGCGCCGGACCGGGTCCGGGTGGCTGGTTCAGCCCGGCTCGGGGGCGGTGGCGAAGTTGAGCCGCGCGAAGGCCAGCGACTCCATCAGGTCGAGCTCGCGCGCCTCCCGGGTGCCGGCGCGGCGGGTGTTGATCTCCACCACGATGTGCCCGTCGAAGGCGACGCCGGCCAGGTGCTCGAGCAGCTCGGCCACCGGCTGGTTCCCGCGGCCGGGCACGAGGTGCTCGTCCTTGGCCGAGCCGGTGCCGTCGGTGAGGTGGATGTGCCGCAGCCGCTCGCCGAGGCGGCGCGCCATCGCGACCGGGTCCGAGCGCGACGTCGAGGAGTGCGAGAGGTCGATCGTGGTGTTGGAGTAGTCGTGCGCGGAGGGGTCCCACCCGGGGACGTAGACCTCCATCTGCCGCTTGGACGCGCGCCAGGGGTACATGTTCTCGACCGCGAACGCGATGCCGGTGCGCTCCTCGAGCTCGGCGATGCCCTCCACGAACCCGCGGGCGTAGTCGCGCTGCCAGCGGAACGGCGGGTGCACGACCACCACGTCGGCGCCCACCGCGTGCGCCATCTCGGCGCTCTTCTCGAGCTTGCCCCACGGCTCGACGCCCCAGACCCGCTGGGTGATCAGCAGGCAGGGCGCGTGCACGGCCGCGACCGGGAGCTGGTGGTAGTCGGCGAGGTGCCGGACCGCGTCGACCTCCTGGCTGATCGGGTCGATGCCGACCATCACCTCGACCGCGTCGTACCCGAGCCGGGCCGCGAGCTCGAAGCCCTGGGCCGTGGTCTCGGGATAGACCGAGGCGGTCGAGAGCGCGATCACCCTGTCGAGACTACCGAGCGGTGCTCGCCCGTCCCCGGACGATGCCGATCTGGTCGAGACGCTCGAGGATGATCCCCTCGCGCAGCGCCCACGGGCAGATCTCGAGCTCCGGCAGGTCGAAGATGTCCATGACCGCGTCCGCCACCAGCGCGCCGGCCACCAGCTGGTGCGCGCGGCCGGTCGAGACGCCCGGCAGGTCGGCGAGCTGCTCGTCGTCCATCCGCAGCAGCGCCGGGATCTTGCCGGCCAGCACGTGCGCCGGCAGCACCCGGCGCACCAGCGGGCCCTCGGAGGAGGACGGGGCCCCGCAGATCCGGGCCAGCGAGCGGAAGGTCTTCGAGGTCGCGCACGGATGGTCCAGGGTGCCGCCACGCAGCAGCGCGCCGGCGTCACGGGCGATGTCGGCGCGGATCTTCAGCCGAAGCTCCCGGGCGGACTCCTCGGTGCGGCCGTCCGCCAGCCAGTCCCGGGTGAGCCGGCCCGCCCCGAGCGGCAGCGACTGCGCCCCGTCGGGGGCCTCGTCGGAGCCGACCGCGATCTCCAGCGACCCACCGCCGATGTCGAAGACCGCGAGCCGGCCCGAGGACCAGCCGAACCAGCGACGGACGGCGAGGAAGGTGAGCCGGGCCTCGTCCTCCCCGGGGAGCACCTCGATGTCCACCCCGGTCTGCTTGCGCACGTGGCCGAGCACGTCCTCGGAGTTGGTCGCGTCCCGGATCGCGGAGGTGGCGAAGCCGAGCATCTCCTCGCAGCCCTTGTCGCCGGCCACGACGAGCGCGTCGCCCACGAAGCTGGTGAGGGCCTCGATGCCGCGCTCGGTGACCGCGCCCGAGGGGTCGAGGTGCTCGGCGAGCCGCAGCGGCTCCTTGAACGAGAACGCCGGCAGCGGCGCCGCGCCTCCGTGTGCGTCGACCACCAGCAGGTGGCCGGTGTTCGACCCGATGTCCAGCACGCCCAGCCTCATGGCGAGAGGCTACCCCCGACGTAGGGTGTGCCCGTGCCCGAAGTCGACCTCGTCTTCCCTCGCGCCTGGGTCGAGTTCCGCGACCCGGCCGACGAGAACCAGATGTTCCGCTGCGACCTGACCTGGCTCACCTCCCGGTGGACCTGCATCTTCGGCGCCGGCTGCCAGGGGATCTACGCCGGCCGTCCCGACGACGGCTGCTGCACGCTGGGCGCGCACTTCTCCGACAAGGACGACGAGCTGCGGGTCCGCGCCCAGATGAAGGAGCTGACCCCGCAGACCTGGCAGCACCACGCCGCCGGCCGCGGGTCGCGCTGGGTGGAGACCGACGACGAGGGCGACCGGAAGACCGCCGTGGTCGACGGCGCCTGCATCTTCTTGAACCGGCCCGGTTTCCCCGGCGGTGAGGGCTGCGCGCTGCACGGCCTCGCGCTGCGGACCGGCCGGCACTTCGTGGAGACCAAGCCGGACGTCTGCTGGCAGCTGCCGATCCGGCGCAGCTTCCGCGACGTCGAGCTGCCCGACGGCACCGAGTACACCGAGGTCTCGATCGCGGAGTACGACCGGCGCGGCTGGGGCGCGGGCGGCCACGACCTCGACTGGTACTGCTCGGGCAACACCGAGGCGCACGTCGGGATGGAGCCGGTCTTCGTCTCCAACGCCCGCGAGCTGGTCGAGCTGATGGGGCAGGCGGGCTACGACGAGCTCGTCGAGCACTGCGAGCGGCACCTGGCCTCCCGCTCCGCGCTGGCGGTGCACCCCGCCGACCCGCAGGCCTGAGCCGTCAGCCCTGCTTGAACTTCGCGGCGAGGTTGTCCGGCATCGGCTCGTAGCGCGCGAACGTGCGGGTGAACGACGCCCCGCCGTGCGAGAACGCCCGCAGGTCGATCGCGTAGCGGCCGATCTCCGTCTGCGGCACCTCCGCCCGCACCAGCGTGCGGTCCTCGCCGACCGGCTCGCTGCCGAGCACCCGGCCACGACGTCCGGACAGGTCGCTCATCACGGTGCCGACCAGGTCGTCGGGGACCAGCACCGCCACCTCGTCGACCGGCTCCAGCAACGACGTACGCGCTGCCGCGGCGGCCTCGCGCAGGGCCAGCGCCCCGGCCGTCTGGAACGCCATGTCCGAGGAGTCCACGCTGTGCGCCTTGCCGTCGGTGAGCGTCACCCGGATGTCGACGACGGGGTAGCCGGCGACGACGCCCTTCTCCATCTGGGACCGGACCCCCTTCTCCACGGACGGGATGAACTGCCGGGGTACGGCGCCGCCGACCACCTTGTCGACGAACTCGAAGCCGGCCCCCTGGGGCAGCGGCTCGACGGTGAGGTCGCAGACGGCGTACTGCCCGTGCCCGCCGGACTGCTTCACGTGGCGGCCGTGCCCGTGGCCGGTGGCGGCGAACGTCTCGCGCAGCGGCACCCGCAGCTCGACCTGGTCCACCGCGGCGCCGTGCCGGTTCTCGAGCCGGTCCAGCACCACGTCGGCGTGCGCCTCGCCCATGCACCACAGCACGATCTGGTGGGTCTCGGGGTTGTGCTCCACGCGCAGCGTCGGGTCCTCGGCGGCGAGCCGCTGCAGGCCCTGGCCGAGCCTGTCCTCGTCACCCTTGGCGCGGGCCTGGATCGCCAGCGGCAGCAGCGGCTCGGGCATCGACCACGGCTTGAGCACCAGCGGCCGGTCCTTGTCGGAGAGGGTGTCGCCGGTCTCGGCCCGGCTGAGCCGGCCGATCGCGCACAGGTCGCCGGCCACCGCGAGGTCCACCGGCCGCTGGGTGCCGCCGAGCGGGACCGACAGGGCGCCGATCCGCTCGTCCTCGTCGTGGTCCTCGTGGCTACCCGGGGCCGGGTCGGCGCCCGGGCCGCCGCCGAAGAACGAGGAGAAGTGGCCCGACACGTGCACGGTCGCGTCCGGGCGGATCGTCCCGGAGAACACCCGGACCAGGCTGACCCGGCCGACGTACGGGTCCGAGGTCGTCTTGACCACCTCGGCGACGAGCGGACCGTCGGGGTCGCAGGAGAGCACCGGCCCCGGCCGGCCCTCCGGGGTGAACACCTCGGGGACCGGGTGCTCCGGCGGCGAGGGGAAGCCGGACACGATCAGGTCCAGCAGCTCGGTGGCGCCGACGCCGCCGGAGGAGTCGACGGGCAGCACCGGGTGGAACGAGCCGCGTGCCACCGCCCGCTCGAGGTCGGTGACCAGCAGGTCGCGGTCGATCTCCTCGCCGCCGAGGTAGCGCTCCATCAGCGTCTCGTCCTCGGACTCCTCGATGACCGCCTCGATCAGGTTCCCGCGCTGCTCGTCGTGGGCGTGGTCGTCGCCGAGCAGGCCGACCAGGCGCTCGCCCTCGCGGAGGTAGACCGGCACCACCTTGTCGCCGAACGCCGCCCGCGCCGCGGCGATCACCCCGTCGCAGTCGGCCCGGGCGTGGTCGAGCTTGGTGACCACCACCACCCGCGGCATCGACACCTCCGCGCACTCACGCCACAGCGCCCGGGTCGGTGCGTCCACGCCCTCGTTGGCGGCCAGCACGAACAGCGCGCAGTCGGCGGCACGCAGGCCGGCGCGGAGCTCCCCGACGAAGTCGACGTACCCGGGGGTGTCGATCAGGTTCACCTTCACCCCGCGGTGCACCAGCGGCGCCAGCGCGAGCCCGGTGGAGCGCTGCTGGCGGTGCTCGGCGTCGTCGAAGTCGCAGACCGTGGTCCCGTCGACGACGCTGCCGGGCCTGTTCAGCACACCGGCCGAGACCAGAAGCGTCTCGACCAGTGTCGTCTTCCCCGATCCCGCAGGGCCCACCAGGACCACGTTGCGGATCGCATCGGCCCGGTCCGCGACCGGGCCACCGTCCTTCCCACCCCTGCCTGCGGGGCCCGCCGGCGCTCGTCCTGCCACATCTCCTCCTCGTCGAGGTCCAGGACGCCACTGTTCACCCGGTGGTCCTCGGGTGACAAGGGGCGATCGGCACCCCCGTGTTCGCGCGGGCCGCCGCTGTGGTGACAATGCTCCGTATGCGCTTGGACCATCTCTCGTACGCCGCTGGACCCGACGGGCTCGCCGGCACTGCTCACCGGATCGGCGAGCTGCTCGGCGAGGAGTTCCGCGACGGGGGGATCCACCCACGCTTCGGGACCCGCAACATGGTGCTCCCGCTCAGCCAGGGGACCTACCTCGAGGTCGTGGAGGTGCTCGACCACCCCGCCTCCGACAAGGCCCCGTTCGGTCAGGCCGTCCGGGCCCGCTCCGAGGCCGGCGGCGGCTGGCTCGGCTGGGTCGTCTGCGTCGACGACATCGACAAGGTGGGCCGCCGGCTCGGCCGCGACCCGGTGCAGGGCAACCGGCACCGTCCCGACGGCGTCGAGCTGCGCTGGAAGCAGCTCGGTGTGACCGGTCTGCAGGCCGACCCCCAGCTGCCGTTCTTCGTGCAGTGGGAGGTCGGGCCCGACCTGCACCCCTCCACCGGCGCCTCCGGCGCGATCCACCTCGACACCCTGGAGATCGCCGGTGACCCCGCGCGGGTCAACGAGTGGCTCGGGGACCCCGACGTCGACCCGCTCGACGACGTGCAGGTCGAGTGGGTGCTGCCGGACCACAGCCCCGGCCTCGTCGCGGCCCAGTTCTCCACCCCCTCGGGCCTGGTCCGCATCTAGCCCGGTGCCCCGTCTCGACCCCGGCCCGCTGCCCGGCGCGGTGCCGAGCCCGAACATCTGGGGGCACCCGCAGGTCTACGAGACCGAGAACCGCGCCCTCGACCCGGACGGCCGGATCGAGCAGGCGATGCGCTCGGTGGACACCTGGGCCGGCCGCGACGTCCTCGACCTCGGCTGCGGCACCGGCTTCCACCTGCCGCGCTGGGCCGCCGATGCGCGGACGGTGACCGGCGTGGAGCCGCACCCGGACCTGGCGGCGGCGGCGCGCCGCCGTACCGCCCGGATCCCGGCGGTGACCGTGCTGAGCGGCACCGCCCAGGCCGTGCCGCTCCCGGACCGCTCCGTCGACGTGGCGCAGGCCAGGTGGGCCTACTTCTTCGGTCCCGGCTGCGAGCCCGGGCTGGCCGAGCTGGACCGGGTGGTCCGGCCCGGGGGTACGGCGTTCGTGATCGACAACGACGCCCGCCGCTCGACCTTCGGCGGGTGGTTCCGGCGCGGCTACCCGGCGCTCGACCCGGACGCCGTCGAGCGCTTCTGGTCGCGGCACGGCTGGCAGCGCATCCCGGTCGACATCGTGCTGCGCTGCCGCAGCCGCGAGGACCTGGAGGCGGTGGTGCGCATCGAGCTGCCGGGGGCCGTCGCCGACGCCGCGCTCGCCGCCCACGACGGCGCGGAGGTCGACTACGCCGTCAACCTGTGGTGGCGACGCTTCTAGCGTGCACCCGCCGCCGCGCGGTCGGGCCTAGGAGGAGGCGCGCACCGACAGGGTCGGGGTCAGGGTGAGCCCGCGGTGCTCGACCTCGCGGTGCCCGAGCAGGTCGCCGAGCAGCCGCACGATCTCGACGGCCGCCTGCTCCAGAGGTTGGCGCACCGAGGTCAGCCCGGGGGTGCAGACCTGGGCGGCCAGCGAGTCGTCGAAGCCGACCACCGCGACGTCGCGTCCTGGGCGCAGCCCGCGCTCGTCGAGGGCCCGCAGCACTCCCATCGCCAGCGTGTCGCTCGCGCAGACGAACGCCGTGGGGTGCTCGCTGTCGAGCAGCGCGTGCGCGGCCCGCCGGCCGAAGTCGAGGGTGTCGTCGCCGCGGGCGCTGAGCCGGGAGGTGGACAGGGTGTGGTCGTGCATGCGGTCGGCCCAGCCGCTGCGCCGGTCCTCGCCGATGAACGAGCCCTTCTGCCAGCCGACCCAGGCGACCCGCTGGTGGCCGCGCTCGACGAGGTGGTCCACGGCGAGCTGCACGCCGGCCCGGCCGTCGACGTCGACCCAGGGGTGCCGCGCGTGCGGCTCGGCCCAGGGCCGGCCGAAGGCCACGAACGGCACGCCGCGCTCCTCCAGGAAGGCGGCCTGCGGGTTGCCGCGGTAGGTGTCGGTGACCACGAAGGCGTCCACCGCGGCCGAGCGGAGCAGCTCGTCGTAGCCGTCGACCGCGTCGAGCGGGCGGGCGTCGCCGCTGCTGACGTCGGAGCCGGTCTCGGTGCCGGTGAACAGCAGCAGGTGGTAGCCGGCGTCGCGGGTGCTCTCGACCAGCGAGTGCAGGAACCGGTCCATCAGCGCGTTGGCGCTGTCCTCGACCGCCGGCTCGATCCGCAGGCCGATCAGGTGGGAGGTGCGGGTACGCAGGTTGCGGGCGGCCCGGTTCGGGGAGTAGCCCAGCCGGCCGATCGCCTCCTGGACGCGCTCGAGAGTCTCCGGACGGAGCAGCTCGGGGCTGTTGAGCGCGTTGGACACGGTCTGGCGCGAGACCCCGGCCTCGGCCGCCACGGTGGCGAGCGTCGGCGCGCTCTCGAGTCGCGACATCGGCAAACCCCCAGGTCATCACTTGGTTGAACGATCCAATCGTAACCTGTCGCCGGGACCGGGCCGCGTGCGCCGCGCCTGCGCGCCACTGTCGGTGGCCTGGCCTACGGTCACCCCATGACCAGCCGAGCCAAGCCGCGTCCCCGCCCTGCCTACCGCTGCACGGAGTGCGGCTGGGAGGCGGCGAAGTGGATGGGCCGCTGCGGCGAGTGCCAGGCCTGGGGCAGCGTCGTGGAGGTCGGCGCCCCCACCGGCCGTACGGCGGCGGGGCCGGTCACCTCCCCGGCGGTGCCGATCGGCGACGTGCCGGTGGAGGACTCGAGGGCCCGGACCAGCGGCATCCCCGAGCTCGACCGGGTCCTCGGCGGCGGCATGGTCCCCGGCGCCGCCGTGCTGCTCGCCGGCGAGCCGGGCGTCGGCAAGTCGACGCTGCTGCTCGAGGTGGCGGCGCAGACGGCCCGCAGCGGGCTGCGCACCCTCTACGTCAGCGGCGAGGAGTCGGCCTCCCAGGTCCGGTTGCGGGCCGACCGGACCGGCGGCGTGCACCCCGAGCTCTACCTGGCCGCCGAGACCGACCTCGCGGCGGTCCTCGGCCACATCGAGCAGGTGCGCCCGCAGCTGCTCGTGATCGACTCGGTGCAGACGATCGGCGCGGCCGACGTCGACGGCGCCCCCGGCGGCGTCACGCAGGTCAAGGAGGTCGCGGCCGCCCTGGTCCGGGTCGCCAAGACGCAGAACATCGCGACCGTGATGGTCGGCCACGTGACGAAGGACGGCACGATCGCCGGCCCCCGGGTGCTCGAGCACCTCGTCGACGTGGTGCTGCAGTTCGAGGGCGAGCGCAGCTCCCGGCTGCGGATGCTCCGCGCGGTGAAGAACCGGTTCGGGCCGGTCGACGAGGTCGGCTGCTTCGACCTGTCCAGCGAGGGGATCGTCGCGGTCACCGACGCCACCGGACTGTTCGTCGCGCGCCACCACCAGCCGGTCGCCGGCACCTGCATCTCGGTGGTGCTGGAGGGGCGCCGACCGATCCTGGTCGAGGTGCAGGCGCTGGTCAGCCCCTCCTCGGCGGAGCGCCCCCGGCGCACCACCTCCGGGCTCGACGGCTCCCGGGCCGCGATGCTGGTCGCGGTGCTGCACCAGCGGTGCCGGATCTCGCTGGCCAGCCACGACGTGTTCGCCTCGACGGTCGGCGGGGTCCGGATCCAGGACACCTCCGCCGACCTCGCCACGGCGGTGGCGGTGGCCTCGGCGTGGAAGAACCGCGAGGTGCCCACCGACGTCGCCGCGATCGGCGAGATCGGCCTGGCCGGCGAGCTGCGCCGGGTGCGGGACATGCCGCAGCGGATCGCCGAGGCGGCCCGGCTCGGCTTCCGCGGGGTGATCGTGCCGATGGAGGCCGGCGGGGCGCCCACCTCCGTCCGCGACGTCGACGGGATGAAGGTGGTCGAGGTGCCCGACCTCGAGGCCGCGCTGCGGGTCTTCGATCTGGCCCGCACCGACACGACCCCGCTGTTCCGGACCCGCGAGCCGCACCTGGTCCGGCCCGCCCTCGGGCTGGTCTGAGACGCGGCCGGCGAGGCCGCGGCCGTCTGCGGCGCCCCGACCCGATCCGGTCCCCTAGACTGGCGCGTGGCAGGACGCTCGGCTTCTCTGGCCGGCACGGGACATGGGGAGCACGGTGGCACAGATCGAGCGCTCGGACGAGATTCAGCGTCTGCGCACCACGCTGGCCGGCATCGCGCCCGGCACCGACCTCCGCGACGGCCTCGAGCGGATCCTCCGGGGCCGCACCGGCGCGCTGCTGGTGCTGGGCTCGGACAAGGTCGTGGAGTCGATCTCGACCGGCGGCTTCACCCTCGACGTCCCGTTCACCGCCACCGGTCTGCGTGAGCTGGCGAAGATGGACGGCGCGATCATCCTCGACCGCGACGCCAGCCGGATCCTGCGCGCCGCGGTCCACCTGATGCCGGACCCGTCGATTCTCTCCACCGAGACCGGCACCCGGCACCGGACCGCCGACCGCGTCGCCCGGCAGACCGGCTTCCCGGTCATCTCGGTCTCGCAGTCGATGCAGATCATCGCCGTCTACGTCGGCGAGATCCGCTACGTCCTCGAGGACTCCGGGCAGATCCTGTCCCGCGCGAACCAGGCGCTGGCGACCCTGGAGCGCTACAAGCTGCGGCTCGACGAGGTCTCCAGCACGCTGTCCGCGCTCGAGATCGAGGACCTGGTCACCGTCCGTGACGTGGCCGTGGTCGCCCAGCGCCTGGAGATGGTCACCCGCATCGCCCGCGAGATCGTGGACTACGTGCTCGAGCTCGGCACCGACGGCCGGCTGCTCTCGCTGCAGCTCGACGAGCTCATCACGGGTGTGGACCTGGAGCGCGAGCTGGTGATCCGGGACTACCTGCCGCACAGCCGGCGACGCCGCACCGCGCAGGACGTGCTGACCGCGCTCGAGGGCCTCGGGCCCACCGAGCTGGTCGACGTCGCCGCGGTCGCCCGGGCCCTCGGGCTCGGCGCCAGCGAGCACCTCGACGGTGCCGTCACGCCGCGCGGCTACCGGCTGCTGGCCAAGGTCCCCCGACTCCCCGGCACCGTCGTGGACCGGCTGGTGGACCACTTCGGCAGCCTGCAGAAGCTGCTCTCGGCGAGCATCGACGACCTGCAGATCGTCGACGGGGTCGGCGAGCTGCGGGCCCGCAGCGTCCGCGAGGGCCTCTCCCGGCTGGCCGAGTCCAGCATCCTCGAGCGCTACGTCTGACCGGGGACGGCGACGCTCCAGTCCGTGGAGGCCGGCGCCGTTTCAGTCGACGGAGGCGGACGCCTCGGGCGCCGGTTCGGTGCTCGCCAAGGTCGTGTCCTCCGGCTGCGGCTTCTCCGGCTTCGGGCTGGCGGTCACCGTCCGCGCCACCGGCAGCTCGAGCTTGAACTGCAGGTCGGTCGGGTCGCCGCCGAAGGCCGCGGCCTCGACGTGGTACCACCCCGGCTGGGCCCAGGCGGGCTGCCGCGAGCAGGTGTCGTCGGAGCGCTGGCCGCGCCAGACCACGGTGACCTTGGCCGGCACCTCCTGGCGCACCACGACCGGCTTGGAGGGCACCGCCTCCGGGCAGTCCTGGCTCGACCAGATCCGGTCGTCGCCCGAGGTCACCTTCACCACCATCGAGGTGGCGGACGCGGTCCAGGTGCAGGCGGGGGTCGACCGGGTGGTCAGCGCGACCCGGAACCGGACCGGGCGGCCGGCGTACGGCGTGCCCACGACGTCCGGGGTGGCCACGATGTCGCTGCGCTCGCACGGACCCGAGGGCTCCGCCAGCGGGGTCGGCTTCGGCGAACCGGCCTTGGCCTTCGCGCCCTTCTTCCGGTGACCCGGCGCGGCGGTCGGGGTCGCCTGCGGGGTCCCGCTGCTCTGGCTGGGCAGCCCGACGATCACCTGGGCGCGCTCCGGCTCCTGCCCGCGGCCGGCGCCCAGCAGCTGCGCCAGCCCGAACACCATTGCCAGGGCGACCCCGAGCACCAGCAGGCGGCGCACCCAGTACACGCGCGTCGGCAGGGGTCCTCGGGGTGCCATCGCGCTCATGCGGGAAACGCTAACCGGACCGACCGGCCTGCTCGTGGTGCCACTCCGCGCCGGCGGCCGGCAGCGACCCGGATAGCCTGGGCCGCACCATGAGCGACCTGCACGAGCGCGTCCTGGACTGGTACGCCGAGAACGCCCGCGAGCTGCCCTGGAGGGCGCCCGACGCCACGCCGTGGGGCGTGATGGTCAGCGAGTTCATGCTCCAGCAGACGCCGGTGGCGCGGGTGCTGCCGGTCTACGAGCGGTGGCTGGAGGCCTGGCCGCGGCCGGCCGACCTCGCCGCGGTGAGCACCGGCGAGGCGGTGCGCGCCTGGGGCCGGCTCGGTTACCCCCGCCGGGCACTGCGGCTGCACGGCGCGGCCACCGGGATCGTCGAGCGGCACGGCGGCGAGGTGCCCTCCTCCTACGACGACCTGCTCGCGCTGCCCGGGATCGGCGACTACACCGCCGCCGCGATCGCGTCGTTCGCGTTCGGCCGGCGCCACGTCGTGCTGGACACCAACGTGCGCCGGGTGCTGGGCCGCGCGGTGGCGGGCGTCGAGTTCCCGGCCACCGCGGTGACCCGCGCCGAGCGCGACCTCGCCACCGGCCTGCTCCCGGACGCCGACGCCGTCGCCGCCACCTGGGCCGTCGCCACGATGGAGCTCGGCGCGGTGGTCTGCACGGCGGCCGCGCCGCGCTGCGGCGCCTGCCCGGTCGCGGACCTGTGCGCCTGGCGCGCGGCGGGCTACCCGGCGTACGACGGTCCGCCGCGGCGGGGACAGACCTACGCCGGCACCGACCGGCAGTGTCGGGGCCGGCTGCTGGCGGTGCTGCGCGACAGCGACGGGCCGGTCCACCGCAGCACGCTGGAGCAGGCCTGGTCCCCCGCGGGGCAGCGCGACCGGTGCCTGGACTGGCTGGTCGACGACGGTCTGGTCGCCCGGCTCTCCGCGGACACGTTCGCCCTGCCCTGACCCGGCTGGCGCGTGGGCCGGGCCGCAGGGGCCTGCCGCGGGCTCACCCGACCGTGGCGCCGAGCAGCCGCGGCGTCAGAAGCGGTTCTGCAGCCGCCGCACGAACTGGCGGGTGCGCTCCTCACGGGGTGCGGTGAGCACCGCCTCGGGGGCGCCGTGCTCGACGACCACGCCCTGGTCCATGAAGACGACCTGGTCGGCCACCTCCTGCGCGAAAGCCAGCTCGTGGGTGACCACCACCATCGTCCAGCCCTCCTCGGCCAGCTCGCGGATGACGCCCAGCACGTCGCCGACCAGCTCCGGGTCCAGGGCGGACGTCGGCTCGTCGAAGAGCAGCACCCGCGGCCGCATCGCCAGGGCCCGGACGATGCCGACCCGCTGCTGCTGGCCGCCGGAGAGCTGGTGCGGGAAGCTGTCGCGCTTGTCGCTGAGCCCCACCCGCTCGAGCAGCCGCTCCGCCTCGGCGACAGCCTCGTCCCGCGGCCGGTTGCGGACCCGGACCGGGCCCTCGACGACGTTCGCCAGCACGCTCATGTGCGGGAACAGGTTGTAGTGCTGGAAGACCATCGCGCTGCAGTCCCGCAGCCGGGCCAGGTCGCGCTTGGCGACCGGCGCCGCGAAGTCGACGGAGAGGTCCGGGGCCACCTCGACCCGACCGGCGTCGGGGATCTCCAGCCCGTTCAGCGAGCGGAGCGCGGTGGTCTTGCCCGACCCCGAGGGACCGATCAGGGTGAGCACCTGGCCCTGGACCACCTCGAGGTCGATCGAGCGCAGCACCTCGTGCTCGCCGAACGCCTTGCGCAGTCCGCTCACCCGCAGCAGCGGGGCGTCATTGGGCGACATAGCGGTCGAACCTCCGTTCCAGGGCGGTCTGGCCGCCGGAGAGGAACAGGCAGACCACCCAGTAGACCACCGCGGCCTCAAGGTAGAGCGCCATGAACTCCTGGCTGAACGCCGCGATCTCCTGGGCCTGCCGGAACAGCTCGGTGACCAGGATCAGCGAGGCCAGCGAGGTGTCCTTCACCAGGCTGATGAAGGTGTTCGACAGCGGCGGGACCGAGACCCGGACCGCCTGCGGCAGGATGATCCGCCGCAGCGCGAGCCCGCGCGACATCCCGATCATGTGCGCCGCCTCCCACTGGCCCTTGGGGACCGAGAGGATGGCGGCGCGGATCACCTCGGCGCCGTACCCTCCGACGTTGAGCGAGAAGGCGATGATCGCGCTGGGCCACGGGTTGATGGTCAGCCCGATCGAGGGCAGCCCGTAGAAGATCACGAACAGCTGCACCAGCAGCGGCGTCCCCCGCACCACCGAGATGTAGACGCGGGCCAGCGCGGCCACCGTCCGGAACCGGCTCAGCCGCATCAGCGCGACCGCCAGCGCGATCACCAGGCCGAGGACGAACGAGGCCAGCGCCAGCGGGATGGTCCCCGTCAGCGCGCCCCGGACGATCGGCCAGAGCGAGGTGGTGACGAGCTCCCAGTCCACAGCGGTGCTCAGCGCGAGACGTCCTCGCCGAAGTACTTCGACGAGATCTTCGCGAGGGTGCCGTCGGCCTGCAGGTCCGCGAGCGCCTGGTCGACGGCCTTCACCAGAGAGTCGCTGTCCTTGCGGAACGCCAGCGCGTTGTGGGCCTCGTCCTCGGTCTCGGCCGCGATCGCCAGGCCGGTGTCCCCCTCGGTGTTCTCATAGTCGAGGAAGGTCAGCTTGTCGTTGACGGTGGCGTCGACCCGTCCCTGCTTGAGCAGCGTCACGGCCTGCGCCCAGCCCTCCACGTTCTGGATCTTGGCGCCGTTCTGCTCAGCGAGCTCGTACCAGTTGCTGGTGAGCGACTGCGCGGTGGTGCGGCCGTCCAGGTCGGCCAGCGAGCTGATGCTGTCCTCGCCGTCCCTGACCACGACCACCCCCGGGCTGACGGTGTAGGGGGTCGAGAAGTCGTAGTCGGCCTTGCGCTCGTCGGTGATCGAGACCTGGTTGGCGATCGCGTCGAAGCGGCCAGCGTCGAGACCGGCGAAGATGGCGTCCCACTGGGTCTCCTCGAACTTCACGTCGACTCCGAGCTCGTCGGCGACGGCCCGCATCACCTCGACGTCGTAGCCGGTGAGGTCCCCGCTGCCGTTCTCGTGGAAGGTGAACGGGCGGTAGGTCCCCTCGGTGCCGACGGTGATCACGCCGGCCTCCTGGATCTCCGCGAGCGTGCTGCCCTTCTCCTGCTCACCGGTCGCGGCGCTGCCTGCGCTGCCAGAGGTGACGCTGCCGCACGCGGAGGCGGTGAGCACCAGGGCCGCGAGCGTGGCGGCCAGACCGAGGGAACGACGGGTTGCGCGGTTCTGTCCTGAAAGGTTCACATCAGGTGGAGCACCCTGGCGCCGCCTGGTGTTCCGGGTCCGGCTGCCAGATGGGTCACATGCGCCGCGGGTCCGGCCGTCCCCGCGGGCTGCGGCCCGGGGACGGCGTGGACTCGACGGGCGTCGGCAGAGGCCGGTGTGGGTACGGCCGGGGCGTGAGCGAACCCGACGAGGACCGCGTCAGCCGTCGATCCGACCTGCTTCCCGAGGAGAGCTCGGCCGGGAGCGACGACCCCACCGAGCAGGCCCGGGCCATCCTCGAGGAGTCCGACGAGCGGACCGAGCACCCCGAGGAGACCAGGCACGAGTCGCACCAGACACCTGGCTGACCGGGCCCGTCGCCGGGTCCGCCCCGCCGGGAGGCACCAGGACCCGGACCTCCTCCCCCAGCCGTGCGCCGTCGTGCAGCTCGAGCCGGTCTCCGGACCAGAAGGTGCCCGGGTCGTAGTAGTTGGTCGGCAGCTCGGCCCCGAGCAGCCCCATCGCCTGGTAGGTGCCGGCCACCACCTCGGCGCAGTAGGTCGACTCCACCGGGGCCGGCCGCCGCAGCCGTCCGCGCACCCAGCGTCCGGCCAGCGCGGCGGTCGCCGGGAACGGCGTGCCGTCCATCCGGGAGATCGTGCGCAGCAGCGCGTCCTCCATCTCCGTGGTGACCGGGGTCAGCAGCTGGCGCAGCCAGGTGCGCTGCTCGTAGCGGTGCGACCACTGCTCGACGGCGGCGCGGAGGTCGTGCAGCTGGACGCCGCGGTGGTGGCTGCCGCTCCACACGTCGAGCAGCCCCTTGCCGAGCTCGGCGTGCCACATCAGCGGCGGCAGGTCGTCGAGCACCACCGCCATCCCGACGTGGTTCACCGGCGCGTTGGTGACCGCCCGGATCGCCTGGTCCGCCGCGGACCTGCCGCGGAAGAGCCACAGGTCGCCGGTGCGGGTCAGCTCGACGGCTGCGTCTAGGCTCAGCACCGCGTCCTCCACGGAAGGTCTCCTCGTCATGAAGCTCTGGAAGGTGCTCGGCCTCGCCGGGCTCGCCGGTGTCGCGGCCACCGGGGTCATCATCGCCCGTGAGCAGCGGCAAAGGGCGCAGCTGACGCCGGACGAGGTCCGGGCGCGTCTGCACCAGCGTCTCGACGACGCGAACCAGCGCTGACGCCTGTTAGCCGGACGCGCGGCGGCGGGGCCCGCTGTCAGGCTGCGGCGATGGCCGCCACCGCGTCGGCGAGGTCCCGGACCGCCTGCTGCTGCGCCGGGTCGCCCTCGTCGAGCGGCAGGTCGAGCAGGAAGCCGGTGAAGGCCGCGTCGAGCAGGGCGGTCGCGCGCCGGGCCCGGGCGGACGGCGCCCCGGAGGAGACCAGGTGCTCGGCCAGGGCGGCGACCCACACCTCGTTGGCCTCGCGGACCACGCTCGCGTAGGGCTCCTGGCCGAACAGCCCCAGCGCGGCGGCCTCGACGTACGCCCGCTGGCAGCCGAGCAGCTGGGTGGTGCACATCGCCTCCCAGAGCCGG
Source organism: Nocardioides mesophilus (assembly GCF_014395785.1). Classification (GTDB taxonomy): domain Bacteria; phylum Actinomycetota; class Actinomycetes; order Propionibacteriales; family Nocardioidaceae; genus Nocardioides_B; species Nocardioides_B mesophilus. The sequence goes on along the minus strand of NZ_CP060713.1, from coordinate 2,357,691 downwards.
CGCACCGCCGAGCGCACGTCGGACGAGGCCGGCAGGGCCCGGATCTGCGCGACGGAGCGGTCGTTGGACGCCCGGAGCACCGCGGCGACCAGGTCGTCCTTGCTGGTGAAGTGGTAGAGCAGCATCCGGTCGCTGGTGCCGAGCGCGGCCGCGAGCGGCCGCAGGCTCAGCCCGATCAGACCCTGCGCGAGCACGTAGTCGGTGGCGGCCTCGACGATCTCGTCGCGGCGGGCGCTCTCGCGGGGCATGGCCCTCCTCAGGTCGCGGACTCCACCAGTGTAGCGGGTGCTACAGTCCTCTGTAGCACTCACTACATCGGTGTTGCGTCGACCCGCGTCGACCCACCACGACTCAGGGACGGACTCATGTTGGGCGCCTGGCTGCTGCTGCTCGCCGCCATCGGGGTGGAGGTGGCCGCCACCTCCGCACTTCCGCGAAGCCACGGGTTCCGCGACCCCGGATGGACAGCGCTGGTGCTGGCCGGCTACGCCCTGTCGATCTGGTTGCTCGCCCTGGTGATCCGGCACATCCCGGTATCGGTCACCTACGCCGTCTGGTCCGGGCTCGGCACCGCCGGGATCGCGGTCATCGGGGTGCTGCTGCTCGACGAGCGGATGGACCTGCTCAAGGCCGCCGCGCTGACGATGATCATCGGCGGGGTCGTCATCCTGAACCTGCACGCCGCGCGCTGACGGCGGCCGGGCAGACATACGACGAGGGCGCCCCCCGCAGGGGACGCCCTCGCCGCTGGCGCTCGGCCTCTCGGGCCGTTGCTGCTACTCGGTCTCGCCGGTCGCCGCCGGCTCCTCGATCGGGGGCAGGTCGGGAAGCTCGCTCTTCTGGTTGCCCTGGAAGGTGAACTTCGCCTCGACGCCCTCGCCCTCGACGCCGACCAGCACGATCTGGCCGGGGCCGACCTCGCCGTAGAGCATCTTCTCGGCCAGGGTGTCCTCGATCTCGCGCTGCACGGTCCGGCGCAGCGGGCGGGCGCCCAGCACCGGGTCGAACCCGCGGGTCGCGAGCAGGTCCTTGGCGGGCTGGGTCAGCTCGATGGACATGTCGCGGTCCTTCAGACGCTTCTCCACGCCGGCGATCATGTTGTCGACCATGGAGATGATCTGCTGCTTGGTCAGCGGCGGGAAGACCACGATCTCGTCGACGCGGTTGAGGAACTCCGGACGGAAGTGCTGCTTGAGCTCCTCGGAGACCTTCTGCTTCATCCGGTCGTAAGAACCCTGGACGTCGCTGCCCTGCTGGAAACCGAGGTTGACGCCCTTGGAGATGTCGCGGGTACCGAGGTTCGTGGTCATGATGATGACGGTGTTCTTGAAGTCCACGACCCGGCCCTGGGAATCGGTCAGGCGACCTTCCTCCAGGATCTGCAGCAACGAGTTGAAGATATCCGGGTGGGCCTTCTCGACCTCGTCGAACAGCACGACCGAGAACGGCTTGCGGCGCACCTTCTCGGTGAGCTGGCCGCCCTCTTCGTAGCCGACGTAGCCGGGAGGCGAGCCGAACAGCCGCGAGACGGTGTGCTTCTCGCTGAACTCGCTCATGTCGAGCTGGATCAGCGCGTCCTCGTCGCCGAACAGGAACTCCGCCAGCGTCTTGGACAGCCACGTCTTGCCGACGCCGGACGGGCCGGCGAAGATGAACGAACCACCGGGACGCTTCGGGTCCTTCAGACCCGCACGGGTACGGCGGATCGCCCGGCTGAGCGCCTTGACGGCCTCCTCCTGGCCGATGACCCGCTTGTGGAGCTCGTCCTCCATCTTGAGCAGCCGCGTGGACTCCTCCTCGGACAGCTTCACGATCGGGATGCCGGTGGCGACGGCGAGGACCTCGGCGATGAGCTCCTCGTCGACCTCGGCGACGACGTCCATGTCGCCGGCCTTCCACTGCTTCTCCCGCTCGCCCTTGGCGAGGATCAGCTTCTTCTCCTCGTCACGCAGCGACGCGGCCAGCTCGAAGTCCTGGCTGTCGATGGCGCCTTCCTTGCGCCGGCGCACGTCCGCGATCTTGTCGTCGAACTCGCGCAGGTCCGGCGGAGCGGTCATCCGGCGGATCCGCAACCGGGAGCCGGCCTCGTCGATCAGGTCGATGGCCTTGTCCGGCAGGAACCGGTCGGAGACGTAGCGGTCGGCCAGCGTCGCGGCCGAGACCAGCGCCTCGTCGGTGATCGTCACCCGGTGGTGCGCCTCGTAGCGGTCGCGCAGACCCTTGAGGATCTCGATCGTGTGCGCGATCGACGGCTCCTGGACCTGGATCGGCTGGAACCGGCGCTCGAGCGCGGCGTCCTTCTCGAGGTGCTTGCGGTACTCGTCGAGCGTGGTGGCACCGATGGTCTGCAGCTCGCCGCGGGCCAGCATCGGCTTGAGGATGCTCGCCGCGTCGATGGCGCCCTCGGCGGCACCCGCACCGACGAGCGTGTGCAGCTCGTCGATGAACAAGATGATGTCGCCGCGGGTCTTGATCTCCTTGAGCACCTTCTTCAGGCGCTCCTCGAAGTCACCGCGGTAGCGGGAGCCGGCGACCAGGGAACCGAGGTCGAGGCTGTAGATCTGCTTGTCCTTGAGCGTCTCGGGCACGTCGCCGCGGACGATCGCCTGGGCAAGGCCCTCCACGCAGGCGGTCTTGCCCACTCCGGGCTCTCCGATGAGCACCGGGTTGTTCTTGGTGCGTCGGGAGAGCACCTGCATCACGCGCTCGATCTCCTTCTCGCGCCCGATGACCGGGTCGAGCTTGCCCTCGCGAGCGGCCTGCGTGTAGTTGCGGCCGAACTGGTCGAGGACCAGGGAGGACGACGGAGCGCCCTCCTGGGGAGCGCCGGCGGTGGCGGTCTCCTTGCCCTGGAAGCCCGAGAGCAGCTGGATGACCTGCTGGCGGACCCGGTTCAGGTCGGCGCCGAGCTTGACGAGCACCTGGGCCGCCACGCCCTCGCCCTCACGGATGAGGCCGAGCAGGATGTGCTCGGTGCCGATGTAGTTGTGGCCGAGCTGCAGCGCCTCGCGCAGCGACAGCTCGAGGACCTTCTTGGCGCGCGGCGTGAACGGGATGTGCCCGCTCGGAGCCTGCTGGCCCTGGCCGATGATCTCCTCGACCTGGGCGCGCACGGCCTCCAGGGAGATGCCCAGGCTCTCCAGAGCCTTGGCGGCCACGCCTTCACCCTCGTGGATCAGGCCGAGGAGGATGTGCTCGGTGCCGATGTAGTTGTGGCTGAGCATGCGGGCTTCTTCTTGTGCCAGGACGACCACCCGGCGCGCCCGGTCTGTGAACCGCTCGAACATGTCTGCATCGCTCCTTGCCCTGCCCCGCCTGGGGCGAAGCTGTTGTCCGGGGAGAACCGCCCCGCGTCACGAGGGTGCCCTCCGTGCCGGCCGTCATGCGCCGGTCACAAGAGACTCAACCCGCTCGTCAGCCTACGTGTTCCGGCGGGACCCCGGTAACGCCTTCGCCCTCAGCGAACAAGCGGTCCGCTCCACCGGCCGCGACCTTGCGCCGCGGCCGGGGTGCGGCCACCGTGCGAGCGTCAGTGGGCGGCGTCGTACGCCGAGCGCACCTCTGCCGAGACCCGGCCGCGCTCCGGCACGTCCCAGCCGTTGGCCTTGGCCCACTCGCGGATCTCCGCGGCGCTCGCGCCGCCGTCCGAGCCGCCGGTCGACCGGGCGGGCGCCGCCTGCCCCTTGCGTCGCCGGCCGCCGGTGCGGCGGCCGTGGCCGACGTAGACCGCGAGCGCGTCGCGCAGCTCGGTGGCGTGCTGGTCGCTCAGGTCGATCTCGTAGTCGACGCCGTCGAGGGCGAAGGAGACGGTCTCGGTGGCGTCGCCGCCGTCGAGGTCGTCGACGAGGACGACATTCACACGCTGTGCCATAAGAAGAGATGTCCTTCGGTTATCCGCCGATTCCCCGCACCACCGGCAATATCAATGGGTTGCTAATGACCCTAGCGCATGCAACACCTTTCACCAGCATTAGTTCGGGCCGCATTACCGCTTCTGTGGAAAAAGGGAGAAATAATCATCCCATCGGGTGGTGCGGGATAACCCAGCGGCACCAGGACAGCGAATCGGCAAGAGACTTTGCGCCTCTTTTTCGCGGGTCCTACTCGGGGCGGACCAGCGGGAAGAGAATGGTCTCCCGGATGCTGGCGCCGGTGATCAGCATCAGGAGCCGGTCGACGCCGATGCCGATGCCGCCGGCCGGCGGCATGCCGTACTCCATGGCCTTGAGGAAGGCCTCGTCGAGGTCCATCGCCTCCGGGTCCCCCTGCGCGGCCATCAGCGACTGCTGGACCAGGCGCTCGCGCTGGATCACCGGGTCGTTGAGCTCGGAGTAGGCGGCGCCCAGCTCGACGCCGTTGATGATCAGGTCCCAGGCCTCGTTGAGCTCGGGCACGTCGCGGTGCGGCTTCGCCAGCGGCTTGCCCGCCGCGGGGTAGTCCATCACGAAGGTCGGCTGGATCAGCGAGTCCTCGACGAGCTGCTCGAACAGCTCCACGACGATCTCCGGAGCGCCCCACGAGTCCTGCAGCTCGACCTCGTGCTTGTCGGCGTGGCCGCGCAGCGTCTCGGCGTCGGTGTGCGCGTCGACCTGCGCGCCGAGCGCCTCGGACACCAGCTCGTGGATCGGCGCCTCGCGCCACTCACCCTCGAGGTCGATGACGCTGCCGTCGCGGGCGGTGATCTCGGGACTGCCGAGCGCCCGGTGGGCGTTGCGCACCATCTCCTTGGCGAGCTCGATCATGGTGTGCTGGTCGCCGTAGGCCTCGTAGGCCTCGAGCATCGAGAACTCGGCGGCGTGGGTGGAGTCCAGCCCCTCGTTGCGGAACGTCCGGCCGATCTCGTAGACCCGGTCGACCCCGCCGATCATCGCCTTCTTCAGGTCCAGCTCCAGCGCGATGCGCAGCAGCATCTCCTGGTCCAGCGCGTTGAGGTGGGTGCGGAAGGGCCGGGCGGCCGCGCCGCCGTTGGTGATCTGCAGGATCGGGGTCTCCACCTCGACGTACCCGCGACCGTCCAGCGTCGCGCGCAGCGAGCGGAGCACCGACGCCTTGGCGCGGACCATGTCGCGGGCCTCCTGGCGCACGATCATGTCGACGTAGCGCAGCCGCACCCGGGCCTCGTCGGAGAGCGGCTTGTGCTCGTTGGGCAGCGGGCGCAGCGTCTTGGCCGCCATCGACCACGACGCTGCCTGCACCGACAGCTCGCCGCGCCGGCTGGTGATCACCTCGCCGCGGACCGCGAGCAGGTCGCCGAGGTCGACCATCGCCTTGAACTCGTCGAGCGCCTCCTGGCCGACGTCTGCCAGGGACAGCATCACCTGCAGCTCGGTGCCGTCGCCCTCGCGCAGCCGGACGAAGCAGAGCTTGCCGGTGTTGCGCAGGAAGATCACCCGGCCCACCACCGCGACCTGCTCGCCGGTGTGCGTGTCCGGCTCGAGGCCGGCCGCGTCGTAGCGGTCGCGGATCTCGGCGAGGGTGTGGGTGCGCTCGACGGTGACCGGGTACGCCGCTGTGCCGGCGCCGATCAACCGCTCACGCTTCTCGCGACGCACCCGCATCTGCTCGGGGAGGTCGTCCTCCGCGGGGGCAGGGCTGGTCGGCTGGACGCTCATGACGGACCAGCCTAACGACCCCGCGCGCCCTCCCACAGCCGACGGTCGACGGTCCCGCGCCGGACGACCTCCCGGGACGCGCTCAGGCGTTGCGACCGTGCACGATCTCCAGCCCGAGCAGGGTCAGCCACGGCTGGTGGGCGGTGAAGACGCTGCACTCCTCGACCACCAGCGGAGCCAGCCCCCGGTGGCGATCACGTTGGCGTCACCCGGCGCGAGGCGGAGCTCGGCGAGCATCCGGGCGACCAGGCCGTCGACCTGGCTGGCGAAGCCGTAGAGCATGCCCGACTGCAGCGCCTCGACGGTGTTCTTCGCGATCACCGACCGCGGCCGCATCAGCTCGACCTTGCGCAGCTGCGCTCCCCGCCGGCCGAGCGCCTCGAGGGAGATGTCGATGCCCGGGGCGATCGCGCCGCCGACGTACTCCCCGCGGGGGCTGACCACGTCGAAGGTGGTCGCGGTGCCGAAGTCGACGACGATCGAGGGACCGTCGTAGAGCTGCGCGGCGGCGAGCGCGTTGACGATCCGGTCCGAGCCGACCTCGCGGGGGTTGTCCATCAGCACCGGCACCCCGGTGCGCACCCCGGGCTCCACGACGACGTTGCGCACGTCGCCGTAGTAGGTGCGCAGCATCTCGCGCCACTCGTGCAGAACCGCGGGCACCGTCGAGCAGACCGCGACGCCGCGCACCGGCTCACCGACCGGGGAGTCGCCCAGCAGCGCCCGGAGCAGCACCCCCCACTCGTCGGCGGTGCGCCGCTCGTCGGTGGCCACCCGCCAGTGGTCCACGACGTCGCCGTCATCGAGGAGGCCGAGCGTGGTGTGGCTGTTGCCGATGTCGGCACAGAGCAGCATCAGGCGTCCCGCAGGTCCATCGCCACGTCGAGGACCGGGGCGGAGTGGGTCAGCGCCCCGACCGCGAGGAAGTCGACACCGGTCGCGGCGACCTCGCGGGCCCGGTCGATGCCGAGCCCGCCGGAGGCCTCCAGCGTGGCGCGCCCCGCGGTCATCCGGACCGCCTCGAGCGTCTGCTCGGTGCTCATGTTGTCGAGCAGGATCTGCTGCACGCCCTGCTCGAGCAGCTCGCGCAGCTGCTCGAGGGTGGTCACCTCCACCTGGACGGGCAGGTCGGGGTAGCGCTGGCGGACCGCGCGGTACGCCGGCACCACCCCGCCGGCGGCGAGCACGTGGTTGTCCTTGACCAGCGCCTGGTCGGAGAGGCTGCCGCGGTGGTTCACGCCGCCGCCGCAGCGCACGGCGTACTTCTCCAGCGCCCGGAAGTGCGGCGTGGTCTTGCGGGTGTCGCGGACCTTGGCGCCGGTGCCCTCGACGGCGGCCACCCAGCGCGCGGTGGTGGTGGCGACCCCGGAGAGGTGGCAGAGGAAGTTCAGCGCGGTCCGCTCGGCGGTGAGCAGCTGGCCGACCGGGCCCTGGACGGTGAGCAGCACGTCGCCACGTCGTACGGCGTCGCCGTCCTCGACGTGGGGGGTCAGCCGGACCCGCGGACCGACCACGTGGACGAACACCAGCTCCGCCACCGCCAGGCCGCTCACCACGCCGTCGGCGCGCGCCACCAGGTCGGCGTTCGCGACCGCGTCGGCGGGGATCGTCGCCTCGCTGGTGACGTCCTCGCCGGGCAGGTCCTCCGCGACCGCCGCCACCACGCCGGCGTAGACGGCGGCCGGGTCCAGCCCGGCGGCCGCGAGAACCTCCACCAGCGCCGGAGGCAGCGACTCGAACGGGGTGCGGACCGGAGCGGTCACGGGGTGCCTCCTGCGGTGCGGTCGGTGCGGTCGGTGCGGTCAGGTCGCAGCGGGCTGCCGGCCAGCCGGGGGACGCCCTCGACCAGCGTGACGTCGAGGTGCCGCGACCAGGCGACGTCGTCGGTCTCGGGGAAGTCCTCGCGCCAGTGCGAGCCGCGGGTCTCCTCGCGGGCGCCGGCGGCGGCGACCAGGGCCCGGCTCACCGTGAGCAGGTTCGTGGTCTCCCAGGCGTCCACCCCGGCCTCGTCGGCGACCTTCCCCGCCAGCAGGTCGAGCGCCTCGGCCCCGTCGGCCAGGCCGTCGCGGGAGCGGAGCACGCCGGCGCGCTCGGTCATCACCTGCTGCAGGTCGCTGCGCAGCGACCCGGGGACCAGCCCCTCGACCCGCGGGTCGGCGGCCGGCTCGCGGCGTGGCGGCAGCCCCTCCAGCAGCTGCAGCGCGATCCGCCGGGAGAACACCAGGCCCTCGAGCAGCGAGTTGGAGGCCAGCCGGTTGGCGCCGTGCACCCCGGAGCAGGCGACCTCGCCGCAGGCGAACAGCCCCGGCACCGAGCTCTGCCCGTGCAGGTCGGTCGCGACGCCCCCGGAGGCGTAGTGGCACGCCGGGGCGACCGGGATCAGGTCGGTGACCGGGTCCACCCCGTGGGAGCGGCAGGTGGCCAGGATCGTGGGGAACCGGCGCTGCCACTTCTCGGCGCCGAAGTGCCGGGCGTCCAGCCACAGGTGCTCGGCGCCGCTCTCGCGCATCCGGCGCATGATCGCCTTGGCCACCACGTCCCGCGGGGCGAGGTCGGCCAGCGGGTGCTGGCCGGTCATGAAGCGGGTGCCGGCGTCGTCGACGAGGAACGCGCCCTCGCCGCGCACCGCCTCGGAGATCAACGGCTGCTGGCCGACCGACTCCGCCCCCAGCCACATCACGGTGGGGTGGAACTGGACGAACTCCAGGTCGCGCAGCACCGCGCCGCCGCGCAGCGCGAGCGCCATCCCGTCGCCGGTGGCCACCGGCGGGTTGGTGGTCGCCGAGTAGACCTGCCCCAGGCCACCGGAGGCGAGCACCACCGCGCGGCAGAGCACCGCCCCGACGCCGTCGCGCTGCCCCTCGCCCATCACGTGCAGGGTCACCCCGGCCACCCCGCCGCCGACGCCGGGGATCAGGTCCAGGACCAGGGCGTGCTCGATGACCTCGATGTCCGGGGCGGCGTGCACCGCGGCGACCAGCGCCCGCTGGATCTCGGCCCCGGTCGCGTCGCCGCCGGCGTGAGCGATCCGGTCGCGCAGGTGGCCGCCCTCGCGGGTCAGCGACAGCTCCCCGGCGGCGGTGTGGTCGAACTGGGTGCCGAGCGCGATCAGCGCGTGCACCGCCTCCGGCCCCTCGGTGACCAGCACCCGCACCGCGTCCTCGTCGCACAGCCCCGCGCCGGCCACCAGCGTGTCGTGCAGGTGCTGCTCGGGGGTGTCCCCCGGGCCGAGCGCCGCCGCGATGCCGCCCTGCGCCCATTGGGTGGAGCCGGCCGACAGCAGGTCCTTGGTCACCACCATCACCGACCCCGCGGCACGGGCCTGCAGGGCCGCGGTCAGGCCGGCGATCCCGGAGCCGATGACGACGACGTCGGCGTACGTCGTCCAGCCGGGCCGCGGGGCGGCGAGCCGGGACGGAAGGGTGCTCACCCGAGGAGACTACTGAGCCGCGGGCACCGCAGGGGTGGGAGCGCCATCCCCGGGCCGGTCCGGTGCCCGGCAGCCCGCTGCGTCACCCCGGAGAGCCCCGCGCACAGCATCAGGGGCGGGCCTGGTCACCCGGGGCGGCGCCGAGGTGCAGGGGCACGTTGTCGATCAGGCGCGTGGTGCCGACCCGGGCGGCGACCAGCGCCCGGCCCTCCCGGTCGCCGGCGCCGGACCGAGGTCGGCGCCGGTGACCTCGACGTAGTCCAGCGCGATCCCGGGGCAGTCGTCGAGCACCGCACGGGCGGCGGTCAGCGCCGCGACGGCGCCGCGCGGGGCGGCCCGGACCGCCGCCTCCAGGGCGCCCGACAGGGCGAGGGCAACCTGGTGCTGCCCGGCGTCGAGGAAGCGGTTGCGGGAGGAGAGCGCGAGGCCGTCGGCCTCGCGGACCGTCGGCGCACCGACGACGTCGACGCCCAGGCACAGGTCGGCGGCCATCCGGCGGATCAGCACCAGCTGCTGGTAGTCCTTCTGACCGAACACCGCGCGGTCGGGCCGGACCAGGCCGAAGAGCTTGGCCACCACGGTCAGCACGCCGCGGAAGTGGGTGGGCCGGCTGCGGCCCTCGAGCACCGAGCCGAGCGGCCCGGGGTCCACGGTGACCTGCGGCTCGCCGCCGGGATAGACCTCCTGCACTGACGGTGCGAACACCACGTCCACGCCTTCGGCCCGGCAGACCTCGAGGTCGGCCTCCAGGGTGCGGGGGTACCGGTCGAGGTCCTCCCCGGGCGCGAACTGCAGCGGGTTCACGAAGATCGAGACCACCCGCACGTCGTCGGGTCCGGTCCGCTCCCGGGCCTGCGCCATCAGCGCCGCGTGCCCGGCGTGCAGCGCGCCCATCGTGGGGACCAGGGCGACCCGGCCGCCGCCGGCGCGGGGGCCGGCCAGCGCCTCGTCGAGCTCGGAGCGGGTGCGGACCAGCCGGAGGGTCACCCGCGGGTCCCGGCGCGCACCAGCGCGTCGTCGAGGATCCGGGCGAGCTTCGCGGCCCGGATCGGCAGCAGCCGCCCGTCGGCGACGGCCCGGTCCGCGGTGGCGCGGGCCATGGCGACGTACGACGGGAGCGTGTCCGGGCGGGTGCTCGCCAGGTCGGCGAGGTGGGCCCGCACGGTCTCCACGTCACCTCGCACGATCGGACCGGTGAGCGCGGCGTCGCCGTAGGAGAGCGCGTTGTCGAGGGCCGCGGTCAGCAGCGGCCGCAGGGTGCCGGCCGGGTCCTCGGCACCGGAGTCGCGCAGCAGGTCCATCGCCTGGCTGACCAGCGTGACGAGGTGGTTCGCGCCGTGGGCGAGACCGGCGTGGTAGAGCACCCGGTGCTCCTCGGCCACCCAGACCACCTGGCCGGCGAGGTCGGCGACGAGCGCCTCGGCCAGCACCCGGGTGTCCGGGGCGGCGGTGACGCCGTACCGGCAGCCGGGCAGCCGGTCGAGGTCCACGTCGGTGCCGGTGAACGTCATCGCCGGGTGCATCGCGAGCACGTGCGCGCCCAGGTCGGCCGCCGGTCGCAGCACGCCCAGCCCGTGCTTGCCGGAGGTGTGCACGACGTACTGCCCGGCCCGCAGCGCCCCGGACGCGGCCAGCATGCTGACCACGTTGCCGAGCATGTCGTCGGGCACGGTCAGCAGCAGCAGGTCGCACGAGCGGGCCACCGCGCTGGGCTTGTCCACCCGGACGCCGGGCAGCAGGGTCTCGATGCGGGTGCGGGAGGCGGCGGACTCCCCGGCGACGGAGACGATCTCGTGACCGCTCTCGCGCAGGGCCGCCGCGAGGACGGCGCCGACTCGACCGGCTCCGACGACGCCGACACGGGTCGTGGGGGACTGCATCATCACGGGCCTTTCGTTCCAGTCCCTCCCTTGCGGGTTCGGGTACCGGACGTTGGACTGTTGTGTGCCCCTCGAGCCTACGTCGGTTCATATCGGACAGGTAGACCCCCGGGCCGGTGGCGTGCGTCACAAGGCGGCCCCCGGCGCGTCCGTCGTACGGCGGGCCGCGGGCCGGCCGGTCGCGGGGTCGTAGCCTGGCGGGAATGAGCAGCCTCACCCCGCTCGGCATGCCTGGGATGCGCCCCGAGCCACCTCCGACCGACGCCCCGACCTGGAAGACCGCCTGGGACGCGGCGCTCTACGGTCCCGACGGGTTCTTCCGGCGGGAGTCGCCGGCAGCGCACTTCCGGACCTCCGTGCACACCTCCAACCGGTTCGCCGAGGCGGTGGTGCGGCTGGTGCGCGACGCCGGCCTGGACACGGTGGTCGACATCGGCGCCGGCCGGGGCGAGCTGCTGGCCGCCGTGCACGCGCTCGCCCCGGACCTGGAGCTGCTCGGCGTCGAGGTCGCCCGCCGACCCGCAGGGCTGCCCGACGCGGTGGCCTGGACGACCGCGCTGCCGGAGTCCGTGGACGGGCTGATGATCGCCAACGAGTGGCTGGACAACATTCCCTGCCACGTCGTGGAGATGGCCCCCTCGGGCCGGGCGCACGTGGTGCACGTCGACCCGCGCACCGGCGAGGAGTCCCTCGGCCGACCGCTCGACCACGACTCCGTCCCCGCCTCGCTGGCCGCCTGGTGCGAGCGCTGGTGGCCGCTGTCCCCCGCCGCACCGGGCACCCGCGCGGAGGTCGGCACCACGCGGGACGCGGCCTGGGCCGACGTCGTACGCCGGGTGACGCGCGGCCTCGCCGTCGCCGTCGACTACGGCCACACCCGCGACACCCGGCCGCCGCTGGGCTCGCTGCGCTCCTACCGCGACGGGCGCGAGGCGCAGGTGCTGCCCGACGGCTCCCGCGACGTCACCGCGCACGTGGCGGTCGACGCGGTCGCGGACCTGGTCGGCGCCACGGTGCTGCCGCAGCGGGAGGCGCTGCGCGCCCTCGGGGTCTCGGGCGCCCGGCCCGACCTGGCGACGGCGACCGAGGACCCGGCCGGCTACGTCCGGGCGCTCTCCCGGGCCGGCGAGGCGGCCGAGCTGACCGCGGCCGGCGGCCTCGGCGACTTCAGCTGGATCGTCACCGCGGTCGGTGACGTCGCCGCGCCGTTCACGGGTTGATCGAGAGGAACACGAACGCGGCGAACAGCGTCAGGTGCACGGCCCCCTCCAGCCGGGTCGCGCGACCGGGCACCAGGGTCAGCACGCTCACCACCGCGGTGAGCAGCAGCAGCACCATCTGCACCGGGCCGAGGCCGAGCACCAGCGGCCCCTCGAGCCAGATCGAGGCCACCGCGATCGCGGGCACCGTCAGCCCGATGCTGGCCATCGCGGAGCCGTAGGCCAGGTTCAGGCTGGTCTGCATCAGGTTCCGGCGGGCCGCCCGCACCGAGGCCAGCGTCTCGGGCAGCAGCACCACCAGCGCGATCACGACCCCCACGAAGGACTGTGGGAAGCCGGCCGCCGCGACGCCGTCCTCGATCGCCGGGGACTCCACCTTGGCGAGCCCGACCACGGCGACCAGCGCGAGCAGCAGCAGCCAGAGGCTCACCAGGGCCCGCCGCCGGGTCGGGGTGCCCGCCTCCTCGGCTGCGGCCAGCTCGTCCTGCAGGTCGGGCCCGAGCCCGGGAGGGTCGAGGTCGTCGGTGACCGGCAGGAAGAACTCGCGGTGCCGGCCGGTTTGGGTGAGCACGAATATCAGCCACAGCGCGGCGGACCCGACGGCGGCGAAGGCCAGCTGGGGGCCGGAGAACTGGGCCCCGGGCGAGCTGGTGGTGAAGTTCGGCAGCACCAGGCTCAGCGTGGCGACCGAGAGCACCGTCGCCAGCGCGGAGCCCGCCCCCTCCGCGTTGAACCGGGGCACGCCGTGGCGCAGGGCACCGGCGACCAGGGACAGCCCGACGATGCCGTTCATGGTGATCATCGCCGCGGCGAACACCGTGTCCCGCGCCAGCGTCGCGGTCTTGTCGCCGCCGGAGACCATGAGGGTCAGGATCAGGCCGACCTCGATGACGGTGACCGCGACCGCGAGCACCAGCGAGCCGAACGGCTCGCCGACCCGGTGGGCGATCACCTCGGCGTGGTGGACGGCCGCGAGCACCACGGTCACCAGGACCACGGCGACCACGGCCACCGGCACGGCGCCGAGGTCGCGGCCCCAGGTGAGCAGCAGCACGACGACGCCGAGCACCGGTGCGACCACCGGGTAGTCGTGGGCGATCCGGCTCGTCAGGGGTCGGGGCGCGCTCATGGCGTTCACCCTTCCAGAGCGGCCAAGCGCGCCTTCCTGCCGAGCACGACCGCCGCCTCCAGCAGCTCGCGGGTCTCGGCCTGCGTCCGGTGCTGCAGCCGCACGGACACCGGCCCCGGCGGGCTGTCGAGGACCAGGTCGGCCAGTCCGAGCCGGCGCTGCACCGGGCCCTGCCGGATCCGCAGCGACTGCACCCGGGCGTGCCGCACGGCGTGGGTTCGCCGCACGAGCCAGCCGCCCCGGGAGACGACCAGGTCCGCGCCCATGCCCGCGGCCAGGAACCGCCGGCCGACCGGGTCCAGCCACCGCGCCCGTCGCGGCGGCGACGTGAGCGGTACGGCGTCGGGGTCGACCTGCAGCGAGCCCTGCTCGTCGTCGACCGGCAGCGTGGGCCGGCCGCGCAGCAGGTGCCGCGCCAGCTCGAGCACCACCGCCCGCGGGGCCACCGGCATCACCGTGGTGGCCGACGGGCCGCCCTCGGCCTCCGCCCCGCCGCCGTAGCCGGCCACCGACACGTCGAGCTTCGCCCAGCCGAGCCGCCGCCACAGCAGCGGCTCGCTGACCACGACCCCCTGCACCCGCGCCAGGGTGATGGTCTGCGTGGTCCGCTCGAACAGTCCGCGGCGCACCTGCAGGCCGGCGCTGGTCTGCGACACCGTGAAGCCGTGGTAGCCCGAGAGCCGGCGCAGCTGCACCAGCACGAAGCCGACCACCACCGGGACCATCGGCGCGACCACGGCCATGCCCTGGAACGCGAAGGCGACCCCGAGCAACGCCGCGCCGGCCACCGCCGCGATCGTGCCCAGCGAGAGCAGGCTGCTCAGCACCAAGGTGCGCAGGTCCAGGGCCGCGATGTCGTGGTCGGGTGGCTGCCAGCCCCGCTGCGCGGCCGGCAGCGCACCGGGCACCGGCGGCTCCGTCCCGGCCGGCGCGGCCCGGCGTACGGCGTCGCGGCGGGCCAGCAGCGACTCGCGCACCTGGTGCGCCTCGGCCAGCGGCAGGAAGGCCAGCGAGCCCTCGCGGCTGCCGCCGGCGGTGTCCATCTTGAGCTCGGCCAGCCCGAACAGCCGGGCCAGGAACGGCTGGACGATGTCGATGCCCTGCAGCCGGTCGACCCGGATCCGCCGGGACTGGTGGGAGATCACCCCGGTGTCGATGCGGAGCTCGTCGTCCTCGATCCAGTACTTCGTGCGCAGCCAGGACGCGTAGCCGGCGACCATCCCGGCGGCCAGCACCGCGATCAGGGTCAGCGCGATCGGGCCGAGCCGGCCGGCGAGCAGGTCGTCCCAGGTGGTGGCGACCAGCGCGACCAGGTAGATCCCGCCGCGGACCAGCGGGGTCATCGGCGAGAGTCGGCGTGGCTCGTGCCCGACCGGCGCCGCCGCGGGGGCCACCGGCTCCGGCTCGCTCACAGCCCGGCCGCCTGCGCCTCGCCCAGCGAGGTCAGCCGGTCCCGCAGCCGCGCCGCCTCGTCGGCGGGCAGCCCGGGGACGTGCGCGGAGGTCGCCGGGCTGGCGGTGTGCAGCCGCACGGTGGCCACGCCGAAGGCCCGGTCGAGCGGGCCGGCGTGCACGTCGACGTACTGCATCCGCCCGTAGGGCACCACGACCAGCCTCCGGACCCAGGCGCCGTGGGTGATGTAGAGGTCCTCGTCGCGCTCGGCGTAGCCCCAGCGCGCCACGCTGCGGCCGACGAACACCCAGCCGCCGACCAGCACCAGCACCAGCAGCCCGAGCACCGGCCACGTGACCAGCCCCGGCAGCGGCCCCAGCCAGCCCAGCAGCAGCACCGCCACGGCGAGACCGCCGACGACGCCGGCGAGCACGATCCTGCGCACCCGGCCGAGCGCCGGGGACACACGGCGCCATGGCGTGCCGGGCGGCGCGAAGAGGTCGTCCACGACCCGAGCGTACGTGCAAGGATGAGCCGCGTGAGCCGTCAAGGACGCGAGGAGCTGGTGGTCGGCATCGGTGCCGGCGCCGCAGGCTTCTCCGACTCCTTCGGGGGCCACGAGCGCGGCGGCGGCCCCGGACTGGCCACGCAGGACATGGTGCTCAACATCGGCCCGCAGCACCCTGCGACGCACGGCGTGCTCCGGCTGCGGCTGACCCTCGACGGCGAGCGGATCGCCGCCTGCGAGCCGGTGGTCGGCTACATGCACCGGGGCGCGGAGAAGCTGTTCGAGGTCCGCGACTACCGGCAGATCATCGTGCTGTCGAACCGGCACGACTGGCTCTCGGCGTTCTCCAACGAGCTGGGCGTGGTGCTGGCCGTCGAGCGGATGCTCGGCATGGAGGTGCCGCAGCGTGCGGTGTGGCTGCGCACGATGCTGGCCGAGCTGAACCGGGTGCTCAACCACCTGATGTTCCTGGGCTCCTACCCCATCGAGCTGGGCGCGATCACCCCGATCTTCTACGCGTTCCGCGAGCGGGAGACGCTGCAGGCGGTCATGGAGGAGGTCTCCGGCGGCCGGATGCACTACATGTTCAACCGGGTCGGCGGCCTCAAGGAGGACGTGCCGGCCGGCTGGCTGGACCGGGTCGACCAGGCGACCGCCGCGGTCCGCTCGCGGATGCCGCAGATCAAGGACCTGATCTTCGGCAACGAGATCTTCCGGGCGCGCACCCGCGGGGTGGGGGTGATCTCACCGGCGCTGATCGAGGCGTACGGCGTCTCCGGCCCGATCGCCCGGGCCGCCGGCGTGGACTTCGACCTGCGCCGCGACGAGCCGTACCTCGCCTACGACCAGCTCCGCGCCGACGGCGTGCTCCAGGTGGTCACCGGGGAGGACGGGGACTGCTATACCCGCTTCGAGATGCTGCTGGACCAGGTGCAGGTCTCGCTGGACCTCGTCGAGGCGTGCGTGGACCGGCTGCGCTCGATCGCCGCCGGCCCCGTGAACGTCCGGCTGCCCAAGATCCTCAAGGCGCCGGAGGGGTCGACGTACGCCTGGACGGAGAACCCGCTCGGGATCAACGGCTACTACCTGGTCTCGCGCGGGGAGAAGACCCCGTGGCGGATAAAGCTGCGCACCGCGTCGTTCAACAACATCGCGGTGCTGCCCGAGGTGCTCGAGGGCTGCGTGGTGGCGGACATGGTGGCGATCCTCGGTTCGATGTTCTTCGTCGTAGGCGACGTCGACAAGTGAGGACCTGAGCGGCCCCGTGTAACCTCTCGCTCGATGTCGGTGCAGGGTGCCGGCACCGATGCAGGCGCAGGGAGGAAGTCGGATGGAGCCCGAGCAGTCTCAGCGGTCGGGGGAGCTCGGCGTGCTCCGCTACGGCTTCTCGATCGTGGGCACCCAGAAGTCCGGGACGACGTCGCTGTCCGGGCTGCTGAGCCGGCACCCGCAGGTGCTGCGGGCACCGCGCAAGGAGCTGCACTACTTCGACGACGAGGCGAAGGACTGGGCGAACCCGGACTTCTCCGACTACGTGGCGCCGCGGCGTAGCCGTCGGCAGCGGCTGCTGGGGGACGCGACCCCGGTGTACCTGTGGTGGCCGCAGGCCCTGGAGCGGATGCGACGCTACGACCCGGACCTGAAGCTGGTCGCGATCTTCCGCGACCCGCTGGAGCGGCTGTTCTCGCAGTGGATGATGGTCGTCGACCGCTGGCCGAAGGCGGCGCCGGATTGGCCCGAGTTCCTCACCCAGTACCGTCCCCCGGCCTGCAGGAGCAGATCCCGAGGGCGCGCACGTCGGCGGCTTCCGGCTGCGCTCGGGGGTGGTGCGCGGCTACTACGGCGCCCAGCTGGAGCGGGGCTTCTCGTTGTTCGACCGCGAGCAGTGGCACGTGCTGGAGTTCAAGGCGTTCCTGGCCGACCACGAGGGCGCGATGAACCGGCTGACCGACTTCTTGGAGCTCGACCGCTTCGGGGAGGTGCCGGAGCTGCCCCACGGCATGCAGAACAAGCCGCTGGTCCCGGGCACTGCGCCGACCGGAGCGGACATCGAGGGGCTGCTGAAGCTCTACCGCGAGGACTTCGAGCGGTTCAAGGAGCTGTCCGGGCTCGACGTCTCGCACTGGCCGACCCAGCAGCTGGTCGCGGGCACCCTGGACCCCGACGCGTTGGCGGCCCGCTTCGCCGCGAAGGTCGTGCCGGCGCAGGCCTGAGCGCCGGTCCGCTCCTCCGCTCTGCTGACCGCTCGCCTCCGGCCCGCGGGGCCCGGTCAGGAGCGGCTGTTGTCCTCGTCGCCGACGGCGTCGTCCTCGGAGCCGTACTCCGCGTTGTCGGGCCGCTCCTCGAGCGGGACCACGATCGGTCGCTCGTGGCGGGGCAGCCAGGTCGAGGTGACGTGGTCGATGACGTGCACGCCTTCGGGGGCGACGATGCGGACGATCCCCTCGACCTCGTCGGCCCGGCCCTCGCGCAGCGCGTGGAAGACGTCCCACTCCCGCAGCTTGCGCATGGTCCGGGAGCTGGTGCCGAACGCCTCCGGGCTGACCCAGTGGTCGAACTCGTCGCTGTCGAGGTACTTCAGCTCGACGCACAGGCCCTGTGGCAGGCGCATCCGGCGGGCGTGCCGCGGCACCATCCGGATCTCCCACTCGTAGGCCTTGTGGTGGCGGTAGTCGTCGCCCATCGGGAAGACGTAGTCCTCGACGTTGATCATGTAGACGTCGAGGTAGGCGACCTGGTCGCTCTCCACGAACAGCGGGTGCCGCGGCATCGAGACGACCGCCTCGACGTTCTCCAGCTGCCAGGCGAGGTCGGCGATCGTGTCCACGCCCTCGGCGGTCAGCACCATGTCGCCGTCCCACTTCATCGAGTAGGCCGTGTGCACGTGCGAGAAGGACCAGTTGTAGAAGTAGGCCAGGTTGTGGACCGACATCTCCGGGGTGCCGAGGTGCTCGGCGCCGCAGCGGCTGACGTCGAAGGGGTACTCCGTCACGGTGAGCCGGTCCGCGGCGCCACAGGCAGCCGCCACCGACCGCGCCACCTCGGGCGTGCCGTCGTCGGACTGGTTGTCCACGATCACGACCTGCTGCACGGCCCGGAAGAGCGGCGGCAGCACCCAGGGGAGGCTCCGGGCCTCGTTCTTCACCCGGAGCACCGAGGTGAGGCCGGGTTCGAGGCGGCGGTGGTCCCGCGGCCAGGCGACGTCGAAGTCGGACCTGCCCTCCAGGTTGTGCAGGACCCGGAGGTTGTCGCGCTGGCCCATCAGCCGCCCTGGCCCTGGAGCCGGCGCTTGGCGCGCCCGGCGATCCCGCGCGCCCGGACGGCCGCCCTGCGGGCCGCGCTGGCCTCGGCGAGCTCGGCCGCGACGGCCTCGGCCGCGCGTTGCTCCCGCGCCCGACGCACCGAGCGCAGGAAGGTCGGGCCGGCGGCCTCGGCCGTGGAGCTGGTCAGCGCCTCGGCCTCGGCGTACAGGTCGCCGTAGACGCGGCGGAGCCCGTCGAGCTCCTCCCGCACGTCCGGGGTGTCGCCTCCGGGCTCGGCGAGCTTGTTCAGCTGCTGCCAGGTCGCCTCCGCGACCTCCTGCAGCGGCTGCGGCACCGAGAGGTCCTCCCAGCCGGACCGGACGCGGTGCAGCGCCGGGTCGACGAAGTTGTGGACCTCCTTCATCCGGTCGATGCCGGCGTGGGTGATCGAGTCGAGCTCGATCTCCTCCCCCGCCCGCACGATCGTGCTCGTCCAGTCGTCGAGGAGGTCGTGGTAGCGCACGAAGGTCCGCCGGGAGCCCCGGGTGGCCCGCTCGGTGTAGAGCATCATGTTGGTCCAGCCGGCCAACCGGCTGATGTCGCCCAGCCGCCCGCCGTAGTACTTGTTCTTGCTCGCCACGACCTCGGCCGGCGGCCGCAGCATCGTGACGATCGAGGTGGACGCACCGGCCCGCACGGCGGCCACGCGCCACAGGCTCAGGAACCAGGCCAGCCGCGGGTCCTTGATGACCAGCTGGTCGGCGACCGCGAACTGCTCCTCGAGCCACGTGGTCAGGTCCGCGCGGAAGGCCTCCCGGCCGGAGACCCGACCGGCGTCGAACCAGGCGCCCGGGCGGGCGTCGGAGGGGTGCACGATCGCGCGCCGGAGCAGCAGGTCGTGGAAGTCCACCACCCACTGCGGCTCGCCGAACCCCTTCGGGTTGGTGCTGTCGGCCACCACCTCCGGCTCGGGCACGTGCAGCCCGATGCTCTTCAGGATGCCCGACATCAGGCTGGTGCCACTGCGGCCGGAGCCGGCCACCAGGACGATCCGTCGGTCGGCCGAGACGTCCTCGGGAATCCGCGCCACCTCGAGGTCCTCGAGCGTGAGGGCTACCTCGGGGGGTAGGTCCTGGGCGGGCTGTGACACTGGTCAGGTCCTCCACAGTTGCGGGGCGTACGGCTGCAACGGCGCCGGCAGCCGTACGTCGACGTACTCGCGTGGACCGGCGCAGCAGGCCTCAGGATAACCGCAGCAGGGCGATCCGGTCGCCATGCCCCCGCTGGCTACAGCAGACCCTGGTCCTGGAGGTAGCTGGTGGCCACGTCCTCGGGCAGCTGCCGCTCGAGGTCGACCTTGCCGATCATGGTCGCCAGGTCCTCGGTGGTCAGCTGCGAGGACATCTCGTTCAGCACGTCGGCGACGTCCGGGTGGGCCTTGAGGAAGTCGCTGTTCACCATCGGCACGAGGTTCTCGGCGTTCTGGAGGTTCTGGTCGTCCTCGAGGATCACCAGACCGAGCTGGTCCAGCGTCGCGTCGCTGGTGCCGACCTGGCCGAGGTCGACCTCGCCCTTGGCGAGCGCGTCCTTGGTGCCTGTGGTGCCGAAGCCCAACGGGACCACCTTGGTGATGTCGAGGCCGTAGGTCTTCTCCAGCCCGATCTCGCAGTCGGTGCGCTGCGAGCAGTCCTCGGCCGCCGCCAGCGTCACCGGCTGGTTGAGCGCGGCGAGGTCGCTGAGGGTCTTCAGGTCGTTCTTCTCCGCGAACTCCTTGGTGACCGCGAAGGCGTTGGCGTCCTCGGCCTCGGCCGGCTGCAGGGGCTCGATCCCGCGCGGCGCCGCGAGCTCCTTGAGCTTGGCGAGGGTGGCGTCGGTGTCCGGCGAGGCCACCACCGGGGCGTCCGGTCCGTTCTCCTGCTTGTTGAGGTACTCCGTCATCGAGGAGAGGTAGTCCGCGGACACGTCGACCGCGCCCTTCTCCATCTGCGGGGCGTAGACGTCCCGGCTCTCCACCAGCTTCACCGTGACGTCGTAGCCGGCGTCCCTGAGCAGGGCGGCGTACATCTCGGTCATGATCTGCATCTCGCTGAAGTTCTGGCCGGCGACCACGACCTCGCCGCCGCCACTGCCGCCGCTGCTGCCGCTGCTGCCGGAGTCGGCGTTCAGGGCGTCCTCACCGGCGCAGGCGCCGAGCAGGGCGAGCGGCGCGATCGCCATCACCGCCGCGAGGCGTCCGAGGCGTCGACCGACAGGCGTGTTCATGCTCATGGGGTGCTCCCACCTTCTGTGTCCCGCGGCGTGCCGCGCGTGTCCGGAGGGCACTTCGCCGACCGGGTCGATCCCGGGCGGCGGCACCCACGGCGAACAGCCTACGGGCGGGAGCCGACAGAACCCAGGGCCGCCGCTGCGGCCGTCGTACGACGGGCCCGGGCGACCGGGTCGAGCACCCTCTGCAGGGCCACCATGCCCACCTCGAGGAGCAGCGCGATGACGGCGATCACCAGCGCGCCGCCGACGACCTGCCCGGTGTCCTGGCGGACGAAGCCGAGCGTGACGATCCGGCCCAGCCCCGGCCCGGCCACCAGGGCGGCGATGGTGGCGGTGGCCCACACCTGGACGATCGCCAGCCGCAGCCCGGTCAGGATCAGCGGCAGCGCCAGCGGCACCTCCACCGACCGGAGCAGCTGGGTCGAGGTCATGCCCATCCCCCGCGCGGCCTCCACGGTGTCCCGGTCGACGCCCTGCATCCCGACGTAGGTGTTGGTGATGATCGGCGGCAGCGCGAAGAGCACCAGGGCCACCAGCGTGGACAGCCCGGCGCGACCGTAGGCCCCGAAGTACTCCGTGCCGACCGGTCCGAGGGCGAGGAGCAGCAGCACGGCGAAGGTCGGCACCGCCCGCCCGACGTTGGAGATGTTGATCGCCAGGGTGCCGCCGCGCCCCTTGTGGCCGAGCCAGACCGCCAGCGGCAGACCCAGTGCGGCCGCGGCGAGCGTCGCGGTGACCGTGAGCAGACCGTGCTCGAGGAGCCGGTTCGGGATGCCGTTCTCCCCCTGCCAGGTGGCTGGGTCGGCGAGCCAGTCCAGGACGCTCTGGAGCATCAGCCGGCCCTCCTCGTCCGCGCCCACGGAGTGAGCACCCGCTGCACCCCGACGAGCACCAGGTCGAAGGCGACCGCGAGCGCTACGCACAGCACCGCGGCGGTCAGGACCTGGGCCTTGAAGCGGCTGTCGACGGCCTCCAGCAGCAGGTTGCCAAGGCCGCCGTACCCGACGATCGCACCGACTGTGGTCAGGGCGACCGTGGACACCGCGGCCACCCGGACCCCCGCGATGATCGTCGGCAGCGCCAGCGGCACCTCGACGGCGAGCAGCATCCGGCGGCGGCCGTAGCCCATGCCGAGCGCCGACTCCCGGACGTCCTCGGGAACGCCCTTGAGGCCCTCGATGACGTTGCGGACCAGGATCGTGAGGGAGTACAGCGCGAGGCCGAGGATCACCGTCGTCGCGGTCAGCCCGGTGAACGGCAGCAGCAGCGCGAACAGCGCCAGCGACGGGATCGTGTAGATCGCGGTCGTGGCCCCGACCACGAAGCCTTCGAGCCTTCGGTAGCGTCGGGCCAGAAGCGCCAGCGGGAACGCGACCAGCAGGCCCAGGAGCACGGAGACGACGGTGATCCAGATGTGCTGCACCAGTGCGTCGGTGATCTGCGGTGCGCGGGAGCGGAGGTACTCCCCGCACACCCAGTCGTTGCGCACCAGGCAGTTGTCGGCCACGGCGGGCGCGTCCGTGCCGGCGAGAGTGCCGTGCACGAACGTCAGGACGCTCGACGAGGGAGCCACATGAGTGACCGTAGCGAACAGCCGATGATCCGGCTCGTCGGCGTGGGCAAGACCTATGCCGACGGGACGGTGGCGGTCCAGGAGCTCGACCTCGACGTGCCCCCCGGCGCGCTCGTCGTGCTGGTCGGACCGTCCGGCTGCGGCAAGTCGACGACGCTGAAGATGATCAACCGGCTCATCGAGCCGACCGCCGGCCGGATCCTGATCGACGGCGAGGACATCACCGACTCCGACCCGGTGGCTCTGCGGCGCCGGATCGGCTACGTCATCCAGCAGACCGGGCTGTTCCCGCACCAGAGCGTGCGCGCAAACGTGGCGACCGTGCCGACGCTGCTGGGCTGGGACCGGTCGCGGGCCAAGGCGCGGGCCGACGAGCTGCTCGAGCTGGTCGGGCTCGACCCGCAGCAGTACGGCGGCCGCTACCCCCACCAGCTCTCCGGAGGGCAGCGGCAGCGGGTGGGCGTGGCCCGGGCCCTGGCCGCCGACCCGCCCGTGCTGCTGATGGACGAGCCGTTCGGCGCCGTCGACCCGCTGGTGCGCACCCGGTTGCAGGACGAGTTCCTCCGGCTCCAGCGGGACCTCGGCAAGACCGTCGTGATGGTCACCCACGACATCGACGAGGCGGTTCGGATGGGCGACATGGTGGCGGTGTTCGCCGCCGGCGGCCGTCTCGCGCAGTACGCCGAGCCGGCGCACCTGCTCGGGGCCCCCGCCGACGACTTCGTGGCCGACTTCGTGGGGGCCTCCCGCGGCCTGCGGCGCCTGGCGGTCACGCCGATCGACACCGCCGACCTCGAGCCGCTCGACGGGTCGTCACCGACCCACTCGGTCGCCGTCACCGACTCCCTCGAGGACGCCCTGGCCACCCTGCTGCGCCAGGACGAGGACCGGATCGCCGTGACCCGCGACGGGCAGCCGATCGGGGTGCTCACCCCCACGGCCGTGCACCGCGCGCTGCGCCGCTCCGTGGCCGTCGACCCCGCCACCCCCTGACCGACCCCCAAACCCGCCGAGTCGGCGCAACTGCACCCCAAAAACCCGCCGAGTCGGCGCAACTGCAGCCCAAAAAACCGGCCGAGTCGGCGCATCTGCACCCCAAGAACCCGCCGAGTCGGCGCAACTGCAGCGCAACCGGAGCCTGACGTGTGCGGCTCTCCGCATTCGCGGACGACATTTAAAAGGGCGTGACCTCAGCTCTGGCGCCCGGCACCAGGAGATCGCTGCTGCAGACGCGCCGACTCGGCCGGGTCCAGCGCTGCAGATGCGCCGACTCGGCAGGGTCCAACGCTGCAGATGCGCCGACTCGACAGGGTTCAACGCTGCAGATGCGCCGACTCGGCAGGGGGTGGGTGGGGCAGGGGCGGGGTGGAGGGGGTCAGGTGACCGGGACGTCCTTGTGCCAGGACTCGGTCGTGTACTTCGTCGTCCAGCCCATCGACACGTAGAGCCCCTCGGCTCCGGTGGGGCTGCTCGCGTCGACCTCGAGGCCGACCCGGTCGCGTCCCCGGGTCGCGGCGTCGGCGATCACCGTGCGCAGCAGCGATTTCGCCACCCCGCGGCCGCGGGCGTTGGCGAGCACCCCGATGTACTCCACGTAGCTCCCGGCGGGCTCGCCGTCGGCGACCACGCCGACCAGCGCCCCGGCCGGCTCGGGCTCGGAGGAGGGGTCGTCGGGGTCCGGGACGACCTCGGCGATCCACCAGTGGTCCCAGCGGTGGCCGGGGTCCTCGCGCAGCCGGAAGACGAACTCGTCGAAGGTCTCTTCGTGGGAGTTGAAGTGGTCCTCGAAGGCGCTCTCGAGGACGTCGTGGACGATCCGCAGGTCCTCCTCGGAGGGCATCCCGGTGCCCTGCCGCTCGACCTGGCGGATCCGGACACCGTGACCGATCTCCGAGTCAAGGTCGGCCTCGTCGGGCGTCACCGGCCGGCTCATCTGCCACCAGGTCCGGACCTTCTCGAAGCCGGCCGTCTGCAGCCACCGGTGCTGCCGATCGTCGTCGGCGAAGGCTCCCGAGTCGATCTGCTGGACCTCCAGGCCCCGCTCCGCGCCGATCCTCCTCGCGGCCTCGTCGGCCCACGCGAAGAGCGCCTCGGCGGCGCGGTCCTCGAGCTCCGGGCCGATCCGGTCGTCCACGGTGACGGTCAGCAGCATCCGGCCCGCAGCCCGGTCGTGGGCGCTGGCGAACCCACGGAGCTCACCGGCCGCGTCGCGCAAGACGAGGTTCTCGCGGTTCAGGTAGCCCCGCTCCGACACCTCGATGAGCAGGTCCTCCTCGGAGGAGCTCGCCCAGCCACGGGCCCGCGTCTCGTGGCGCCGAGCCAGCGCGGTCAGCTCGGGCACGTCGCGCTCGTCGGGGGCGTCGGCGCGCCATCCCTCGGGGAGCTGGGCCCGCGTGCTCTCCGGCAGGAACAGCCGGGGGTTCTGCGGTTCGTGGTGGTCGCTGGCGTGGGCGTCGCTCGTCGGCATCACCCGAGCCAGTCTTCCGTACCGGGCTGACTTCCGGACAGCGGGTCCCGGGTGGACCGCGGGCTCAGGCCTGCTTCTGCTGCGGCTCCGCGTGCTGGGCCGCGGTGACCTTCTGCTCCCAGGCCATCAGGTCCACGACGGTCTCGAAGCCCTCCCAGGAGGCGAGCTGGTCGAACTGCTCGGCCCGGTGGACCTCGAGCTCCTCGACCAGCTTCTCGAGCTCGTGGACGCGCGACTGCGCCTCGCTCGCACGCTCGGACGCCTCGTTGGCGCGGCGGGCCTCGCGCTGGACCCGGGACTCGGCCTCGACGGCTCGCATCTCGGCGGCGACCACCGTGGAGGTCAGCTCGGCGATCTCACGCTCCCGCAGCGACAGCCGGTCGGTCATCCCCGTGGTGAACTCGGCGTGCTCGGTGGCCCGCTCGGCGAACATGCTGCGGTAGGCCTGCGCCTGCGCCGCGCGGTCGGTGGCGGCGTCGCGACGGCTCTGCACGAGCTCGGTGTAGACGATCCGGGCGGCCGCCCAGCCGCACGCCAGCGCCAGGACCGAGGCGACGGTCAGCCAGAGCACCGACTGGGTGGGGACGGCCACGACCACGACGGCGGTGGCCAGGCTGAGGAGGGCGACGGCGACGGTGACGCGGACGCTGCGCTGACGTCGACGGTGCGGCCGGGCCGGCAGGTCGTGCGGGGAAGGACTGGCCATGCGCTCAGCGTAGGTTCTCGTCACCGCCGTCACGGATGCGACACGCTCGCTCCAGCACCAGCGATGACGCGACGATCGCCACACCGGCCAGCCCGGCGACCAGCGACCGGACGAGCCGCTGCTGACCCAGCTCGGCGTCGGTCAGCCCCACCCAGCTGAGCGCGTAGCCGAGGTAGCCGCCGGCCACCACCGCGCCGGTCAGCGCGCACGCCTTGGCCAGCACCAACCGGTTGACGGCGCGGTGCGGCTCCAGACGCTCACCCCGCTTCTGCAGGGAGCGGTACGTCGACCAGGCGACCGCGCCGAGGATGAGCGCGACCAGCAGCAGGGCGAGCACCGGCAGCCAGCTGACCCGGGGTGCGGGCACGCCGAGGCGCACGCAGGCCGGTCGGACCAGCCAGCCGAGCACCAGGCCGGCGAGGGCGAGCCCCAGGAGCAGGCCCGGTGGCGTGGGGCCGACCCGGCCGGCGGGACCCGGGGGTTCGGGGACCGGCTCGTCCTCGGGGTCCGTCTGGCGGCTCACTGCAGGGAGAGCTCCAGGTCGTCTCTCCGGGAGACGCCGTCCGCGCCGGCCTTCGCCAGCAGCTCCGCCACCGGTCCGTGGTCGATGAGCTCGGCGTCGGGCTCGACGTCGTTCCACGGCGCCAGCACGAAGGCGCGCTCGTGCGCCCGCGGGTGCGGCAGCACCAGGTCGTCGTCGTGGGCGCGCCGGTCGCCGACGACGATCAAGTCGACGTCGAGGGTCCGCGGGGCGCCGTACTCGCCGGTGCGCTCCCGGCCGAAGGCGTCTTCCACCGCCAGCGCCCGCTCGAGCAAGGTGCGGGCGGAGAGCGTGGTGTCGGCGAGGAGGACCGCGTTGAGGAACTCCGCGGAGCCCTCGGGGGCGTCCAGCGGCGTGGTCTCGTAGACCGGGGACACCGAGGTCACCCAGACCTCCGGGGTGTCGGCCAGCGAGTCGACAGCGCCCTGGAGGTTGTTCAGCCGCTCGCCGAGGTTGGAGCCGATCGCGATCACGCAGCGCCGGATCGGGTGCATCTCCCCGGTCAGGGTGTCGGTGTCGACGATGTGCGGGTTGGGGGTCTCTGTCACTGTCGGCTCCGATGGATCGTCAGTGCGACGTCCGAGAACGTCGCCTGGATGGGCGCATCCGGCTTGTGCACGGTCACCGTGGTCCAGCCCACCCTCCGGTCGGAGAGGCAGACGTCGGCGATGCGTTGGGCCAGCGTCTCGATCAGGTCGACCGGGTCGTTCTCGATCGCCTGCTTCACTGCCGACACGAGGCTTCCGTAGTCGACGGTGTCCTGCAAGTCGTCGCTGAGCGCTGCGGGGCGGGTGTCCATCCCGAGCGTCAGGTCGACCTTGAAGACCTGACCGTCGCGCCGCTCGAAGTCGAAGACTCCGTGGTGCCCGACGGCTTCGATCCCGAGGACGGAGAGCCGGTCCGGGTGACCGGTGCCGCCGTCCCGGAGGTTGTCATGCGTCGTCATCGTTCTCCCTCGACAGTACCGGTGACGCGTGGTGGATCCACAACCGCCAGCCGTCCTCAGCGTGCACGAACACGTTGGTCGCGACTGCCTTCGCGCCGCCGAACACGTCGGTGCCAGCGCGTTCGTCGCCGGTCAGGACGTTCTCGGTGCAGGTCACCGAGGCCACGGCGCGGCCGCCCGCGGGTGCGCCGCCGAGCACGCTGACCTCGACGTCGGTGAGGAAGAACTGGATGTAGGGGGTGTTGGCCATGATCAGCGCCCAGGAGCGGCTGATCGCGGGGGTGCCGCGCACCGGCATCGCGCCCGGGTGCACGCACAGCGTCTCCGGGTCCTCCAGCCACAGGTCCCGCATCGCGTCGAGGTCGGCGTTCTCGAACGCGGCGTAGAACGCGGCGTTCGCCTGCTCCACCTCGGCGTGGACCTCCGCGGAGCTCACGAGGCCGCGCCTGCCCAGCGGCCGGCCACCCGGACCGCGTCCAGGGTGGCCCGCACCCGGTGCGCGCGCACGCACCATGCTCCGGCCGCCGCGGCCAGCGCCGAGGTGGCCGTGGTGGCGTCCTCGCGCTGCAGCGGCGGGCGCGGCTCGCCGTCCGCGCCGGCGAGCAGCGTGCCGAGGAACCGTTTGCGGCTGGTGGCGACCAGGATCGGGAGCCCGAGCTCGTGGAGCCTGCCCAGGCCGGCCAGCACCTCCCAGTTCTGCGCGCCGGTCTTGGAGAAGCCGATCCCCGGGTCCAGCGCGATCCGGGCCGGGTCCATCCCGGCGGCCACGGCCTTGTCGAGCTGGCCGCGGAGCTCCTCGGCCACGTCGCCGACCACGTCGGCGTACGTCGCGTGCTGCTGCATGGTGGCCGAGTGCGCCCGCCAGTGCATCAGGACGTACGCCGCCCGCAGCCGCGCGACGGTGCCGAACATCTCGGGGTCGGCGAGGCCGCCGGAGACGTCGTTGACCAGCACCGCACCCGCCTCGACCGCCGCCTCGGCCACCGAGGCACGCATCGTGTCGACGGAGACCTGCACGCCCTGCGACGCCAGCGCCTCGACCACCGGGACAACCCGCTCGAGCTCCTCCTGCGGGCCGGGCCGGACCGCGCCCGGGCGCGTGGACTCCCCGCCGACGTCCACGAGGTCGGCGCCCTCGGCGGCCAGCCCGAGCCCGTGCTCGACGGCCCGGGACCGGTCCAGGAACTGGCCCCCGTCGGAGAAGGAGTCCGGGGTCACGTTGAGCACGCCCATCACCAGGCAGCGGTCGGGCCGCGGCAGGCCGTCGACGTACCGAGGCGGGCGCTCGAACATGGGCCGAGCCTATCCGGCCGGCCTCCCGTAGATTGACGCGCATGCCTCACAGACTGAGTGGCCTCCTGCGCAAGTCCGGCCTCCGCGGACGCACCCCGGTGCGCCCGATCGGCCTGGGCGCCTGGCTCGTGCAGGCACCCTGGACCGACACCCGGCAGCGGCTGCGCCGCCTCGACGACGACGCCTGGCTCGTGCAGCAAGGTCCGCGACGCCAGTGGCACCGCGTCGGCCCTCCCGAGGCCCGGTCCGGGCTGCTGGTGGACCTGGCTGCGGCCCGCGCGCACATGGGCGCGGTCCAGCGGGGGCTGGGGAACTGGCTTGCCGAGGAACACGTCGCCCACGTGCTGCGGGAGGCGCGGATCAACTGTGTCCTCGACGTCGGCGCCAACGCCGGTCAGTACGCCCGCCGCCTGCGAACGGCCGGCTACACCGGCCGCATCGTCTCCTTCGAGCCGGTCGCGGAGTTCGTCGAGCTGCTCGAGGCCGCAGCGGCCGACGACCCGGAGTGGCGGGTGCTGCCCTATGCGCTGGGGGACTCGAACACGACCGCCCAGATCAACACCACCCCCGGCAAGCGGCTGAGCTCGCTGCTGCCCGCCAGCGACTTCGGCCGCAAGGTCTTCACCGAGCAGCTCACGGCACCTACCCCGGAGACGATCGAGATCCGCCGTCTGGACGGGGTCCTCGACGAGGTCGTAGCCGGGCTGTCGCAGCCGCGGGTCTACCTCAAGATGGACACGCAGGGCTACGACCTGCAGACGTTCCGGGGCGCCGGCGATCGGATCGGCGAGGTGCTCGCGATGCAGTCC
Organism: Nocardioides mesophilus; assembly: GCF_014395785.1. Taxonomy (GTDB): domain Bacteria; phylum Actinomycetota; class Actinomycetes; order Propionibacteriales; family Nocardioidaceae; genus Nocardioides_B; species Nocardioides_B mesophilus. The sequence goes on along the minus strand of NZ_CP060713.1, from coordinate 2,328,675 downwards.
GAGGTTGCCTGCGTGCCGATCTACGACGGGATGCCCCGGCTACCCGAACAGCTCAGCGAGTACGAGCGGCAGGGCTTCGAGATCACCGGCATGTACCCGGTCTCGCGGCACGCGGCGACGCTGCGCGTCATCGAGTTCGACATGGTCATGGTGCGCGCCGAAGCCCTCACGCGTGCGCCGGCGCGGCCGAGCAAGGAGTGAGCGTGCACGCCGGGCTGGTCTGCACGGTGAGCACCGTCAGGGACTCCCCCGAGAACGTCGGGGCGTTCGTGGAGCGCAACCTGGCGGCAGGCGCCGACCACCTGTTCGTCTTCGTCGACGACGCGGACCCGGAGGTGCAGGCGCTGCTGTCGGCGACCCCGCACGTCACCTCGGTGCCGACCGGCCCCGGCTACTGGGCCGACCAGCGCCCCTCCGAGCTGAACACCCGGCAGTTCGTGAACGCGAACCTGGTCAATACCGTGCTCAGCTGCTTCGACCGGGTCGCGTGGCTCGTCCACCTCGACGGCGACGAGTGCCTCGACGTGGACAAGGCGTCGCTGCTGTCGCTGCCCGACGACGTGACCGCGGTGGGCCTGCAGACGCTCGAGGCGCTCAGCCGGCCGCGGTGGGACGGCCCGGTGGACCGGTTCAAGTTCCCCCTGTCCCGCGACGACCTCTGGCTGCTGAGCACGTTCGAGGTCGTACGCCGACCGCGGATGAGCGACTACTTCAACGGACACACCAGCGGCAAGCCCGGCCTGCGACCGACGCTCGACCGGAGGCTGGGCATCCACCGGGTGGTCGACCACGAGGGGCACAGCGTGAAGCCGCTGCGCTCCGAGGACCTGCGGCTGCTCCACTACGAGTCTTACTCGGGCGAGGAGTTCGTCCGCAAGTGGCTGGCGCACCTCTCCAGCGGATCGCCCTCGAGCTTCCAGCCGCGCAAGAGCCGCATCCGCGCCTGCGTCCGGTCGATCCTGGCCAAGGACCACCTCGGCGAGGAGCGCAAGCGCGAGCTGCTGATGGAGGTCTACCGCCGGCTCGTCCAGGACGACGCCGAGACCCTGGAGGAGCTCGGCTTCCTCATGACGCCGCCGGCGCAGCGGCACGGCTACCGGCCCTCCGGCTTCGACAGCACCGAGCTCGCCGAGGTGCGGACGCTGCTCGAACTGCTCGCGGGCGCAGACAAGAGGCACTTCGGATTCCCGGGCTACTCCCTGCACCCGGCGCCGCTGCTGCGGTCGTTGCGCGAGGAGCTCGGCGAGGGGGAACCCGGGCCGGCACAGCGCCTGTCACACGGTCTGGAGCGGGCCGGCACCGAGCCGGAGACCCAGTGGCACGTCGAGGGACGGGTGGTCGCCCGGCCACCGCACGGCGGCGGGCGCCGCGACCACGGTAAGACCGGCGACCACGCCGACCGGGGCGAGACCGGCGACCACACCGAAGGCGGCGGGACCGGCGAGAACAGCGACCGCGGCGAGACCCAGACGGGAGTCAGTGCCGCCGGGCGGTGATCAGGCTCATCGCCTCGGCGCGGGTCGCCGGGTTCCGCAGCGAGCCGCGGACGGCCGAGGTGATCGTCTTGGACCCGGGCTTCTTCACCCCGCGCATCGTCATGCACAGGTGCTCGGCCTCGATGACGACCAACGCCCCCCGCGCCTCCAGGATCCGCATCAGCGAGTCGGCCACCTGGGTGGTCAACCGCTCCTGCACCTGGGGGCGCTTCGCGAAGACGTCCACCAGCCGGGCCAGCTTGGAGAGCCCGGTGATCCGGCCGTTCTCGTTGGGGATGTAGGCGATGTGCGCCACGCCCGTGAACGGCACCAGGTGGTGCTCGCACATCGACCAGAGCTCGATGTCGCGGACCAGGATCAGCTCGTCGTGCCCGAGGTCGAAGGTGGTGGTGAGCACCTCCTCGGCGCTCAGGTGCATGCCGGCGAGCAGCTCCTTGTAGGCCCGGGCCACCCGGGCGGGGGTGTCGAGCAGTCCCTCGCGGTCCGGGTCCTCGCCGACCGCGATGAGCAGCTCGCGCACCGCGGCCTCGGCACGCGCCTGGTCGAAGTCGGGGATCGTCTCGCGCGGCGCCTGGGTGATCGGGTCGAGGGTGGTCACGAAGAGACGCCCGGGTCGCCGTGCACGTCGCCGCCGCTGCCCGGCGGGGTCAGGATCACGCCGGCCTCGGTGCCGGGGTGGTGGCCGTTGGAGGCCGATTTCGGCACGTCGACGGGCGGGATCGAGGACGGCGAGCGGTCCGGGGAGCCGGTCCAGGCCGGTCGCAGCGGGCGCCGGCGCAGCGGCTCGAAGACCGCGGCGACCGCAGCCTTGTCCAGGGTCTCCTTGTCCAGCAGCTCGGTGACCAGCGAGTCGAGCACGTCGCGGTTCTCCTCCAGGATGTCGAAGGCCTCCTGGTGCGCCACGCTCAGCAGCTTCTTGGTCTCCTCGTCGACGATCGCAGCGACGTCCTCGGAGTAGTTGCGGGTGTGGCCCATGTCGCGACCGAGGAACGGCTCGCCCTGCGCCTCACCGAGCTTGATCGCGCCGAGCCGCTCGGTCATGCCGTACTGCGTGACCATCGCGCGGGCCAGCGAGGTGGCCTTGTCGATGTCGTTGCCGGCGCCGGTGGTCGGGTCGTGGAAGACCATCTCCTCGGCCGCGCGACCACCGAGCATGTAGGCCAGCTTGTCGAGCATCTCCGAGCGGGTCTGGGAGTACTTGTCCTCGTCGGGCAGCACCATCGTGTAGCCGAGCGCGCGGCCGCGGGGCAGGATCGTCACCTTGTGCACGGGGTCGGTGCCCGGCAACGCCGCCGCCACCAGGGCGTGGCCGCCCTCGTGGTAGGCGGTGATGAGCTTCTCCTTCTCGCTCATCAGACGGGTGCGCTTCTGCGGCCCCGCGATGACCCGGTCGATGGCCTCGTCGAGCGCGGCGTCGTCGATCATCTTGGAGTTCTCCCGGGCGGTCAGCAGCGCCGCCTCGTTGAGCACGTTGGCCAGGTCGGCGCCGGTGAAGCCCGGCGTACGACGTGCGACCGACATCAGGTCCACGTCGGTGGCCATCGGCTTGCCCCGGCTGTGCACCTGCAGGATCTTGTGGCGGCCGGCCAGGTCCGGGGCCTCGACGCCGATCTGGCGGTCGAAGCGGCCCGGGCGCAGCAGCGCCGGGTCGAGGATGTCGGGCCGGTTGGTCGCGGCGATCAGGATGACGCCGCCGCGGACGTCGAAGCCGTCCATCTCCACGAGCAGCTGGTTCAGCGTCTGCTCGCGCTCGTCGTGGCCGCCGCCCATGCCGGCACCGCGGTGCCGGCCGACGGCGTCGATCTCGTCGATGAAGACGATCGCGGGGGCGTTCTCCTTGGCCTGCTCGAACAGGTCGCGGACGCGGGAGGCGCCGACACCGACGAACATCTCCACGAAGTCCGAGCCGGAGATCGAGTAGAACGGGACGCCGGCCTCGCCGGCGACGGCGCGGGCGAGCAGGGTCTTGCCGGTGCCGGGCGGGCCGTAGAGCAGCACGCCCTTGGGGATCTTGGCGCCGACGGCCTGGAACTTGGCCGGCTCCTGGAGGAACTCCTTGATCTCGCCGAGCTCCTCGATCGCCTCCTGGCAGCCGGCGACGTCGTCGAAGGTCGTCTTCGGCATGTCCTTGGAGATCAGCTTGGCCTTGGACTTGCCGAACTGCATGACCCGGCCGCCGCCGCCCTGGACCTGGTTCATCAGGAACAGGAACAGCAGGATGATCAGCACGAACGGCAGGAAGGTCGCCAGGATCGAGCCGAGCAGGCTGGGCTGCGGGTTCTGGGAGTTCGCCGTCTCGATCTTGCCGGCCTCGACCTGCTTCTGGGCCTCGGCGATGATGCTCTGCTGCTGGCCGGAGACCCACGACGAGATGACCTTGGTGCCGTCGTCGAGCGTGGCCCGGATCTCCTGGTCGCCATCGATGAACGTGATCTCCTTGACGGAGCCGTCCTTGATGTCCTTGACCATCGTCGAGGTGTCGATCTGGTCGTACCCGCCGTTCGGAGCGAGGTACTGCAGCGCGACGAGCACGCCCACGACAGCCACCACGATCCACAACCAGGGGCCGCGGAAAATTCGCTTAACGTCCATGTCCCGGGGCTCGGGCCCCGCCCTCCTGCCAGGTCAACTGATCCGCGTAACGAAAGTACACGCGAGCGCCAACGACGACCGTTGGTCCGCCGACCTCCCCATTGTCCCGTCTCGGAGGCCGAATACCCAACCCGGCGGTCTGCCCCGGCGCGGGACGGACCGGGCCCGAGCGCTCCGGCGGCCCCGGCGGTCAGGAGTAGACGTGCGGGGCGAGGGTGCCGATCGAGCGCAGGTTGCGGTACTTCTCGGCGTAGTCGAGGCCGTAGCCGACCACGAACTCGTTGGGGATGTCGTAGCCGACGTACTTCACGTCCACGCTCATCTGCTGGGCCTCGGGCTTGCGAAGCAGCGTGCAGATCTCGACCGAGGCCGGACCGCGCGAGGCCAGGTTGGAGATCAGCCAGGAGAGCGTCAGCCCGGTGTCGATGATGTCCTCGACCACCAGGACGTGGCGGCCGCTGATGTCGGTGTCGAGGTCCTTGAGGATCCGGACGACGCCGGAGGACTTGGTCCCCGAGCCGTACGACGAGATCGCCATCCAGTCCATCTCGACGTGCCGGCCGAAGTGCCGGGCCAGGTCGGCCATCACCATGACCGCGCCCTTGAGGACGCCGACGAGCAGGATCTCCTTGCCCTCGTAGTCCTTCTCGATCGCGGCGGCGAGCTCACCGAGCCGCTGCTGGATGTCGGCCTCGGTGTAGAGGACGCTGACCAGGTCGCCCTCGATGTCCTTCTCGTCCATGCGGCTCAGCCTGCCACAGGCCCGCGGGCGAACCGCAGCACGCCCCCGCTGCGCCGCACCGACACGTGCCCGGGCAGCTGCACCTCGCGCTGGCCGTGCCAGTCGGTCACCAGGGCGTCCATCGCCAGCACGTGCACGCGGAACAGCTCGGCGCCGGGCGAGCCGGCGGCCAGTGCGGCCAGTCGCAGCACGCGACGGCGCAGCGCCGGAAGCTGGCCGGCGAGCACCCGGGCGTCCAGGGCGCCGGGCTCGCCGGCGACAGCGGCCTCCTGCCGGGCCGCGTCGGCGAGCGCGTCGAGCGCCTCGACGTCCTCCCGGACCTGGTCGGCGGTGCGGGCGAGCGTGGCGGCGACGCCCGGGCCGAGCTCGGCCTCGAGGACCGGCAGCACGTGCCGGCGGACCCGGCTGCGCGTGAACCGGTCGTCGTCGTTGTGCGGGTCGGACCAGAACCCGATCCCCTGCGCCGTGCAGGCGGCCTCGGTCTGCGCCCGGGTCAGGTCGAGCAGCGGGCGCAGGAACGGCCCGAAGCCGCGCCGCATCCCGGCGATCGACCGGCCCCCGGAGCCGCGGGTCAGCCCGAGCAGCACCGTCTCGGCCTGGTCGTCGGCGGTGTGCCCGAGGAGCACGGCGGCCGCGCCGGTGCGCCCGGCGACCTCCTCCAGGACGGCGTAGCGCGCCTCCCGGGCTGCTGCCTCCGGACCCCGGCCGGCCGGCTCCACCCGCACCCGGACCGAGACGGTCTCGTCGGCGCCGAGGGTCGCCATCTGCTGCACGACCCGGGCCGTGTGGCCCGCGGAACCTTCCTGGAGGCCGTGGTCGACCGTGACCCCGACCACGCGCCGGGACCCGCGGGCCTCGAAGACCGTGGCCGCCAGCAGCGCGAGCGAGTCGGCACCTCCGGAGCAGGCGACCAGGACCGGCGGGACGCCGGCCGACGACGGCTCCTCCGGTCCGGGCAGGCCGGCCAGCGCGGACCGGACGGCACGGCGTACGGCGGCGACCGCAGGATCCAGGCTCACGGACCTAGCCGTGCACGCGGCGCACCCAGGCCTCGGGGTCGCCGATCTCGTCGCGGCTCGGCAGGTTCTCCGGACCGACCCAGACCGCGTTGAAGCCCTCCATGCCGACCTTGTCCACGGCTCCGCGGACGAAGGCCGCGCCGTTGCGGTACTGCGCCATCTTCGCCTCGAGGCCGAGCAGCCGGCGCAGCACGCGGTCCAGCGGTCCGGCGCCCTTGCGCCGCTCGTTGAACCGGCGCCGGATCGCGGCCACCGACGGGATCACCTCCGGGCCGACACCGTCCATGACGACGTCGGCGTGCCCCTCGAGCAGCGACATCACCGCGGTGATCCGGTCGAGCACCTCGCGCTGCTGCGGCGAGGAGAACAGCTCGAGCAACGAGACCTCCTCGTCGCCGCGCAGCACGTCACCGATCCGGCGCGCGCCCTCGCCGACCATCGAGGCCAGTCGGGCCGGGTCCACCTCGACGCCGCCGACGAGCCCGTCGATCTGGGCATTGATGTGGTCGCGCATCCACGGCACCGCCGTGAACTGCACCCGGTGGGTCTCCTCGTGCAGGCACACCCAGAGCCGGAAGTCGCGCCGGTCGACGTCCATCTCGTTCTCGGCGTGGACGATGTTGGGGGCCACCAGCAGCAGCCGGCCGGCCGGGGCCGCCGGGTCGGCGTCGTCGAGGCCGTAGAAGGGGTCGAACTGGCCGAGCACCTTCGAGGACATGAAGCCGAGCAGTGCGCCCACCTCGAGGCCTGTCACCCGGGACCCCACGGCCTCCGCCATCGGGGACGGGGCGCCCTTGCGCTGCTGGAGCTTGTCCACCAGCGGCGAGAGCACCTGGGCGAAGCCGTCGGCGTTGGCTTGGATCCAGCCGGCGCGGTCCACGACCAGGACCGGCGCAGTGCGCTCCTGGGCGACCAGCCCGGTGAACTCGCGCACCAGCGGCGTGGACAGCCCCGCGCCGCCGCGCAGCTCGGCGACCGCGTCCTCCGCCTCAGCACGCGAGATGTTGGGCCCCGGCCCAGCCATCCGCGAGGCGGCTGACACAGCCAGGTCCCAGTCGATCATCGTCGAGCGTCGCACCATGGCACGACACTACGTGCCGCCCGGTGGAGCGGACCCGTCAGGCGGCGCAGCGGCAGGCGGCCAGCGCCGCCGCGAGCCGGTCCACGATCGCCTGGGCGGTGGCGTTGTCCCGCAGCGCGACCCGGTCGGCGATGGCGACGAACTCCAGCACCGCCCCGTCCCGGGTGGTGACCGTACCGGCCAGCCCGTGCACCCCGGTGAGCGTGCCGGTCTTGGCCCGCACCGCACCCAGCCCGAGCGGTGAGCCGGTGTCGAAGCGGTAGGTCAGCGAGCCGGTGAAGCCGGCGACCGGCAGCCCGCTCAGGAGCCGCCGCAGCTCCGGGTGCTGCTCGGAGGTCGCCGCGACGTGCAGCAGGCTCAGCAGCGTCTCCGGCCGGAGCCGGTCGTCCCGGGACAGTCCGGACCCGTCGAACGTCTGGTTGCCGGCGACGTCGACGCCGACCCCGCCCAGGGTCTCGAGCACCGCGGCGGCGCCGCCCTCGAAGGTGGCGGGCGCACCGGCGGCCAGCGCGACGTGCCGGGCGAGCACCTCGGCCCCCTCGTTGTCGCTCACCTGCAGCACGCGCTCCACGATCTGGCCCAGCGGGGCGCTCTGCACGGCAGCGAGCTCGGTGCTCTCCGGCGCCGCGCGCCCGGGGCGGAGCTGTCCGACGACCTTGATCCCGCGCTCCCGCAGCGCGTCGGCGAAGACCTCCGCGGCCGCGGCCGCCGGGTCGGCGTAGCGCTGGTAGCCGTTCGGCTGCAGCCCCTCGTCGACCCACAACGAGCTGATCGGGGTGACCACGTTGTCGGGGAAGTACGACGCCCCCCAGTGCGGGCTCAGCTGCGGCCCCGAGAACAGGGAGGCGTCGTAGCGCAGCTGCACCCGGTCACGGCCCGATGCCCGCAAGGTCCGGGCGGTGGAACGGGCCAGCGTCTGCACGTCCGCGCGGGGCGGGTAGACGTCGGCGTCGTCCACCGGCTGGCTGGCCAGGAACGGGTCGCCGCCACCGACGAGCACGATCGGGCCCCGCGGCCCCGAGCGCACCACGGAGGTGGTGAACCGGTGGTCGGCACCGAGCTGCACCAGCGCCGCCCCGGCGGTGAGCAGCTTCAGCGTGGAGGCGGGCGTCACCTTGGCGGGACCCTGGCTGAGCACGCTCTCCCCGTCGGAGAGCTGCGCGACGTCCACGGCCACCCGCGG